>CAZPSP010000007.1:0-34723 GCA_964589285.1 uncultured Dehalococcoidaceae bacterium | reverse complement strand
TTCACCTTCGTCAAAGATGTTGC
This sequence comes from uncultured Dehalococcoidaceae bacterium, assembly GCA_964589285.1. Classification (GTDB taxonomy): domain Bacteria; phylum Chloroflexota; class Dehalococcoidia; order Dehalococcoidales; family RBG-16-60-22; genus DAOUEG01. The sequence continues at coordinate 34,700 of CAZPSP010000007.1, read as the reverse complement.
GGAAGCCAATGTCCGTGTCGCGGAAAGTTCCGCTACCGGTGTCTTTAACCTCGGCAATCAACGGCGGATCACCCTTAACGAACTGACCGCCAAGATCATGGAAATCACCGGTCACACGGACATCAAGCCGGTTTATAAAGACCCGCGTCCCGGAGACATCAAGCACAGCCTGGCCGATATTTCCCGGGCGAAAACGTTCGGATACGACCCGCAGTATGATATCGACGAGGGGCTAAAAGAAACCTGCGCCTATTTTCTGTCCACGGAATTCGCGTAAGGCCCCGGGGTTACAGGAAAATAAGGGCAAGTGTCCCGATAATCACGCAATAAACGGCGAAGGGATACAGCCGGTGCCGTTTCACATAGTTCAGAAGCCAGCGTATTGCCAGGTAACCGCTGATACCCGCCGTCAAAAAGCCCACCAGCAGCGCCGGTATTTGCGCATTCAGGTCGCCCTGAGCGGCGATATCCAGCAGCTGAACGAGCCAAGCCCCGAAGATTATCGGGAGCGCCAGCATGAAAGAAAACCTCGCGGCGGACTCCCGCGTCATTCCCCGCAGCATGCCCACCGTCATCGTCGCGCCGCTCCGGGAAATCCCGGGAGCGATGGCAACCGCTTGCCCGATGCCGATAAGCAGACTGTCCAGCCAGGACATGGAATCAAGCGACCGGCTCCGTTTGCCCAGGAGTTCCGCCAGAACAAGCAATAATGCCGTGACGAGCAAAAAAGCCCCCGCTGCGCGAGGATTACTGAAAAGGCTCTCGAACATGTCCTTGAGCAACAGTCCCGCCAGGACGCCTGGTATTGTGCCGATGATGATCCACCACCCCAGCCTGGACTCGGTCGTAGCGAACGGTCTGCCGGCCGCCAGTTGCTTGAACCAGGCCCGGATTATGTCACAGATGTCTTTCCAGAATACCAGCACCACGGCCAACATCGTAGCGAGGTGAACGGTAGCATCAAAAATGAGAGAGGGACTGTTCCAGTCCAGGACGGCCGGGACGAGGACGAGGTGGCCGGAACTGCTGACAGGTAAGAATTCGGTGGCGCCCTGGACGACGCCGAGTATGAATGCCTGGAACAGGTCCAAAGAAAACTCCTTGATGGAACGGAATCCTCGTAATTGTAGCATGGCAGGAGCAGTACTATAAAGTCAGATGTCCCCCAACTAATGTGCGAGTCCCTTTGTAGACACCCTGTGTTATAATCATAGAAATTTGTCCACTGTATACGATGTGGTTCTAACCGGCTTTTGACCGGGCATCGACCCTGATTCAAACCGGCTGAAGTTAGCATGAAAACGGTAGAATGGCTTGAGAGATTTCAAGCTACGAGGAGTTGTTAATAGAATGGTCATCAATACCGCCAGTAAAAAAGAAACCGCTTTCACCATCGACGTGGATAACGCCACCGTCTGCGTCGTCGGGCTGGGTTACGTGGGTTTCCCGCTCGTGGAAGCTTTCGGTAAGAGCCTGAAGGTCATCGGTTACGATGTTAAGAAGAAGAGCATCGTTGAATTCAAACGCGACAACAAGAATGCAAATATTACCTTCACCGATAACGCGGCCGATATTGCCGCCGCTGATTTCATCATCATCTGCGTGCCCACCCCGGTCACTAACTCCAAAGAACCGGACATGAGCTTCGTGGAGTCCGCGGCTGCGACCGCCGGACGGAACATGAAAAAGAACTGCATCGTCGTCCTGGAATCGACGGTATATCCCGGCACCACCGAAGAAATCGTCAAACCCATCCTGGAAAAAGAGTCCGGCATGGTCTGCGGCGTGGATTTTAAAATCGCATACTCGCCGGAACGCGTCAATCCCGGTGACAATGCCCACACCATAGACAAGATAACCAAGATAATCTCCGGCATGGACCGAGAAACGACCGACCTCATGGACGCCCTCTACAGCAAGATTACGAACACCTATCGTGCCAAAGATATCCAGACGGCGGAAGCCGCCAAGGTCATCGAGAATATCCAGCGCGACCTTAACATCGCCCTGATGAACGAGCTTTCTCTTATCTTCGAAAAGCTGGGTCTGAGCACCAGGGAAGTCCTGGATGCCGCCGCCACCAAATGGAACTTCATCCGCTATTCACCCGGGCTCGTTGGCGGGCACTGTATCCCGGTAGACCCCTACTACCTCGTGCACCGCGCCCAGGCATTCGGCTACCATCCCCAGGTCATACTGGCAGGCCGTTCCATTAATGATTCCATGGCCAAGCATGTGGCGGAAATGACGATCAAGGCCCTCAACGACGCCGGTAAGGTCATCAAAGACTCCCGCGTGCTGGTCATGGGGCTCACTTACAAGGAAAATGTGCCGGATGTCCGTGAGACGCCGGTCAAGCAGATGATCAAGGAACTCCGTGAATACCACGTCGACGTCTACGGCTACGACCCACTGCTGGACAACGCCGAGGAGGAATTCGGTGTCAAGACATTGAACAGCCTCGACGATGCTGTCAACTTCGACGCGGTCATCCTGGCCGTCCCGCATGATGTCTTTAAAGAAGCCGATGGCAAGATCAGCCTTAAAACCCTGGCGACCTCCATGAACAGCCGCCCGGTGCTCATTGACATCAAGCGCTGCTTCGATCCCGATGAACTCGCCGAAAAAGGTTTCTACTACAGGACGCTGTAATATCGTATCAATATGCTTCCGCTTTCCGCCGGACAGCCCGAAGGCTGTCCGGCGGTCGTTTATGGCCGTCTTACATATTGCGCGCTACAATACTGTGTAAAAGACTCACCGGGGAGGTCCAGTATGGCGCGAGCATTCTGGAAAGGCGTAATCAGCTTCGGGATGGTGGCGATACCCGTCAGGATGTCCATCGCCACGGAAAGTAAAACTCCTTCATTTCACTATCTCCACTATAAAGACCTGGTGCGCCCCAAGCAGGTTCTCTATTGTCCGGCTGACAACGAGTACATCGAACGCAAGGATACGGTACGCGGCTATGAGTATGCCAAAGACCAGTACGTGGTGTTTACCGATGAGGACTTCGAGAAGGTGCCTGTCAGGACGAGCCACGCCATCGAGATAAACAGCTTCGTCAAGCTGGAAGAGATCGATCTCATCTACTACGAGGGAAGCCATTACCTGGAACCGGAAGAACTCGGCGCCAAGCCGTTCGCCCTGCTGCGGACGGTACTTGAAAAGACCGGGAGAGTAGCTGTCGCCAAGGTGGCCTTCCAGAGACGGGAGCACCTCTGCTGCCTGCGCCCGCTGGACAACACCCTCATCCTCCACACCCTGAACTACCAGGAAAATATATTGCCCAAGCCGGAAGTCCCAGATACGAAGCAGGCCCTCTCGGACGCGGAACTGGACATGGCGATGAAGCTGGTGGAAGCGATGTCATCAAGCTTCCAGCCGGAGCAATACCACGATGAATACTCCATCGCCCTCCGTAAAATGGTGGAAGCCAAGCTCCAGGGTGTGGAACTGGAAGCCCCCAAGGAAGAGAAGATCGAGATAGAGGACCTGATGGAAGCCCTGAGGGCCAGTGTGGCCGCCGCCGGAAAGGCTTGACCTCGCTAAGCCAGTAACTCCAGAAACTCTCGCGCATTCTGGACGGAATAGTCCTCGTACTTGTTCTTGAAGATAATGTGGACCTTCTCCGTGACGGCGCTCAATTCCCAGACCTTCTCAGCCCACTCCTCCAATTCCTTCCGGTCATACAGGTACTTGAACCTGTCTGCTGCTTCACCTCCACGCTTTTCCCAGGTCTCTGTGTTGCGGCCGTGAAAGCGTACCATTGCCACGGGAGACGTTGCCGCTGTAACAGGCGGTACGCTGGTCTTGAGTCCCTGCGGTTCGTCTACGCAGACGAGGGCTATCTCGTGACGCCTGAGGAAACCCAGCGTTGCCGCCAGTGTATCCCCGATCAGCCAGTCCCCGGTGCGGAACTCGACCGCCAGCCGGAATCCAGAGAGCCGGCGGCAGCATGATAAAAGGTATTCCCGGTTTTCTTCCGAGGGATGGAACCAGGGTGGGAACTGGAACAGAACGACGCCCAGTTTGCCAGCCTGTTCCAGGGCGGCGGCGTATTTTATAAAGATCCCCCAAAGCTGATCGATCGCCGCTTCCGGCAGGTGGTGCAAATAGACGGTCTTATGGTCAGACAGGTCCGGGTACTCCTGGCGGACGGACGCCGGCAGGGCGGAGAACTGCGTCGGGTGGCCGGTGAACAGGCTGTAAGCCCGGATATCGAACGTGAATCCCGGCGGCGTACTGTCCAGCCAGAGCGCCAGGTTCCGGGCGGTCGGAAAGAAGTGAAAGCTCGAATCTATTTCCGCGATAGGAAACTGTTCCGAATAGTACCGCAGCCTGTCCGCAGGCGTCTTGACATCATCCGGGTAGAACCGACCGCTCGCCACCAGCCCCCGGTCCGCCCAGGACGATATGCCCGTCAGTATCTTTCCCATACCAGCCCTCTTTTACCGAAAGTATATCCCGCTCCGGCACTTTATGTAACTCCGGGCGGTTTTTTGTTATGCACGTTATAATATCAACATGACGGAAGAGTATACGAAGAAACGCCGCTTCGACCGGACCCCGGAACCGGCCATGAGGCAAGCCGGGGAACGGGAGGGACCGTTGACGTTCGTCGTTCAGAAGCATGCCGCCCGCCGGCTCCATTACGATTTCCGCCTGGAAGTGGACGGCGTTTTGAAGTCCTGGGCGGTAACGAAAGGACCGTCGACCGACCCTGGAGAAAAACGGCTGGCGGTGATGGTGGAAGACCACCCCATCGATTACGCGTCCTTCGAAGGCTCCATTCCGGCGGGAGAATACGGCGCCGGCCAGGTCATCGTCTGGGACCGCGGGACGTACTCGCCGGACGAAGGGGGCGAACTCCTTTTCGATAACCGTTCTCTCGCCGAAGAAAAAATGAGAAAAGGCATGGCGGAAGGCAAGCTCTCCTTTACACTCCGGGGAGACAAGCTTAAAGGCTCCTGGACGCTGGTAAAGATGCACAACCAGGACAAGAACTGGCTCCTCATCAAGCACAAGGACGATTACATCGATAAAGAAAAAGACATACTGTCAGAGGAGAAATCAGTAATCTCCGGCTTGACCATCGAAGACATCAAAGCAGGCGCCGTCCCGGAACAGAAAGCGGACCCCGTCACCGCGGGCTCGCTGCCCGGTGCAGTGGAAAAGGAAATGCCACCTTCACTTTCGCCCATGCTGGCAACACTGACGGACTCGCCGTTTTCCGATGAAGGCTGGTACTTCGAGCCGAAACTGGATGGCTACCGCATTCTCTCCTTCATCGACCGCGGCAGGGTACGCCTATTGTCCCGGCGCTGCAACGATATCACCGGCCATTACCGGGAACTCTCGGAAGAACTGAAAAAACAGCCGTCAACCCAAATGCTGCTGGACGGGGAACTCATCGCCCTGGACTCCAAGGGCAAGCAGTGCTTCCAATGTCTCCAGGGCTATCTCAACATCTTTCACAAGTCAGTCAGTAAAGAGATTGAGCCACCTTCTGCTATCATTTATTACGTTTTCGATATCCTCTACCTGGAGGGATTCGACCTGACCGCCGTTCCCCTGCAGCAGCGCAAGGAACTGCTCAAGGAAACCCTGGCCCCGGGGGATACCATCCGGCTCGTCGAATATTTTTCACCTGAAGGCGAGAAGGTATTCAAAGCAGCCGTGGACAACGGCCTGGAAGGCGTGGTTGCTAAGAAAAAACAGAGCCGGTACGAACCCGGCAAGCGTTCTCAAGCCTGGCTCAAGATCAAAGCGGTCAAGAGCGATGATTTCGTCGTGGCCGGCTATACGGAGGGTAAAGGCAGCCGGGCAGACACTTTCGGCTCTCTGGTCCTCGGCTACTATAACGATAACAGGCAGTTAACTTACGCCGGTAATGTGGGCAGCGGATTTGATGAACCGCTGCTCAAAGAGATCATGGCCCGCCTGGAATCCCTGAAAACCGCTGATTCACCACTCCCTGGTAATACGGGAGTAGACGGGCAGGTAACCTGGACAAAACCGGAACTGGTGGTAGAGGTCAAGTTCTCCGAGTGGACGAGAGACGGCAAGCTCCGCGCCCCGGTCTTCCTCCGGTTCCGGGATGACAAGTCTCCGGCGGCGGCGCATCCGGTGAAGGTTGTCACGGACCGGGAAAGGCAGCCGGAGCAACGGTCCAGTTCCATCCCCGAGGTACTGGAACGCCTCGGTGCAAAAGCCGACCGGCTGACCGTAACGATTGAAGGGCAGCGAGTCTCATTCAGCAATCTGGATAAAGCGCTGTGGCCCGAGCATGAGAGTCAACGGGCGCTCACCAAGCGTGATCTCCTTTTGTATTTAACAAAAGTCTCTCCTCTGCTGCTGCCGCATCTTAAAGACCGGCCCCTCTCCCTGAACCGATTCCCCAACGGCATCACCGGGCAGCACTTCTTTCAAAAACATTACAACCCCGTCCCAGCTTTCGTAGACAGGGTAACGCTCAGCGCGCAGGGCCAGCCGGACCGCGAGTACCTGCTCTGCAACAACCTGGCTACCCTGCTCTGGCTGGGGCAGATAGCAGACCTGGAAATCCATACCTGGTTCTCCCGTACTGTAACGGGTCCTGACCTGGCTGCCGACATCGGTTCTGATCCGGATACCATTGTCAATTACCCGGATTTCATCATCTTCGATCTCGATCCTTACATCTACTCCGGCGAAGAAAAGGGCGGAGACGAGCCTGAACTCAACCGGAGGGCCTTCAGGAAGACCTGCGAAGTAGCCCGGCAGCTTAAGGAGACCCTTGACCGGCTGAAGTTCCCCTCATTTATCAAGACTTCCGGAAGAACGGGACTACATATCTTTTTGCCCATCGAGCGCGGGTTGGACTTCCGCGCCACACGTGCCGCCGCGGAGACCTTTTCCAAACATTTGCTCCAGCAGAATCCTTCCGGCATTACCACGGAATGGTCGGTTGAAAAACGGCGGGGCAAGATATTCCTGGACCATAACCAGAACGTCAGGGGAAAAACCCTGGCTTCGGTCTACTCACCGCGACCCAGCCCTGAAGCCAGTGTATCCGTGCCGCTCGGGTGGGACGAACTGGAGAAAATCTATCCAACGGATTTCACTATTCTCAATGCATGCGACCGCTTTGAGAAAACCGGCGATATCTGGGCGCATATCCTCGACGCTAAACTGGATGTTTCAGCGCTTACCGCGGGATTAAAGCGATAACTCCACAGACTTCAACTTACAGGCTTCGATTTTCCCTTATCAGTCGATCAGCCAGTAGGTGTTATGCAGGGTTTCGTAGATATCTCCGGACTGCGGCTCGATAAAATAGAAATAGTTGCCGATAATACAACAGACAAACAGATGTGATCGTTCAAGGTCCAGCACCACCCCGGTTATGTAACCGTCGCGCGTGGCGTCCCGAACCATCGCCAGCGTCCAGTCATCGCAATCATTGGCGTCGCTCAGTAGATCCACCGTGCCGTTGATGCTCGTCGGGGTATAAGCCCAGTTTTCAACCCATTCCTGTAATTCGTTAACGTCCTGGAATTCTCTCAGATCATGATAGACCGGGACTTCTTCTACCTCACTGACCACCCGGACTTCCCTGACAACCACTGTTTCCGGGGGCCGGTCCTGTAATTCCTGAATTTTTGCATACAGGCCTTCATTGATCTCCCTGAGTTCTTCGTACCGCTGCTGCAAGTCCTGCTCTTCGGCCGGAGAACCTATCCACCCTCCCGATACAGTCCTGGGGGGAATGCCCGCACCGGCCGATGCACAGCCGCCGAGCAGAGCAATCACGCCCGCCAATACAATACCGATGCCGCCAGCACATTTTACCCGGTTCATATCAAACTGAGTTTACGTTGCGCCGCCATGACCATGAATCAGTAGCGCCACCAGTTTGCCCCGTTGCGCTTAACAAAAGGTCACCTTCGCACTACGTAAGGCGCCGTTATGCATCCTTTCGTACCGGATATGGAAAACGTTTTGACAAGGCGAGATAATGCTTATATTATCGATGGGAGAGCATACCCGCGGCGCCTTGCCGGAGCAGCACACAATGCCGCGGGTAAATTAACAGGAGGCACACATATGGCTAAAGGTTTCATGGGAAAGATATTATGGGCTGATCTTTCCGCTCGCAAACTCTGGGATGAAGAACTCGATGAGAAGACCGCCCGGGATTTCCTCGGCGGCTACGGACTCGGCGCAAAAGTTCTCTTCGAACGACAGAAGGCCGGCGTTGACCCCCTCGGTCCGGATGCCATCTTCGGCATTACTACCGGCATGATAACCGGTACAGATGCCATCGGCGGGTCGCGTTACACCGTCGTGGGCAAATCCCCGTTGACGGGAGGCTGGGGCGATGCTAACTCAGGCGGCAGTTTCGGGCCGTATGTGAAATTCTCCGGTTATGATGCCATTTTTGTCCAGGGCATCTCGGAGAAACCCGTATATCTCTTCATCGAAGAGGGCAAAGCGGAATTGAGGGACGCTTCCCATATCTGGGGCAAAGACTCTTTTGAAACGGAAGACATCCTGCTCGCGGAGCATGGCAAGAACACCGACCTCTGCTGTATCGGCCAGTCCGGCGAAAAGGTAGCACGGATCGCCGCCGTGATGAACAACAAGGGCCGCGCCGCCGGGCGTTCCGGCCTCGGCGCCGTCATGGGTTCCAAGAAACTCAAGGCTGTCGTCTGCAAGGGCACGATGGCTCCGCCCGTGGAGGACCCCACCGCGATGAAACAAGTCCGCAAGGAGCAGACGGGCAAGCTCGGCGGGCATGTCGTCGGCTTGCGTGAAACGGGCACCCCCGGTATTTTTAACATGTGCGCCAAGGTGGACGATGCTCCTACCAAGAACTGGAAAGGCGTCGCCGAAGTCGACCTGCCTACGTATGAGAACCTCGGCGCAGAACCCGTCATCGCACAGCAGCAGAAGAGATACGGCTGCTGGCGTTGCCCCATCGGCTGCGGCGGCCATATGAAAGCCAGCTCCGAGAGCAGCGATTACCAGTGGGAAGCCGGGGCTCACAAACCTGAATACGAAACGCTGGCCATGTTCGGCACCAACTGCCTCAACGATAACTTGGATTCCGTGATCAAGCTGAACGATATCTGCAACCGCTATGGAGTGGATACCATTTCCGCCGGGGCCTGTATCGCTTTTGCGCTGGAGTGCTACGAACACGGCATTTTGACCAAAGAAGATACCGACGGCCTGGAGATGACCTGGGGCAACCATAAAGCCATCGTGGAAATGACGGAACGCATGTGCCTGCGTCAGGGTTTCGGGGACATCCTCGCGGATGGCGTCAGGATGGCCGCGCAAAAGATCGGCAAAGGATCTGAGAAGTACGCCATGCACATCGGCGGCCAGGAATTCGCCGCGCACGACAGCCGCGGCGGTCACCAGTTCGCCATATCCTACGGCGCCGATCCCACGCCCGGTCGCCATACCCAGGGTGGTGAAGGCACTCCGGGCGGCATCATGCCGGAATATGACCGCCGTTCATATGTCGGCCGGGGTATACCCCACGCCATCGGGAATAACTTCAACCATATGGCAAACTCCATCGGCACCTGCATATTCGTCATCCAGGGCCTGCCTCACATCGATGATTTCATCCACGGTCTCAAGGTGATGTCCGGCTGGGATATCACGCTGGAAGAACTTCTCAAGACCGGCGAGAGAATAAACAACATGCGCCAGGCCTTTAATATCCGCGAGGGAGTCTATCTACCGTTCAAATACCCGGACCGGATGCTCGGCAGACCTCCCAAGACAGTCGGTCCGCGTGCCGGCATCACCATGACCGAGGACGAACTATTCAACGAATACTTCGCAGCCATGGATTGGGACCGCCAAACCGGCAGGCCCAGCAAGAAGAAACTGCTGGAGCTGGGATTGGAGCAGGCCGCGCGTGTTCTTTATCCCGAGGACTAGCCTCTCTAGAGCAAGATTGAAATGGAGCGGGACGAACAACCCGCTCCATTTTCTTAAAGGTAAACCATGACCGGAAAATCAATCGTCGCCCTGGTGCCGTGTGACACGTACGATAGTGTTGTCGTAGAAAAGGCAATGAGGAAAGGCATCGACCTCATCGGCGGCATCGAGCAGTTTGTCACGGCAGGCGAAAAAATACTGCTGAAGCCTAACGTTCTCGTCGGCTCGGCACCGGAAAAATGCGTTTGCACTCATCCGTCAGTACTGCGGGCGGCGGCCGTAGTCTTCCGTGAAGCCGGGGCGGTCCTTTCCTGCGGTGATTCCTCAGCAGTGGGCGGCTGTGCCCTCAATATGCGCCTGGCAGGCCTCAAGACCGTCACCGATGAACTGGGTATCCCCCTCGCCAATTTCTCCGCCGGCCAGGTAACACATCATCCGGCAGCCCTGCTCTATCACCAGTTCACCATCGCCGAAGGTGTCCTGGCGGCAAACGGCCTGGTGAGTCTCTGTAAACTGAAAACCCACCAGCTCACCCGCATGACCGGGGCGGTCAAGAACCAATTCGGCTGCATCCCCGGCATGCGGAAAGCCCAACAGCACTCGCGGCTGCCTAATGCGTACGATTTCGCAACGATGCTCGTCGATATCAACACGCTGCTGAAACCCCGTCTCTATATCATGGATGCGATCATGGCAATGGAAGGCAACGGCCCAAGGGGCGGCGACCCGAGAAAACTGGGTATCCTGCTCATCTCCAACGATCCCATAGCCCTCGATGCTACGGCCTGCCGGTTGATTGACCTTAACCCTGAGTTCGTTCCGACCATGAAGCCGGGAGAGAAAGCCGGACTGGGTACGTATCACATGGAAAACATTGAAATACTCGGCGTGGACATCGAGCAGTACATCTGCCGTGATTTCAAGGCTGTCCGCAAACCGCCGGACCGGTTGAAAGGCGGCTGGAAAGGGAAATTCATCAAGCAGTACACCTCGCCCCGGCCGGTCATCGAGACCGGAAAATGCACCCGCTGCGGTACCTGCGTGCGTCACTGCCCTGTCGGGCCGAAGGCGATCGACTGGCCTGATGGAGATAAGTCACATTCCCCGGTCTATGATTACCAGCGCTGCATCCGGTGCTTCTGCTGCCAGGAACTATGCCCGGAAGGGGCCATCACCGTCGAGACGCCCTTGCTGGGCAGGCTATTCTTTTAGTCCGCATCCATTCTGCTACCCGAGCGCCCCGATGAGGTCTTCCATGCCCAGTTTCCGTAATGTTTCTTCGGTTGGTAATCCGGTTTCCCTGTCCCAGCCGCGGAGTTCATAGTATTCGCGGAGCATGGCGGTAAACTTGTGCCGGTCGAGGACGTTTCCGGTAGCATCCACCGGCTGCGCGCCCGGCCCGGGCATTTTCATTTTCGCGCCGTGGATGTTCTGGAAAAGGGGCTCGGTGAAGTTGAATTCCGGCGGGTAATCATCTTCCGGGATACGGTGGCCTTCCCGCCATTGTATCAGCCGCTGCATATTGAAAATGCGTTCGCCGAACGTTTCGAGTTCTGAAGCCGGCCGGCCGGTAATGGCGGTATATAGCTTGCCTTCGAGATCCGGGTCTCCCACCGGGCCGTATTTGCTGAACGAATAGGTGATGGGGTAAATGTAGTCGCACAATCCCAGGCTGTCGCGCAGGTAGGTACGGTTCTGTATATTCCTGGCGGCCACAGCCTTGCCTTCATAGGTGGTCTGATCGGCAGCGGTCTCGCTTCCCCACCATTTCCGGGCAATCTCGAGGTATGATTCCGGAGTGAATTTCGAGGCGGAGGGATCCTGGAAATACTGGCCCCAGGGCAGGCCGAGATAGCCGATTTCGTGGACATTGATTGGATGCATGCGCGGCTCGAAGGGGTACAGCAGCGCGTGGGCAATATGCGAACGGGGCGGTACGCCGTCGGTGGAGCCGATCGGGGCGGTGCTCCGGGGAAACAGTGCTGCGGCTTCCGTTTTTACCCTGAAGCGTACCCGCACCATGCCTTCGGCCAGAACATCGCCGAAGCCTTCCCGGTAGGCGATAGCATGGAGCAATTTTTCCAGAAATTCGCGGGTACCGAGTTTTGAAAGCGGCAGTCCCAGGTCTTTGTCCGTGTAAACGCCGTTCTTGTGGCAGGCCCAGAGCCATTCCACCATGGACTGGAGTTCGAACGTCCCTATGGAATAATCATTAGCGAGCGTGGGAGCATCGAACAGCGTTTTCACCGGCTCGTCTTCTCTGTCGTAGAGCCACGGCAGGTAATACTCCATGGCCTGGCAGCCGCGCAAGCCGGTCAATGCCGGGTCTTTGCCGATGCGATATATGTACTTTGAGCAGGTGAGAGAGCACTGGTAGCAGTGGCGCTGGCCGAGAGTCTCCAGCAGGTGGCCGTGCCCGGACATATCGATCCGCGGTACGATCGCCAGGCTGACCGTGTCTTTCAGTTCCCTGGTATAGGCCGCCAGCTCTTTCACACGCTCCGGAGCGGCAGCTTTCGGACGCCCGGTACCCTTGACGATAATCGCCTTGACGTTCTTGGATGCCATGACCGCACCGAAACCGGCAGTGACGGCGCCCTGAAGGGACGCATACAGCGTGGCTGTCCTGACCAGGTTCTCCCCGGCGGGACCGGTGGTGACGAAACGCGCCGTTTTACCATACTCATCTTCCAGCAGCTTTTCCATCGTACAGGCGGATTTTCCCCAAAACCGGCTCCCATCTTCCAGAGTGACTTTATCATCGAATATGGTAAGGAAAACAGGTTTGTCGGCTCGGCCGAGGAGTACGATGCCATCCCAGCCCGCCCGTTTTATCTCTGCCGGGAAATAACCGCCGAGACTTCCGTAACAATACCCTTCCGGGTAGGCCATGGGCGACTTTCCGGAGATACACATCCGCGCACAACCCTGGGCCCCGGCAGCCAGCAGCGGGCCGGTCATGAACATCAGAACGTTTCCAGGTTCGAAAGCGCCGGTGTCCGGCGCCACCTTTTCCCAGTAAAGACGGGATGCTAAACCGCGGCCGCCGAGGTATTTCTCAGCGTAATCCCAGGTCATTATCTCATCATACCTGCTATTCGTGAGGTCAACCTGAAGAATTTTACCCATCCAGCCAAACATAATTCATCGCTCCGATAAAATAGAATTGATTATACCGGATTATCGACAAGATTGGTTCATTTCACCGCCGGCATGCCGGGCATTACGCCGTCCACGAGAGGCACGGTGCAGATGACCGTCATCAGGCCTTTACCCGTATTGGCAAAGCAATGGTTTTCATCCGGCAGCACCATTACGGTATCGCCCTGTTTCAACGGAGTTCGACTCTCCCCGCTGATCAGCGTTCCTTCCCCGGAGACGACGAACATCTCATGTTCCCAGGGATGCGCATGGTTCGGCGTGGCGCTCCCCGGCTGTATCTCGAAGACGCGCATCACATAGGTCGGCGCACCTTCGTCCACTCCGGCTACGATGCGCATCACAACACCGGGCGCGGCGTCGTAGCCTTTGACATCACGATAATTTTGTACTTTCATTAGCCTTTCTCCTTGGTCTGTGCTAAAACGAGTCGGCGCAATACGGCTCGTATTCTGTCTTCATCGCCCTGTCCCATAAAGCTAGAGTTTTCGTATCCCTGGCCTCCAGGCGTCCCATGCGGGCTGCCTCGGAAGCGCTGATCCTGCCAAAGACGAGCATCGCCAGCGTAGAAACGGGCATCGTCACCTGGGGTTCTCTGGTCGAGCGGCGCACGCTCGCGCCTTCTGGGCCGGCTTCCATTTCCCAGCAGCCGTTATTCCAGGAACAGAGCTCATCCCGGACCTCAAATACCAGGTTTGCTTCCGCGGTGTAAGGCCGGAGCGGCAAGGCTTTTTCCACATCCACAATGCGGCCCAGCAACCCCGCGCTCGGAACGATGACTTCCAGCCGCTTGGGTTCCAGCAGCAGGTGCACCAGCGGGTCGTCCGGTGGTACTTTCATAGAGGAAATCTGGTTCACCAGGTCGAACCGTCCCAGGTAGCTCCAGATACCGTGAAACGCCGTCGGCGTCAGCCAGACCATATCGGCTATGTTCAAGAGTTGCCCTTGAAAGGTAATTCCAGGGCGCATGTCCGTTTCGACACCGTAGACGACATACCCCGCCGGTTTGCCATCCTCATAATAAATGACTTTCATTTGCCGTCCGGCGACGTCCGGCGGCATAAAGGTGGCGTAAGGGGAGCCAGGGACACTAAAATAATCCCCTTCCCGGCGGAGATAGCCGTTTCTCCCTGAGGCAAAACGGTGGTACAGGTCCAGGAGAACGTTTTCATCAGCTTGTGTCGCTTCTCTCATGACCCCCGTGCCGTCCGGGCAGTTTATCAACTGGATGTCCCGGGGGTCTATGCGGTACGAATACCGTCCGGACACCACGCCGTAACCGTACCGCTGATAGATGGCCGTCCGGGAGGCAAAGAGCGCCGAGATATGCTTTTTACCTTGGTCGTGCATAATCTCGAAGTGGCGGGTCGTGACCTTTCTCAGGTTGCCTTTGCGGCGGAACAGCGGGTACGTGCCTACCATGGTCACTCCGTCAATAGCAACCGGCGCACCATTAAGCAGGATGGTCAACGGCCAGAAGGCATAACTGGTAGCCAGCCTGCCGTCCTCGAAGCCGCAAAGCGTCCACTCCGGCGGCATTTCCACATTCATATTCCCGCCGGCGGCAAATACCGTCCGGACGTTATGGTTAAAAGCTTCCAGTTCGTCTTGTCTGATGGGCCGGATCTCGAACGTCAAAATTTCCCCCTTCTTTGCAAACCTTTACGGTCTGCCGCTGGTACAAGCCGATTGTAGCAAAAAAACGTTCCCGTTACCACACAAGCTATCTGGTAATGCTACCTCACTGCCACTGTTCCGAAGCTAAAATGAAAGCTTACCATTTCTTAACATTTCACTTGTTTTGCCAAAACAGGTGTGCTATTATGCGGGTGAGGCGAAAGATGACCACGGAGAAAGTTAAAGCGTTGGAACTGGCTATCAGCCAGATAGAAAAGCGGTTCGGCAAGGGGTCCATCATGAAGATGGGAGAGTCTTCGGGACTGCCCCCTGTCGAGGCTATTCCAACCGGCTCCCTGGCTTTAGACCTGGCCCTGGGTATCGGGGGGATACCCAAAGGGCGCATCACGGAAATATTTGGCCCGGAATCTTCCGGAAAAACTACCCTGGCACAACACATAATCGCCGAGGCTCAGAGAAAAGGAGGCACGGTCGCCTACGTCGATGCCGAGCATGCCCTTGATCCTTCTTATGCATCGCATTGCGGCGTCAATGTCGATGACCTGCTCATATCGCAGCCGGATACCGGCGAGCAGGCCCTTGAGATAACCGAAGCCCTGGTACGCAGCAACGCCGTCGATGTGATCATCGTGGACAGCGTAGCCGCCCTGGTACCGCGGGCCGAGATCGAGGGGGACATGGGCGACCCTCAGATGGGCCTCCAGGCTCGCCTGATGTCACAGGCCCTGAGAAAACTGGCCGGAGCCATCGGACGGGCAGGGACCGCTGTTATCTTCATCAACCAGTTGCGTGAAAAAGTGGGTATCGTCTTCGGAAATCCGGAGGTCACCACCGGCGGTAGGGCCCTGAAGTTTTACAGTTCGGTCCGCGTCGAATTGCGGCGGGCTGAGACGATCAAACAGGGCAACGAAGCGGTCGGCAACCGTGTGAAAGCCAAGGTAGTGAAAAATAAAGTGGCCCCTCCGTTCCGCACCGCCGAGTTCGATATAATGTTCTCTTCCGGCATCAGTAAGGAAGGGAACCTCCTGGATATCGGCGTTGCCATGGGACTGGTCACAAAAGCCGGCGCCTTTTTCTCATACGGGGACATTCGCCTCGGGCAGGGCAGGGAAAGTGCCAAGCAATACCTGAAAGATAACCCTGACCTTGCCGGAGAAATTGAAGAGCGGATCAGGGCCTCGGCCGGCGCCAGTCAACCTGCGGTAACCGAAGAAACTGAAGAATAACCGTTACCGGTACTCGTTTCACGCTGACAGGAACGCGGCATGGTATCCCAGGGCTGAGGCTTTGCTTCAGCCTTTTTTCGTTTCCGGGCGAGACGGTAGATGAGCAAGATCACCGGACTGAAACAACAGAAGAAACGGGACCACCGGGTGAACATATTCCTGGACGGCGAATTCGCTTTCAGCCTGGAAAAAGAAACCGTTCTCAAGGCTGGCTTGAAAATCGGCCGGGAACTCACGTCGGAAGATATGGCGGAACTGACCGGTCAGGATTTGCGGCGGAAGTGCTACAATGCCGCCTGCCGGTTCCTCGGCTATCGTCCCCGCAGCGAACAGGAAGTCCGGCAACGACTGCAGCGGCAGGGATTTGACGTTGCGTGCATCCAGCAGACGGTGGATCGCCTCAAGGAACTCGGCCTCATCGATGATGCGCAATTCGCGCGGCTGTGGGTAGACAACCGCGACGATCTCAGGCCGCGCGGCCGCCGTTTGATGAAACTGGAACTCCGGCAGAAAGGCCTGCCCCAAGATATCATCGAATGGGCAGTTGGTGATCTGGATGAGGCGGAAGCCGCCTACCGGGCGGCGGAAAAGAAGGCCAGGTGCCTTCCCGCCAATGATTATGACACATTCCGCAAGCGTCTTGCGGCCCACCTCGGCCGCCGGGGCTTCGGGTATGATACGATGAATACGACTATAGAAAGAATCTGGAAGGAGCACGAAAATACTACATCATAACATGTTCCGCCATTCATTGAATGCGGAACTCCCGTCAATCGGGAATAGTAAGAAAGAAGGAAGCAAATGATATCAACATCCTTCGCGACTTTAGCCATCGCCATGGCGTTCATCATCGGTCTCATCGGTGGCGCTTTTGCTATGTTCTTCAGCCGCCGGCTTATGCTGAACCGGCAGACCCGGATAGCTGAAAGAAAAGCAGCAAAAATGGTGGCTGAAGCCAGAGCGGAATCTAAGGAATTGCTGGCCCAGGCGCAGGAAGAAGGGAGGCAGATCAAGGCGACAGCGGACGCTGAGTACAAAGAACGCCGACAGGAACTGCAGCGCCAGGAAAATCGTCTGAACCAGAAAAATGAAACGCTGGAACGCAAGCTGGACAGCGTTGACCAGCGTGAACGCAACCTTGTTAACCGGGAAAAAGAAATCGACAATGTCCGCAACCAGCTCGTTGAATTGAAAGACAAGCAACTCAAACAACTGGAACTCATCTCCGGCCTCTCCAGTCCGGAAGCCAAGGAAATGCTGCTGGAAAACATGGAAATCGAACTTCAGCAGGAGTCCTCGCGCCGCCTGCGCCAGTGGGAGAACAAGCTCAAGGTAGAAGCCGACGAGAAAGCGCAGGAAATCCTTGCCCTGGCCATCCAGCGGAGCGCCTCCGATGCTGTAGCGGAGACCACCGTCTCCGTCGTCCCGCTGCCTAACGACGAAATGAAGGGCCGTCTCATCGGCCGTGAAGGCCGCAACATACGTGCCCTTGAACAGGCTACCGGCGTGGACCTGATCATCGATGATACACCGGAAGCAGTGACTATCTCCAGCTTCGACCCCGTGCGCCGGGAAATCGCGCGTGTCGCCCTGAACCGGCTTATCATGGACGGACGCATCCACCCCGCCCGTATCGAGGAAATGGCCGGCAAGGCCAAACAGGAGGTCGAAGCAGAGATACAGGCCGCCGGCGAACAGGCCGCTATACAACTCGGCATTCAGCTTCACCCCGAACTCATTAAGCTTCTCGGCCGCCTCAAATACCGCACCAGCTACGGCCAGAACGCGCTGGAGCATAGCATCGAAGTTGCTTACATGGCCAGCATGATTGCCTCGGAACTCGGGGCCAATACCACGATCGCCAAGAAAGTCGGCCTCCTCCATGACATCGGCAAGGCCGTGGACCGCGAGGTGGAAGGCACCCATGCCGCCATCGGCGCGGACCTCGTCAAGCAATGGGAGAAATCACCGGAAGTCCTCAAAGGCGTTGCGGAACACCACCTGGAGACGTCCGATACCAGCATCTGGGGTTATATCGCCTCGGCGGCGGACGCCATCAGCAGCGCCCGGCCCGGCGCTCGGCGCGAGTCCCTGGAGAACTACCTCAAGCGTCTCAAGGCACTGGAAGACATCGCGGACAGCTTCAAGGGCGTGGAAAAATCCTTCGCTATCCAGGCCGGCCGCGAGGTGCGTATTCTCGTTAAGCCGGAGGCTATTGACGACCTCGGCGCGATGAGGTTGGCCCGTGATATCGTTAAAAAGGTCGAAGAAACGCTGGAATATCCGGGACAGATCAAGGTGACCGTTATCCGCGAGACGCGCGCCGTGGACTACGCCAAATAGTACGTTTGAAGAACAACACTGTCATTTGCGAGCCTCGATACAATCGGGGCGGTGGCAATCTCGATCATTGCTGTCTTTTTGCATCGGGATGGCTCGCTCCGTCAGAAGCGGGGCTCGCAGTGATAGGTGGTTTCTCAAGAATAACCCTCTGGTATAATAACTAATGATGAGAATACTAGCCATCGGTGATATCGTCGGGCGTCCCGGCAGGCTTGCTATCGAGACTTTCCTGCCCGAACTCCGCCAGGAACTAAATATCGATTTCGTCATCGCCAATGGTGAGAACGCCGCCGGAGGGTTCGGCCTTACGCTCGGAACCGCCCGGGAACTGTTTGCCAACGGCGTGGATGTTATTACATCCGGTAACCATATCTGGACCCACAAGGAGATCCTCCCTTACCTGGAAACCGATGCTCCTGTCGTTAGGCCCTACAACTATCCCCCCGGCGTCCCCGGACGGGGCTACGTTATCAAGGACAGAGTCATGGTGGTGAACCTCATCGGCCGGACGTTCATGAGTGATTATGACTGCCCGTTCCGCAGCATGGACGCCCTGCTGGAAAGCCTTCCGGACCGCCCTCCAATCATCATCGTCGATTTCCACGCTGAAGCTACGTCAGAGAAAGTAGCACTCGGTTACTACCTGGACGGCCGGGTCAGCGCCGTCCTCGGCACGCATACCCATGTCGGTACCATCGATTCCCGCGTTCTGCGCGGCGGTACCGCCTATGTCAGCGATATCGGCATGACCGGCCCGATAGAGTCCGTCATCGGGGACACCATCGACGGTGTGGTCCAGCGCTTTTTAACCATGATACCCGTCCGCTTGAGCGTGGCCGAAGGCAGACCGGTCCTTAACGCCGTCTACGTGGATATCGACGAAAAGACCGGCAAAGCCCTCGGCATCGAGCGCATTGCCAGGGAGATCTCAAAACGGTGAATCGTGCGATGAACCTTGTCGACCTGCATGTTCATTCGACGGCATCGGACGGTCTCTACAAGCCCCAGGTACTGATAGAGCGAGCCGCCGTGATAGGACTGAAGTACTTCGCCTTGACTGATCACGACACCATTGACGGCATCGCCGCCGCCCGTCAAGCCGCCATCGGCTTCCCGGACCTGACCTTCATTCCCGGTGTCGAACTCAGCACCGATACGGAAAAGGGCGAGACCCATGTTCTCGGCTATTTTATCGATGAAAACGATGCCGCGTTTCTTGCTGAACTGGAAAAGTTCCGGGACTCCCGGGACATCCGTGCCCGCCGCATGGTGGAAAAACTGGCAGAGCTCGGCGTGCTACTGGACTGGAGCAGGGTACAGGAGATCGCCGGGGAAGGGACTTCCATCGGCCGCCCGCACATTGCCCGCGCCATGGTGGAAAAGGGCTACATCGAGAAGTTCGAGGACGCTTTCCAGAACTACATAGAGAGCGGCGGTCCGGCCTACGTGGAAAGGACCAAGTTGACCCCGGAAGAAGCGGTCGCTCTCATCCTCCGCTCCGGCGGCGTACCGGTTCTGGCCCATCCCTTTACTACCGGAGAACCGGAAGCCATGATACAACGCCTGGCAAAGGCCGGGCTTGCCGGCATGGAGGCCTACTACCATGAAAACACGCCGGAACAGACCGAGGAGATGCTGGGTATTGCCGGCCGGTACGGTCTGCTCGTGACCGGCGGCAGCGACTTTCACGGCGAGAACATGAGCGGCGGCGACCTCGGCTCAGTGGAGATCCCGGTGGAGGTGGCCGAGGACCTTATTTCGTACCACCGTAAACATTGATATCCGGCTTCGGCCTGGATACATCTTTCCCGGCAATGCAGGCTTCAGTGCAAGAGGACCGTTAGCCACTTTGTTCTCGAGCGGCACACTATTGCCTTCAAGGGGAAAACCAGTACAGCACTGGATTGGATAGGAATTACGTAGATGATTGAGATTGGTTTCTCAGATAGTCTCTCAAGGACGATAGCACAGAACAAGCGATATTCGGCTTCAGCCCTGATATGTCCTATAATATAGGTGAAATACCAAACGGAGAACGGTAAATGCTGACCACGTTTATCTTACTCATCATCGGCGGCTATCTCCTCGGCTCGATTCCCGCCTCGTTACTGGCAGCTAGAGCCCGCGGCCATGACCTGAGAAAAGTAGGGACTTTCCAGGTAGGTGCCGGCAACCTCTGGCGCACTACCTCGCGGCGCCTTGCCGTCATCGTGGGTATTTACGATTTCTTTAAGGGAATCGTCATGGTCACGGTTGCCTTCCGGCTTGGGCTGGAACCCGCCCAGCAGCTTGTTGTCGGTCTGGCTGTCATTGTCGGGCATAACTGGCCGGTTTTCTTGCGCTTTCATGGCGGGCGCGGCATCGCCACCGCGGCCGGGCTTATCCTCTTCATGCCTATCATTAACCCGGTTACCTACTGGGGAGGGATCGCCGCCCTGGTCGTACTCATCGGTGGGGTCATCTTGTTCCGGTCCACGCCCGTAGCTGTGCTTATCGGGGTTGCTTTGCAGCCGGTTTTCATGGCAGCGTTCAGAGAAGACATCGCGATAACACTGGCTTATCTCGCGCTGTTGCTGGTTGTCATCATCAAGCGCCTGACCGCGCAGAAAAACACGGATATCCGGCAAACAGGGATCTGGCGGGTTTTGCTGAACCGCCTGCTATACGACCGTGATATTGCCGACCGCAAGGCCTGGGTCAATCGCAACACGAAGAAGAGGGCGGTGTAGATGACCGAGCCGGACACGCTCCGCTGCGCCCGCCACCCCGATACCGAAACGTCTCTTCGGTGCGGGAAGTGTGGGACACCCATCTGCCCCCGCTGTATGGTGCAGACCCCGGTCGGGGCGCGCTGCCCGACCTGCGCCGGGCTCAAGAAGCTTCCCACTTTTCGGGTCTCGTCGGTCTACTATCTGCGTGCCATCGGCGCGGCGCTCGGGGCCGGTATTATTATCGGGCTGCTGTGGGGCCTGATCGAGCTTTATATCCCGACCTTTTTCTTCAGCCTGCTGCTGGCGGCGGGAGTCGGCTGGGTAATCGGTGAAGCCATCAGCCGCTCCGTAAACCGCAAGCGGAGCATCGGCCTGGCTGTCATCGGCGGTCTGGCGGTACTGCTTGCTTTCGGCATCGCTTACGGCATGGAATGGAACCGCTTCGGCTTTATCAGTTTTAACCTGCCGCGGATCGCAATCACTCTGGTCAGCGCCGGTATCGGCATTTACATGGCCGTTCTGCGGCTACGCTAGTCTTCTTCGAGAATCCCCCACTGCCTGAACAGCGCCTGGTACATGGGCGGCTGCTCGTAATCGGCCTGCATCAGGATCGGCGTGTTCACGTGGCCAGAGGCGCCCCGTTTGAACATTTCCTGCAAAGCATCTACGAGGCCGGCCATTTTTGAGGCAGGCGCTGAAATAATCAGTTCATCGTCGGCC
Organism: uncultured Dehalococcoidaceae bacterium; assembly: GCA_964589285.1. Classification (GTDB taxonomy): domain Bacteria; phylum Chloroflexota; class Dehalococcoidia; order Dehalococcoidales; family RBG-16-60-22; genus DAOUEG01. The sequence continues at coordinate 12,961 of CAZPSP010000007.1, read as the reverse complement.
GGGCAGGCACGCATGGCCTCGCCGGGATCGGGAACGGCTACCAGAAACTTGCCCGTTTCCAAGACGGTCACCACCGCCTGGGAACACACCGGCGGAAAGAAGTTGCACATAACTTCATCCGCCCGCCTGGCGAAGTGCAGCGGTTGCAGCAGGTTACGCAGTTGTACCGGGTTGCAGTAGGTTATGACAATGTCCGGCTCGAAGTCAGCTGATTTGAGCGGCGCAGAGACGATACCGATATACCTGCCGCGCTCAAAACGCGGGAAGTCCGTAAAAAACTCGAACTCCGGATTGTCCGGCCTGTCCACCAGGCCATAGGCGATGGGTGGGGCAAAACACCAGTTGTCCGCCGCCAGCATGGCAACCGTCATTTTTTCCCGCCGGGACAGCGCGAACGCCTGGCACTGGGCGTAGTGGACATTCTTGTCCCGCTTCGGGCGAAACGCGCCCTCCGGTATGTCCGCTTCTGATTTCAGCATCTTCACCGCGATGGGCGAGGTCTTTAGCAGCAGCAGCCGCTCCAGGTCGGCGCCGCATTTCTGATACTCGGTAGTAGTCGTCATGATGTGCTCCTTTCTTCGTGGATTATCATGACATTATGGACTCGTCCCATCTCTCCATGCAAACACCGCCCGGCACTGCCATCCTGAAACCATCGAATGACGAGAGCAAGAAGCAGCACGGGTAGTTCAAGATTGATGAAAAAACCGCTACACTTTCAGGTAACCGCATTAGGTGAACGCCGGGATACTTGATACCATAAAAGCAAGGGAAGGCTGCAGGGGAAATGATGACGCAAAGCGGTCCGGTTAAAGTCGACAGGGTGAGTGTCTGGCTGAAAAAAAGCGCCCGTATCAGCGCCTGGGCGCTCCTCGCCGGAGTGTTTATCCTGATAGTCTCCGGCTGGGGTATCACCCAGACCGGGGTCATCTACACCATCACATTCGGTCTCATCGACCGCCGGCTGGCCAACTCCATCCACGATGCCACCGTTCTCCCTCTCGTCTTCTTCTTCCTCGTTCACGTGCTCGTTAATATCCGGCTGGGGAGCGTCAAACGGTTCCGGTCCCGGACCTGGATTATCGACGGTATCCTTTTCATCACCGGCGGGGCTGTTCTTGCCGCTGCCGTTTATATGCAGTATTTTCGCCTTGGAGGCTAAATGAAAAGCACAATTATCATACTACTCGCCTTGTGTATCCTGGGCCTGCCGGCGATGGCAACGGCCTGTACCTCGGAAACAACGACCACCACCCCGGGGGGTGAAGTCGAAGCTACCCAGTTCATGGGCCGAGACCTGACGCCGCTCAGCCAGCAAAGGAACAACGGGTTGAAAGGCACCCAGCATATCGACCGGGAGACCTATCGCCTGACCGTGGACGGCCTGGTGGACCATCCGCTGAGCCTTTCCTACGCTGATCTCCTGGTCTATCACCAGGAAGACCGTCTCATGGACCTTAACTGCGTGGAAGGCTGGGATTTCACCGCCAAGTGGACCGGACCTTCACTGACCGATATCTTTAATGACGCCGGCGTCCAGCCGGAAGCAGTAACCGTCATCTTTTACACGGCTGACACGGACGAGGGCTATACCTCCCTCGACCTTGAATACATACTCGATAACGATATCATCATCGCCCTCAAGGACAATGACATCACTCTCTCGCCGGAACGGGGTTTTCCCTTCCAGGTGGTCGCCATGAGCAAGTTCGGGTACAAGTGGGCCAAGTGGGTGACGAGGATAGAGCTGTCCTCGGACGAAAATTTCAAGGGCTACTGGGAGAGCGCGGGCTACAACAACAACGCAGATATAGATGGGCCGGCTTTTGAAAGATAGCCGCCGGCTAGTTTTTCATCAGGTTAAAATCAGGCAGACGGATTTCCGTATCGGCTGAAGTTTGAATATGTTTATCTATCAAAACCCTGAGCTGGTAGGCCGCCTGAACAAGCTTCTCCCGATACTCCAGGTCTTTCGTTCTCATCAGCTCGTTATCGATAGCCAGGACAGTCTCATGAAGAAGGTCGCTTAAACCGTACCCGTAACTTACGTTCCTGATTTCTTCCCAGAAGTTCTCGCCCATTCCCGTTCGCTCCTTGGATCATCGGTATAGATACTCATACAATAATAAGTATAGTATGATTTTCCGCTTCGGTACATATACCGAGTACTTATTTCATTTGCTGCCGCTGAAAAATGAGTATACGCAGATACTTGGTCACCGTTCTCCAACCGTTTGACAGGCAAAGCCCTGAAAGGCTAACCTGAAATAGTAAACCCCCTATTGACTACAGTCCGGGTAACTGTTTTCCCATACCCGTTCAGGAGAAATGATGAGAAAAGTCGCCGTTGTCGGAGTGGGCGAAACGAAGTTCAGCGGCCCGCAGGAAAAGACCGCCGTTGAAATGTTCGCGGAAGCCGCCTCCGAAGCCATAACCGGCTCCAATCTTAAACCGAAAGACGTCCAGGCTCTCTTTCTGGGCAATGCTCTGGGTGATTTTGCGGAGGGCCAGGGCATGATGCAGGCCTATGCAGCCGAATACATCGGCTGCCGGTATATCCCGGCCAACCGCTACGAAGGCGCCTGCGCCTCCGCCAGCGTGGCGGTGAGGGACGCCTTTATGTGGGTGGCCTCCGGCATGTACGATATCGTCCTGGCGGGAGGCGTCGAACGCGCCGCCACAATGGGAACCGGGCTCGCCACCCGCACCTTCGCCATGTTCTCGGACGCCCACTACGAATACCCCGCCGGCGTCACTTTCCCGGCGGTCTTCGCCATGCTGACCCATCTCTACGCCGATACTTACCACATTCCGCTCCAGAAACTCCGCGAGCAGATGGCCCGCGTCACGATGCAGTCCTACAAGCACGGCAGCATTAATCCAAAAGCGCAGTTCTTCGGCAAGAACGGGGACATCGCCATGGAGAAGATACTCAACAGCTTCGTCGTCGCAACGCCGCTGACATTGCACGATTGCTGCCCGTTCTCTGACGGCGCGGCGGCCGTTATCATCGCTTCGGAAGACGCCGCCCGGAAACTGACGGACAAGCCGGTTTATATCACCGGGATCGGGCAGGCTTCCAACGGCCCGCTCGTCAACCAGAACGACTACCTCCCCCGCATCCGCGCCCGCGAACTCTCTTCTGAACAGGCGTATAAGATGGCCGGCATCAAGCCGGCTGATGTGGATGTGTGTGAACTGCATGACTGTTTCAGTATCGCCAGCCTCATCGCCGCGGAGAGCCTGGGCTTCTTCGACTTCGGTACTGCCGGCGAGGCCTGGGAAAAGGGCCAGGCGGACATCGGCGGCAAGGTAGCCATCAACCCGTCCGGCGGCCTCAAGTCCAAGGGACACCCCATCGGGGCGACCGGCGCCGGGCAGGTATATGAAGTTGTCAACCAGCTTCGCGGCAAGGTCGAACCCGGCCGCCAGGTGCCGGAGGCCAGGATAGGCATGACGGATACGCTCGGCGGCGACGGCGGCACGCTCGTCAACATGATCTTCGAGAAGGGCTGGTGAAGCAGGACACCATGAAACACGCGCTTATATACAAAGACTACCACGAGGCCCTCAAAGACGGCCGTATTCTCGGAGTTAAATGCGCTGCCTGCGGCACGGTGACCACGCCCCCCAAGACGGCCTGCCCAAAATGCGCCGGTGAAGACCTCGCTGTAGCCACACTGGGAGGCACCGGCAAGGTCCGCACCTTTACCACGGTCTACGTGGCCGCGGAAGGCCGCGAGTCCGAGGTGCCGTACGTCATTGTCATCGTGGAACTCGATGAAGGTCCCTGGATCATGGGCAACCTGGACGGCATCGATCCCAAAGCGGCCTCCATGGACCTCATCGGCAGGGCGGTCACGATGAAAGAAGCCCGCCTGTTCCCCGGCGATGCTTATTCCGCCGGTGAGGGAGCGCGACCGGTGTTCGTGCTGGCGTAGCTGTTCCCTCAACGCTCTTAGGTCGCCAAAGGTGTGAGATCCGATTCCATCGGGGCATGGGAACATAAGTTGTTGCTCAAAACCCCCTCCCTCCCCCTTAAAATGGGGACGATAGATCGATGAGCCCTCCAAGACCTGCCGCAGTTCTTTTTTTACTTTCTCATCAACGCAGAGGGTTCGAATTTTCGAAATTAAAGAATCCTTATTTAACGAATGCTGTCTGAGGCTAAACAGGCTCGGGTATTCGTTTTTCGTTTTATGGTAACTCAGCCTCATTTTGGAGCTATTCGTTGCGGTGGAAGGAGGGGAGGAACAACGATTAGTGGAATTGATTCTCTGTCTGCCGTGTAAGTGTTTATCCCTCACGGTGTTTTCTCATTTTCTTTATTGCCTGAATCGACATTATAGAACATTTGTACTTTTTCGTCAAGGGAATTTTGTCACTATTTTTAGTCGGCATGACTGAAGTTTCAATTGGAACCGATGATTGAGATTGCCACGGAGTCTGAAGACCTCTCGCAGTGACTTTTTCAGAACACTTTCAGATTTACGAGGGGGCCTTGAAGCTTGCGGTATTCCTAGAGAACGGATTGCTTCGTCCCGATGGTATCGGGACGCGCAATGACACCATCTATCTATGAGCAACCAAAACCGAACAAAATCGCGTTTCTTGACGCTCTCAGCGCATGGCGGTAACATTGAATGAGGAACAACCGCCGGAGGGACGCCATGCCGCTCGATGTCGAACACGCCGCTTACATTATCCTGGACAAAACCGAGACCGGCAACTACCTCGACGAGCAGATGACCGGGGAGATAGCCCACGCCTGCGAACACATCGCCGAAGACGATGATGTTTACGTGGTTGTCCTGGCCAATGAAGGGAACATCTTCTGCAAAGGCGGCGAGCCTTCCTCATATGCCGCCGCCGCGCTGGCCGCCCTCGACCGTCCCGTTATCGCCGCCATCAACGGCCCGGCATCAGGCCCCGGCCTGGAACTGGCCCTCGCCGCCGATATCCGCATCTGTTCGGAGCGGGCCACCTTTACCATGCCCCAGGTTTCCGAAGGCATGCTCCCGTCCGGCGGCGGCACGCAGCGATTGCCCCGCATCGTCGGGCGCGGCAAGGCCCTGGAACTGCTCCTGACCGCCGATACCATTTCCGCGAAAGAGGCGCTGGAGATCGGCCTGGTCAGCGCCGTCTACCCCGCGGCGGAACTGGAAGCGGAGACGGCCAAACTGGCGAAAAGCATTGCCGCCAAGGGGCCGCTGGCATTGCGATATTTGAAGGAAGCCGTCATCAAGGGCATGGACCTGACACTGGAACAGGGCCTGAGGCTGGAAGCGGACCTTTACTTCCTCCTCCATACCACGGCGGACCGCACCGAGGGCATCACCGCCTTCCGGGAAAAACGAGACCCGCATTACAAGGGCGAATGATATGACCGGTTTTGAAGTAATTCTCTACGAAAAACAGGACGATATTGGATATATCACGCTGAACCGCCCGAAAGCCCTGAACGCCTACAATATCCAGATGCGGGACGAACTGTACGAAGTCCTCGGCGCGGTGAAGGACGATCCCGATGTCCGCGTCGTCATCCTGAAGGCGGCGGGGGAAAAGGCTTTCTGCGCCGGCGCCGACCTCACCGAGTTCCTGAGCGCGCCGCCGCCGGTCTTTGCCCGCAAGGCCCGCTTCGACCGTGACATCTGGGGAAGATTCCTTTCCGTAGAGCAGCCGGTTATCGCCGCGCTGCACGGCTACGTACTCGGTTCCGGCATAGAGATGTCCCTTTGCTGCGATATCCGGCTCGCCACCGAGGATGCCCGCTTCGGCCTCCCGGAACCGGGGCTCGGCATAATCCCGGCCGCCGGCGGTTCACAGACCCTGCCGCGCGCCATCGGCCAGGCCCATGCGCTGGAGGTTCTCATGAGCGGCCGCTGGCTGACCGCGGATGAAGCCCGGCGGATGAAACTGGTCAACCGCATCGTCCCCAAGGCGGACCTGCTGGCAGAGGCGGAAAAGCTTGCCCGGCGGATCGCCTCGTTCCCTTATTATGCCGTCAAGGCGGCCAAGCAGGCGGTCTGGCGCGGCATGGACCTCAGCCTGGATGAAGGGCTGGAAATGGAAGCAAGGCTGGCGGGGGCGGTATTTCAAGGAGCCGCATGACAAGTCTCCTGCCTGAACAGGATATCCGGCGCGTCGCCGACCTCATCCTGCAGAGCCACCGCCTCGTCGTCTTTACCGGCGCCGGTGTCAGCACCGAATCCGGTATCCCGGACTTCCGCGGTCCGGGCGGACTCTGGACGAAGTACGACGAGGATGATTTCAGCATCGACCGCTTTCTGGCCAGCGCCGAATGCCGCCGCAAGCAGTGGCAGGTATTCGGGGAAGGCTTCCTCGGCGCGAATGCCGAACCCAACGCCGCCCATCTCGCCGTCACCGACCTCTACCGTCTGGGCAAGCTCGATTGCGTCATTACCCAGAACATCGATAACCTCCATCAGAAGGCCGGTCTCCCGGACGATATCGTCTTCGAGCTTCACGGAAACATGCGCCGGGCGGTCTGCCTGAACTGCGGGAAGCCGTTTTCGTTCGACCAGATCGCGGTCCGCCTCAAGTCCGGCGAGCAGATACCGGACTGCCCGGGCTGTCACGGCATTCTCAAGCCGGACGTCGTGATGTTCGGCGAGCAGTTGCCGCAGAGAACGCTTTATGAAGCCAGCCGGCGTTCCTCGGATGCCGACCTCTTCATTGTCATCGGCTCAACGCTCACCGTCTACCCGGCGGCCTACATGCCGGTGTACGCGGTGCGGAGCGGCGCCAAACTTGTTATCATCAATCTCGGCGAGACGCCGATGGACCGCGAGGCCGAGGTCTGCATCCAGGCCCGCGCCGGGGAAACGATGGCGGCCGTACTCGCCGCCGTTACCGGCACATCTCTCCAACCTGAACAATGATCTGCCGCCGGTGAACGACGGCACGGAAGGACAGTATGAATTTTCAGCAGAACGATCAGAATATCCGCCCCGAGCAGGTGGAAATGGCACTCAACGAACACCCGGACATCAAGGAAGTCTCCGTCATCAGCATCGCCCATATGCCGCAGGACCGCACGCTTCGGGCGATTATCGTTCCGATGAAGGATAAAATCCTCACGGAGGAGGACATCATCACCTGGTGCCGTGAAAAGCTCGGTGAGGCCGCCTGTCCTCAATCCGTCATCTTCGTTCATGAACTGCCGCGCAACGGTGTAGGCAAGCTGTCCATGCGTGACATCAAGAGCAGGTGGGGCAATCCGTTCGGGTAGGCACCACGAATCTAACTTATTCCCGGGCAATAGCAAGGAAGGTTAAAGAGCCTCAGTCTTCTTATTGATGCAGCAATAGATTCCCGATCGGAGCCGGGAACGACACTCCGTAGAAAGTGCGGAGATAGGCAACGACAATTCGCTGATGAGAGAGCCTACAATCACGAGTTCTGGCACCCTGCCGATCAGCAATTATTCACACCTTGACACTCCCCCGTCTCCGCGTTACAATCTAACTGATAATCGTTTTCAACTGCACTACAGGTAGACCATGAAACTGACCGCCAACCGCATCGCGGGGATACTGAGGGAGAAAGGCTACAAGCTGACCCCGCAGCGTCATGCCGTGCTCCGCATCATCGCCGCCAGCCATGACCGCCTCACTGCCGCGGAGATCCATGAGCGCGTCCTGACGGACCATCCGGGCATCGGCCTCGTCACCGTCTACCGCGTCATTAACCTCCTGGCGGACCTCAACCTCATCTGCCGCGTCGGTTTGGAGGGGGGCACGCCCCGGTACCTCATGCGCCGCCCCACCGGCCACCACCACCACCTTATCTGCTCCCAGTGCGGTCAGGCCGTCGATTTCTCCGGCTGCGACCTCAGCACCCTGGAAGACCGGCTTACAAAGGAGACCGGCTACCGCATCGAAAGCCACGTCCTGGAACTGCACGGGATCTGTCCCGCCTGCTCTACCGCTCCAGGGAACAGGTAAGTATACTATGACAATGACCGGATACCATCATCTGCCCGCTTTCCCTGAAAATGGTTTTCATTTGAGCATCGGCAATGACTGACGGAGTTTTCCATATCGGCCCGCTGACCATCTCTCTGTACGGCATCCTGATAGCCCTCGGCGTCCTGGCGGCCGTGGGGATCTCCTACGTCGAAGCCAAGCGCCGCGGCGAAGACACGAAGCACATCGTCAACATCGCCCTTATCATCGTGCCGCTCGGCGTCATCGGGGCGCGTCTTTACCACGTCATCGACCGCTGGGACTACTTCGTGCAGAACCCCGGTGAGATCATCGGCGGGCAGGGACTGGGCATCTTCGGGGCGGTCATCGGCGGCGCCATCGGTCTCATTATCTATACACAATGGAAGAAACTAAGCACCCTGCGCTGGCTGGATATCGTGGCGCCGGGACTCCTGCTGGCCCAGGCCATCGGCCGCTGGGGAAATTATTTCAACCAGGAAATCTATGGCTACCCCACCAGCCTTCCCTGGGGCATCTACATCGCGCCGGAGAACCGTATGCCCGGCTACGAGAGCTTCACCCATTTCCACCCCCTGTTCTTCTACGAGTTCCTCTGGAACCTCCTCGGCTTCGCGGCGCTCATGGTACTCGGGCGAAAGCTCCGCGGCTGGCTGAAGAACGGGGACATATTCCTTTTCTACATCATCATCTACGGAATCGGCCGTTTCTACCTGGAAGGCCTCAAGATAGATGTCTGGACGCTGGGCGGCATCCCTACGGCCCGCTGGATCGCCGGGGCCGGCATTCTCATCTCGGCGGCTATCATCCTCATCAGACACTTGAAAGGTTCGAAGTCCAATAACCATGAACAACAGGCATAGTACATCAGCATTCATCACCGGCGTTATCCTGTTACTGGTCGTCGCGGTACTGCCGGCGGGCTGCAATTCGTCAGCGGAGGGGTCGGACAAAGTCGGCGTCGTGGTGACGATCCTTCCCCAAGCGGAGTTCGTGGAACGTATCGGCGGGAACAGGGTGGACATCACCGTGATGGTCCCGCCCGGGGCCAGCCCGCACAGTTACGAACCGGCCCCATCACAGATAACCGCCCTCTCGGAAGCGGTCATGTACGCCAAGGTCGGCTCCGGGGTGGAGTTCGAGCTTGCCTGGATGGACAACCTCATTGCGCAGAACCCGGACATACTCGTGGTGGACTGCTCGGAGGGCATCGAACTCATCGAAAGTAGCGCCGAAGAAGACCACGAAGAAGCCGGCCACGACCATACCGGCATGGACCCGCACATCTGGATGTCCCCGGTAAACGCGCAGATAATGGTCCGGAACATAACTGACGGCCTCATCGAAATCGATCCAGATAACAAAGCTTTTTACGAACAGAACCGCGACGATTACCTGGAAGAACTGGCCCAACTCGATTCCGACATCCGCAGCGGCCTGGAAGGCGTGCAGAACCGGACCTTCATGACCTACCATGCCAGCTTCGGGTACTTCGCGGCTGAGTACGGCCTCACCATGCTACCCATCGAGGCCGAGGGCAAAGAGCCGACGGCGAGCGGCCTTCTGGAGCTTATCGATGAAGCGCGCCGCCTCGGCATCAAGGTCATTTTTATCGAGCCGCAGTTCAACCCGCAGAGCGCGGAGGTCATCGCTAACGAGATCGGAGGCAGCGTCATCTCCATCGACCCGCTGGCCAGGGAGTACCTGGAGAACATGCGGGCGATGGCGGACAAGTTCATCGAGACGCTGGAATCATAATGACACAGGACCTTATCACCATAGAACACCTCTGGGTGTACCATGAAAACACGGCGGTGCTGCAGGACATCAACCTGAGCGTCTTGCCGAACGATTTCCTCGGCATCATCGGGCCGAACGGCGGCGGCAAGACGACGCTGCTCAAGGCGATACTCGGCCTGATAAAACCGTCCCAGGGCAGGATCACCGTGCTCGGGCGACCGCCGGAGAAAGCGCGGCGGCTCATCGGGTACGTGCCCCAGTACAATCTCTACGACCGCGATTTTCCTATTACCGTCCTGGATGCCGCGCTGATGGGCCGCACCACGGCGCGGGGACTGTTCCGACGCTTCAACCGGAATGACCGTGACCTGGCCGCGGAAGCGTTGAAGACCGTGGGGATGTACGATTTCCGCAATCAGCAGCTCGGCAGGCTGTCCGGCGGCGAACAGCAGCGGGTCTTCATCGCCCGGGCGCTGATCAGCCGCCCGAAGATCCTCCTCCTCGACGAGCCTACTTCCAGCGTGGACCCGAGCATGCAGACCGAGTTCTTCGACCTGCTGGCGGAATTGAAGAAGGACATGGGCATCGTCATGGTCTCCCATGACATCAGCGCCGTCTCCATCTACGTGGATACCATCGCCTGTCTCAACCACCGGCTGCACTATCACGGTTCCAAGGAAATCGAGCCGGAGGTGCTGGAAGCCACCTACGAATGTCCCGTCCAGCTCATCGCGCACGGCCATTTCCCCCACCGGGTCCTCAAGGAGCATTAGACCATGCTTGAAGCTCTTCAATACGGGTTCATCCAGAACGCGATCATCGCGGGGCTGCTGGCCTCGATCGCCTGCGGCATCGTGGGCGTGTACGTGGTGGTCAAGCGCATCATCTTCATATCCGGGGGCATCGCGCACGCTTCCTTCGGGGGCATCGGGCTGGGCTATCTGCTCGGATTCAGCCCGGTACTGGGAGCGCTCATTTTCTCCCTCGCCTCGGCTTTGGGTATCGGCTACATCAACAAGCAGACGCGGCTGACGGAGGACACCGCCATCGGCATTCTCTGGGCGATGGGCATGTCGCTGGGCATCGTCTTCATCGGATTAGCGCCGGGGTATGCGCCGGACCTGTTCAGCTACCTGTTCGGAAACATATTGACGGTACCGGTCTCAGACCTCTTCCTGATGGCCGGGATGGACGCGGCGATCCTCATCATCGTCATCGCGCTGTGGAAAGAGTTCCGGGCGGTGACGTTCGACGAGGAGTACAGCACCGTGCTGGGCCTGAAGACGGGCCTGTTGTACCTGCTCCTGCTGGCGATGATCGCGCTGACCGTGGTCATCCTGCTGCGCATCGTGGGAATGATACTTATCATAGCCCTGCTCTCCATCCCCGCGGCGCTGGCCCGGCAGTTCACGTACGACCTGAAGCGGACGATGTTCCTGGCGGTGGGCTTCGGCATCGTGTTCACGTTCGGGGGTTTGTGGATATCGTACGAACTGGACCTGGCTTCCGGCGCGACGATTGTGCTGTTCGGCGGGGTGACGCTGTTCGCGGTAGCCGGCGTGAAGCGGCTCATGCAGCGGCGGCGGCGGCGGGTGGAGACGGCGGCGGAGTAGGCGGTTTTTCGAGTGCTAGATTCCCGATCAGGTCGGGAATGACACGGCGGGAGATTGGTTTATACGAGCTTGCCTCTGATGAGAGCGGGGATGCCGCGGGCAGGGACGCCCGCGCTACCCGGGTATATAGCCCCAAATGATACGGCGGCTGCGGCTGAAGCCGGAGCCGCCCTACGAGGCTGGTGGGTTACGCTGCGCTGCACCCACCCTACAGCTTCTTCTGAGTCTGAAACCCCCTCGCTCCCCCTTAAAATGGGGACGACAGGATGGGCTGGGCTATTTCCCCCGGGCAAAAGCGAAAATTCACCGCCGGCAATGATGGGTTCCCGAGGTTTCACCCTCATCCTAACCTTCTCCCATCGAGGGAGAAGGGACGAGAAAAGGAATGACGGGACGGGCTTCTACGGGATGGCGACGCGGCGGGGCTTGATATCTTTGACCCGGCGGTAGACTTCATCGAAGTCGAGGCGGTAGTCGAAGTGTTCCGTGGCCTGGTGTCTCATGTGGCCCCTGATCTCAACGTCACGGATGATTATCAGTTCTTCATCTTTATGCGAAGCATGCAGCAGGGGCAGACCGGAGGGACCCCAGACGCCGCTCTCCCCGCAGAACAGTCCGCCGGTTTTTTCAAAAGCACCGACGCAGTTAGCGCCGATGCTCCAGACCTGGTTGTGAGCGGCCATGGCCGCGTTCATGAGGTTCCAGATATACTGGTAGTAGTTGTCTATTTCCACGCCGAGGAGGGGATAAACCCGGAACGCCTCGGTTCTCCAGGCGGCGGAAGAAATTATGAGATCCACCTCGTCTTCAAAGGCGTAACGCCTGCCCAAATCCACGAAGCACAAATCGTAGCAAATCATGACGCCGAAGCGCCCCCAGCGCGTATCCAGCACGAGGCGCTGATCGGAGCCTTTGTTGAAGTACCGCTTTTCCAGAGGAGTAAGGAATATCTTATCGTAAAAGACCTCGTTGTGGTCGATCCCCGGCGCCATGACGAATACCGAATCGTTCATGGTGTCGTTACGGTCATCGACCCTGACGTTGCCGAGGAAGACCATTTTGAGGCCTTTGCCCCGGTCCACGAGTCCGTCATTTATCCGATCCAGGATGTTCCTGACGGCGGGCTGCCGGTTATCGCAGGACCGCAAGTGGTCTCTGACAGTGGATGATTCTTCGGAGTCCCAGACATAGCCGGAGACTGCCAGTTCCGGGAGGACAAGGGCATCCACATCCAGTTCGTGGGCAGTCTGGACAATATCTTCTATCCGGGAAAGGTTGTACTCATAGTCTGAACGCGGATTGATATTGGCCACCATGAAGGAAGGAGCTTCTTCATTGTGCGAGAATATGGTATCGATGACCCGGTAGCCGCGGACAGTGGATATTTTTGCTTCGTCACTTTGACGGGAAGTCCCGTTCATCAGCCATTGCTGCATCTCAGCCTCCATCGAGGGCCGCCCGACCGGTTTCCCGGTCCGACCGGCTAACCAATTTTACACCGAACGGGCTTTAGAGGATACCCGGAAAAAGTACCGGTTTGGTTTTGGTTGTTCTCATGTGTCGTCGTTGAGAATCCCGACGCGGCGGGATGAAGCAATCCCGATGTCCGAGATTGCCACGCCCACCTGAGGCGGGCTCGCA
>CAZPSP010000006.1:0-40772 GCA_964589285.1 uncultured Dehalococcoidaceae bacterium | reverse complement strand
CCACGACGCCGGCGTTAATGGACTCCACGAGGGCGGTGCCGAGAGCGAACAGTTTTGGGGAGACGGCGGTCAGTTCCAGTGTCGTTTCCAGGTCTGCCACGGCGGAACCGCTTTCGCTGTCCGGGAGCACGCAGGAGAATTCGATGCCGTCCCGGGCCATGTCCGCCAGCAGCCGGTCCCTGACCTGTGAAAAAGTTAGCCCCTCATTGGTGAAGGTAGAGAGGTGCGTGTGGCTGTCGATGATCATGTTGTTCTCAAGCCGCCAAACGTGAGGGGACACCGGCACCGGTTGAAGCTGCAGCCATGGATCACTCGGCCTTTTCCGAGGCCTTGCCGGCGGTTACCGGGACCGGTTCCGAGGGAACCTGGAGTTTTTCACCGGAGACCTTGGTCACGGCGCGGACCTTCTTCGGGCAGACCTCGTAGCAGGTGCCGCACTTGATGCACTTCTCCTGGTCGATGACATGGACCATCTTCTTGCCGCCGGCGATGCACTCCACCGGGCAGTTGCGGGCGCAGGCGCCGCAGCCGATGCACTTGGCGGGGTCGATGTAGAAGGCGATGAGGTTGGTACAGGACAGCGCCGGGCAGCGTTTCTGCTCGATGTGGGCGGTATATTCCTCGAAGAAGTACTTCATGGTCGTCATGACGGGATTGGGTGCGGTCTGGCCGAGGGCGCACAACGCTCCGGCATTGATATGGTCGCTGAGGCGGCGAAGGAGTTCGATGTCCTCCGTTTCACCTTCGCCGGCGCAGATGCGCTCCAGGATATCGAGCATCTGTCTCGTGCCGACGCGGCAGGGCACGCATTTACCGCAGGACTCGGACTGGGTAAAGGTGAGGAAGTAGCGGGCTACGTCCACCATGCAGGTGTCTTCATCCATGACCACCATACCGCCGGAGCCCATGATGGCGCCGGCATCCTTGAGAGACTCATAATCGACGGAGAGGTCCAGCATACTCGCCGGGAGGCAGCCGCCGGATGGTCCGCCGGTCTGGACGGCCTTGAATTCCTTGTCATTGGGAACGCCTCCGCCGATATCGTAAATGATCTCCCGCAGGGTGATGCCCATGGGGACCTCGATGAGGCCGGTGCGGTTTATCTTGCCGGCGAGAGCGAAGGTCTTGGTGCCCTTGCTCTTTTCCGTGCCGTACCCGGCGTACCAGTCGCCGTCATGCTGCATGATATTGGCGGCGTTGGCCCAGGTCTCCACGTTGTTGATATTGGTCGGTTTGCCCCAGAGACCGGAGACGGCGGGGAACGGGGGGCGGGGCCTCGGCATGCCGCGTTTGCCTTCGATGGAGGCCATGAGGGCGGTCTCCTCGCCGCAGACGAATGCGCCGGCGCCTTCCTTGATGTGCAGGCTGAAATTGAAGCTGGAACCGAGGACGTTTTCCCCGATCAGGCCGTAGCCTTTCATTTGTTCGAGTGCCTTTTCCAGGCGCTCGATGGCGAGAGGATATTCGGCGCGGCAGTAAACGTAACCTTCATCCGAGCCCATGGCGTAGGCCCCGATGAGCATGCCCTCCAGGACGGAGTGGGGATCGCCTTCCAGGAGGGAGCGGTTCATGAACGCGCCGGGGTCGCCTTCATCCGCGTTGCAGATGATGTATTTCTTATCGCCTTTGGCATCGCGGCAGAACTGCCATTTCTGTCCGGTAGAGAAACCGGCGCCGCCGCGGCCGCGCAGGCCGGACTTTTTGATCTCATCGATGACCTGCTGAGGTTCCATTTCCAGTGCCTTGCGGAAGCCGGAGTAGCCGCCGCGGGCGATGTACTGGTCGATGCTCTCGGGATCGATGATGCCGCAGTTCCGGAGCGCGATGCGCACCTGGGGCTTGAGCATGGGGAGTTCCCAGAAATTGGGGATGCCTTCCACGGAGCCTTCTCCAAGCGTGCCCATGGCAAGGTCCGCGCGGGGGTTGTCATCGACGAGATAGCTTTGCAGCAGCTCGCGTACTATTTCCGGTGTGACGTTGGCATAACAGATGCGGGGCTTGCCAGGCTTGACGATGTCGACGAGCGGTTCAGCGTAGCAGATACCGATACAGCCGACCTGGGTGATGGCGGCATCGATGTTGAGCCGTTCCAGTTCGACGGTGATGGCATCGATCAGTTCATTGGCGCCGGCGGCCCGGCCGCAGGTACCCGCCCCGACGATGATACGGGGTTTTGCGGGCGTTTCAAGGGCCGCCCATTCCTTTAACGCTTTTTCATGTATACTGTCGAAGTCCACTCTTTCATACCTCTACGCAGTCTAGCGTGTTATGTATGTATGAAAAATTCCATGAAAGCGGGAGAAAAGGGTCGTTAATCGACACGGTCACCGGGGTACCTTTTCAGCAGCCATCGGCAAACCGGAATATTTCCGCATACATAAATTCCATTTTTACTTTATCGTGAATAGTTACATCAGGTCAAGTAAGGTATGGCGTATTTGAAGTGCGAGATAAGAACGATGGGGCGGTTTTTAGTAAGAGGATATGCTTAGGTCAGTGGAAAAACGTTTTCAGGAAACGGGACTAGTCGAAGGATGGTCTTTGCTCCCGTTCGTGACCACCTTCAGAGACGTCACTCTGCTGATACTACCGTAATCCCTGTCCCGGTGAAGAATGGATAGACTGTTCCGGATACAAATCGCTGCGATGAGACAATCAATGGTCGATCTGATAGTCCTGCCTGCCTTCCGGCAAGTGCGGTATATGCCAGCCGAATCCAGATACGCGTCTAGTGCAGGTTCATAAAGGGGAAAACCTATGAGAAGTTCTTTGATTCGCTCAAAGTCTGTGTCCGTTTTGATACCCTGCAATATCTCGGTCAAGACGATACCGGTGAGGCAGATATCTTCATCGTCCTCTATCAGCCGGTGCAGGATACGCTGTTGCGGAGTATCGGTACCTTTAAAAAAGTCTATCCATACGCTGGTGTCCACCAGTATCATACCCTGGTTTTCCTCATCTCATCGAGGTTGCCGTTCCAATCCACATGTCCTTCCAATTCGAGGAGCTTCTTTCTCTTTTCCCGGCGCACCAGTTCTTCAACAGCATAGTTGACCAGGTCCTTCTTGGTCTTCTTCTTCGTGAGGTTCATGGCTTCTTCCACAAGGGCGTCATCGATGTCTATATTGGTCCGGCTCATACTATTGTCCTTCAAGGTTGATACACAAAGAATAGCAAAAACAGGTGTATGATTCAATAGTGTCGAGGAATTGACTTTCAAAATAGACTTGCGTCGGAATCCCAGAACTGGCTTTAGGAACTCTGGAGGAACGGTTGTTCCTTGTTTGTAATGAGGGACCAGAGGAGATTTCGCCCCCTCAAATTTCCAGCCAGGCGTGGGAATACAAAGATTCCCCGTTGAGCACCCTGACCGTCTTCGCGTACTTGGCAAGTTCCGGAGAGAGTGAAGCAATATCCACGCTCTCGCCGTCCATGACGCGGTGGATGACGTCCACGATGTCCGGGCGGCGGCCGCGGGCGATGTCGATGAGATCGTTATCAAAGGCGTCCACGATGGCGGAGTACAGCCCGTACCGTTCCAGCATGACGAGGTAGGTGCGGTTGAGCCAGCCGCGCAATTCCGGCGGGGTGCCGTTGGAAACGTTGGACAGGCCGACCGTGGATTTGCAGCCGGGCGCGATCTCCCCGAGCATGTCCATGAACTCGACGCAGGCCTTGACCTGGTTGATCTCGACAGACACGGGGCTGACGATGGGGTCGATCCAGATCTTTTCGTTGGGGATACCGGCCTCATTGGCCCGGTAGACCAGGTCCACGGCGTGCATGGCGCGCTCGTTGACGTCCCGCGGCATTCCCTCGTTGCTCCAGAGCAGGCCGATGAGGTCCGCCTCGTACTTCGCTGCCATCTCCAGCCCCCGGTCGATGCGGCTTGACTGGAGCGAGACGGAGTTTATCAGGAACGGGCCCCTGCCCGCCTTCAGACCGGCTTCCATGGCGTCCAGGTTGGTGGTATCGAGAGACAGCATTTTGTCCGTGGCGTTCCGGACCGTCGCGACGACCCAGGACATGAACGCCTCGCCGTCGCGGCGCGCCGGCCCGATGTTGAGGTCGAGGACATCCATCCCTGCATCGACCTCCGCCCGCGCCACGTCTTCCAGCGGTCCGGCTTCCTGGTTACGCAGGGCCGGCCCGAGGGCCTCGGACATGATGTTGATGTTCTCGCCGATGAGTATCATGCCGTCATCCTCATGGTTTCCAGTTTTTCAAATAGGCCGGTATCTGGGCGGCTTCCTGCGGACCGATGAGAACCTCCCAGCCGGGCAGTTCTTCTTTGAGTGCGTCCCGTTCCATCGAAATATAGCCCGGGATGATGAGCTTGCGGTGCTTAATACGCCCCTCGATGCCGCTCTTCAGAATAGCCGGGCCGATGATGTCTCCGGAGAACTTGCCGGCCGCCCAGGCAGTCACCACGGAAAGCCCCTCGGTGTCCTTGACATAAAGATAAGCCGGTACCTTGCTGTTCTCGATCTCCCCGGAGACGATGAAATAAGTCAGCGAGAAATTGGACGTCACCAGCAGCGGCGAGTTCTCGTCCGGGCTGCCGATCTCGTAAATGCCTTGCTTCGTCGCCAGCGGGCGCTGGGGATCGGTATAGATGTTGAGCCGTTCCACGAGCAGCGGGAACAAGCCCTCCCCGGTGAAATCGGAAAGGACGATGATCCCGGCGTACTTAGCCACGAACACGGAGGCGATCATCGCCTCCTTCATGGGATCATCGGTCATATCGCAGGGGAAGACGATGGTCGGATAGCCGACCGTGCGGTTTTTACCGAGGGCGGCGCTGCGGATGATGACCTGGTCCTGAAACGCCCGGCTCATGGTACGGGCGCCGCTGTCGATGACGATCTCCTTGAGACCGGCAGCGGCGAGTTTGCCGGTCAGAGCGGCGATGTCTTCCAGGCCATCAGCTCTAGCGGCAACCGGGCAACAGAACTCTTTGGCGATGGCGGCGACGAGGTCCGCGTTATCCTTCGTGGCGGCGTAAAGGAGCGGTTTGCTGTCCGCGCAGGCGCGAGCGGCGGCGGAAAGAACGTCCGGACGCTCGCTCATGAGGACAATGGCAAGGCCCGCGTTCCTGGCTTTATCCGCCAGGGCGGCGAACTTCGAGGGGTCGCCGGAATCTGCTTTCAGGGCGACGAGCGGGCTGCTCAGCGTCATCCCGACACGTTCGTAGGTGAGTTCCAGCGGTTTGCGGAGACGGGCTTCGATTTCCCCGTCGCTCATCGTATCGCTGATGAGGAGGGCGATGCCCGGCTTGTTCAGGAAGGTCTTTTCATGCCGGAACATGACCGTTTCCCCGCCTATCTTGAGGGCGCTGTCACCTGTTCCGATGGTTACCGGCAGGATTGGCGGTGTGGAGGCCTCGGTGAGTTTGGCGCGGGCTTCATCGGAAATATGCGGGCACTTACTCAGGTCCGTCCGGCCCGCGGCCAGCGCCATGGCGAAGGCCAGGCAGGTGGGCGAGCCGCACTGACCGCAGTTGGTCTTGGGCAGCAGTTTGAATATCTCGATTCCGGTCAGGGGCATGGGCGTTTTCCTCCTGGGGTAAACTATTATACCATTGACGGCGCGAGTACGGCCAAGTAGTTGTTGTACAACTAAACTCAAAACTCAAAGGCCAAAAGTAAAAACTGCAACTTAAAAGTAAAAGTTTCTAAAATCCGACCTATTCTCAGGTTGTCCACAATACGGGTGGGACCGGCGTCTCTGCAGGTCCGCGGGCACGGAGGCCTGCGCTACCCATCGGGTATTACGTAAAACCTGCTTGGCTCTATTCCGTTGCCTCCCTCAATGTTACTGATACGCCCGAGATGGATTCCCGATCGGGTCGGGAATGACATAAAGCGGGCCATCCTCTATAATATCGGTCCCATCTCCAGGGCAGGATGACGTTTCTTCTTTAAATACGGCAATATCGCTTCTTCGGTCACGCCCACGGTCTCATCGGCGATACGGTCTGATAGATCAGGCACTCCCAGTTCCGCAGCCCGCTGCTGCAAGCCGTCGCCAATTTCTTTCTTCAGCTTTAACGGCAGCCACACCAGCCGGAGCAAGCCGCCGTCCGCCGCAAGGAACTTCCGCCCGGTGACCGCCTTCTTGCTGTGCCCCACGAACCCCGGCGTGCTGTTTCCGTACCCGATGTATTTACGCAGTTCCTGGAAGCTCATACCGGCGGGCGTCATGCCGTGGCAGTCCCGGCTTACAACCATGAATCCGTTACTTTTCGGCAGCACGGCGGCGATGGCCTCGCACTGGTTGCAGGTGGTCGCCGGATGATCGATGAGGCTGTACAGGTTGATCTTTTCAGTTTTGCCGCCGGACGCTATAAGGACAGCCTCGTTCACGCCCTGCCACTGCCCTCGCCTATCGTCCAATTTTTCCCCTTTGGGTGCCGGCTGATAAGGGCCGATAGGATCGGCGGCGTAACCCGCCCGGCAGCTCTGCCAGGTATAGACGCCGCACTGTCCGGGATGCTCCGGGCTGACGATGCAGAGATGACCCGGCGAGATGGACTGGCAGACCGCGCACGAATAAAAGGTGTCCACGGCTTCGTCGGTCAGGTCTGAAGATGGTTTATCAACGATCGGAACGTTCATTCGATATACTCATTGAGGTCGATACTACACGGGTATGGAAAGGGAGAAAATGAAAGGTATCACGCCGCCAGGTCGGCTACCATTTCCCCAACCAGTTTGACGGCATCAGGGTGGCGCATGACGAGGACGTCTGCCCCGGCCAGCAGCAGCACCATGGCGGACATGGCCTCGAGGAGAATGCCTCGTCTGGACGTGTCCCCCATCCGCGGGTCGTCCGTCTGCCGGGATTCCTTGGCTTTCCACGTCTCACGGGCAACGTTGGCGATGATGGGGAACTGGAGCTTGCCGTCCTGCTGGGTCAGCGCGGCCATGCGCATGCGCTCCATGACCGAGTAGCAGTACTCGATACCGTAGCCGATGCTGGAGACGGTGGGATCCATGATGAGCGAGCCGTCCGGCACGCCGAGATTGCCCATCTGGATGTTCAGCTGCTTGGCAAGATTGATGTCGATGGGGCTTGAGGCGGCCACCGTGTGCCCGTTGGCGATGGCCGCCGGGACGATCTGCTTGTAATCGCCTTCTTCCACCGGCCCGAGCACGAGTTTTTTGTCCTTGACCGTTTCCGCCGACAGTTTCAGGACCGCAGCGTCTTTCTCATGGTTGGCGGTGCCCCAGACGATGAGCGGGACGTCGATGGCGGCGGCTACTTTCCGCACCAGTTCCACCGCTTCCTCCGCCGGGCGGTCCTCGCCGTTGGGGTCGGTACCGACCAACTGGAGGCAGATGAGTTCCGCGCCGTACTCCGAGATGCATTTCTTCGCCCAGGCGGCGGGGTCGGTGATGACATCCGCAAAAGGCTGGCGGGCGGCATCCGGCCAGTCCTGAGGGGCGGAATCGTACACTTCCATGGCGATACGGGGGAGGTGCGGCATGGCGCCTTCAAAGAGGTAAAAGGGGTAAGCTGACTCGCCGCCGACGGTGACGGCTTTCGGGCCGGAGCCGAGGGTGATCTCACGTATCTTTCCGCTGTAGGCCGTTTTGGGGACATCGAACGGCATGGCGCGCCTCCTCTCGCCGGGACGGTGGTGAAATAATAAGTCCCGGACCGGAACAAAGCCCGGCCCGGGAACCTGAGTGGACCGTCCGTCCTCCCTATTACTTTACCATCTACGGCGGGGAGGATGCCAGAGAAACTAAAGGAGGCCGTTGGCGACCTTGGCGGCCTTGACGGTGTTCATCATGAGCATGGTGATGGTCATGGGGCCGACGCCGCCCGGAACGGGGGTGATGGCCTTGACCTTGTCCTTGACGGCTTCGAAGTCGACGTCGCCGGCCAGGATGCGCTTGCCTTCCGCGGTCTTGCCGATCTCGTTGACGCCGACGTCGATGACCACGGCGCCTTCTTTGACCATGTCGCCCTTGATATAGTTGGGCACGCCGATGGCGGCGATAAGGATGTCCGCGCGGCGAGTGTGGAAAGCGATGTCCTTCGTCTTCGTATGGCAGAGGGTCACCGTGGCGTTGGCGCCGGGGCCTTTCTGGAGGAGCATATTGGTGATGGGCTTGCCGACGATGTTGCTGCGGCCGACCACGACCACTTCAGCGCCTTCTATCTTCGTGCCGGAGCGCATGAGAAGCTGCTGGATGCCGGCGGGAGTGCAGGGGAGATAGTAGGGCGAGCCGATCATCAGCTTGCCGACGTTGACCGGGTGGAAGCCGTCCACGTCCTTGTCGGGGTCGATGGCATAGAGGACCTTTTCTTCGTCGAGGTGCTTGGGGAGCGGGAGCTGGACCAGGATGCCGTGGATCTTGGTGTCTTTGTTGAGCTTATCGATGAGCTTCAGCAGGTCTTCCTGGGTGGTATCGGCGGGAATATCGTACCGCTCGGAGTACATACCCAGTTCCTTGCAGGTCTTTTCCTTCTGGCCGACATAGACCTGGGAAGCAGGATCGGCGCCGACGAGCACGGTGACGAGGCCGGGGACGACGTTGTGCTTTTCCTTGAGTTCGGCGATTTCCGCCTTAAGTTCTTCCCTGATCTGTTTGGCGACTTCCGCGCCTTTGATGAGTTCTGCTGTCATAATATCTCAGCCTCCTTGTTTTACTTATCTGTTTCCTTGTTCATTTCATTGACCTTATCGAAAAGTCCCATGAGATCGAGGTCTTCATCCTCGAGAAGGTCTGACAGTTCGGACAGGTTTTCCAGATCCAGGTCGCCGTTCCCGAACAATTCGGAGATTTTTTCCATGTCCGGCTCGCCGTCCTTGAACAGCTCGCCGAACTCGGTGTCCTTGAAAAGCTCATTGAGGACTTCCGGATCGTTCAGCGGATCGCCGCCGCCGAACATACCGGAAAACTCATCGGAGAAGAGGCTGCCGGGTTCTACCTCTTTGGCGTCAGCCGCTTCCGGCGGCAGGGTGATCTCGACTTCCTTGTTATAATCGGCCATGGTTACGGTAAGATCGATGTTCATGATGGCATCGCCTTCCATCATGATGGGCGCGGCGTCGGTCTGAGTGGGCATGCCGACGGTACCTTCGATGTCCGATGTATCGATGCTGGCGTCAAGGACGAATTTCATGAACAGTTTCGAGTCTTTGGCTATCCAGACGGTGAACTGTGTGTTCTCCAGGGTATCTTCAAGCTGCTGGAGTTCGGTGTTCGTCATCGGTCCCGGGGATTCGGGCAAGCCGGAAAGGGCGTCGGCGAGCTTCTGCGCGTCGGGCACGAGCCTGATGACGTAGCAGTCCTCGCCGTTGCACTGTTCTTCGCGGAGCATTTCGACTTCCGCCGGAAATTCCACGAAGGAGAGCTGTTCTCTCATGTTCTCGCGGCCGAAGCTATCGTCGTCATCACAGCCGGCGGGCGTTTTCGTCCAGCCGGAATCCTGTTCCGGCCAGGTGACATGCTGGTAGACCCAGTCTCCGACCTTGTACAATTCTAAGTCGATGTCATCGAAAGACATGTTGAAGAACCCCATGTCCACGGAGGCCGAGGCATCCATGGAAAACTTCATGGATTCATTCGCCAGGTCCGCCGCGCCGCTCCCGCTCATGTCCGCGGACATCGAACCGCCGGCCTCGCCGGTCATGTTCGCGGAGATGCCGGCATTCATGGTGAACGTGAAGGAATCGGCCTCGGTCGTGGCCTCGACCGAATCCGCCAGGATCTGCCGGACATCATCGGCGGTCATGTTCTCGACATCATTACCGCCGCAGCCGGCCGCCAGGACGGCCAGCATCACCATAAGGACCGGTATGATCAGTAGTTTCGTTGCTTTTAGCATGGTGTTACCTCCCTGCTGCTGTTCCCGGGCCGGGGAATGCCTTTCCCGCGTCTGGTATACCGCGGGCAGGGTACCGGACTATCAATCCGGCGGGGGCATTGGCATCCGGTGTAAACGGGACCGGGAGCGGCGGCCGGCGCAGGGGAAGGGCTATCGCCCCGCCGCCTGCACCGCCCATACCGTCGCTCAGATGTCCCGGGTCCGTTCTTTTTTCTATCTCCCCGTCATCTGAAGATTACCATACAATCTCCCGGATGACTATCGCACTTGTGCCTATTCCCGCACTGTATTTAGAACAGTCCGGAGACCTTTCCGGTATTGACGTCCACGTCTATCTTGCGGAGAGCCGGGTTGGAGGAAGTACCGGGCATGAGGGTGATGTCTCCGGCCATCGGGCAAAGGAACTTGGCGCCGGAATAGATAAGGACGTCACGGATGGGCAGCGTCCAGTTCTTGGGCACGCCCTTCCAGGTGGGGTTGTGGCTCAGGGACAGGTGCGTCTTGACCATCATGGTAGCGTATTCATCGTACTTGGGATCGGCTTCGAAGGCCTTGGCTTTGGCCTCGGCATCGGCGGTCCAGGACACGCCGTCCGCACCGTAAACTTCCTTCGCGATGGTCTCGACGCGCTGGCGCAGTTTCATCTCGTTCGGATAGAGGAACTTGAATTCGGATTCCTCGTTGGCGGCGTCCATAACGGCGTCGGCCAGTTCGAGGGCGCCGTCACCGCCGTCGGCCCAGTGGGTGGAAACGGCGCAGCGGGCGCCGGCCGCTTCCGCGGCTTTCCTGATGACGTCCCATTCCGCCTTGGTATCGGTGTGGAACGCATTGATGCAGACCACCGGGTTGATGCCGGACTTGCGGATAACGTTGATCAGGTGGAGCATGTTCTCCACGCCTTTTTCGACCAGGCCGACATTTTCCTTGGTGTATTCTTCGGGCAGGGCGAGGCCGGCCACGACCTTGGGGCCGCCGCCGTGCATCTTGGTGGCGCGAACGGTGGTGGTAAGCACGGACACGTGCGGTTTCAGGCCGCTGAAGCGGCACTTTACGTTCCAGAACTTCTCGAAGCCGATATCGGCGGCGAAGCCGGACTCGGTGATATGGTAATCGAACATTTTAAGACCGATGCGGTCCGCGATGATGGAGGACTGGCCGACGGCGATGTTGGCGAACGGGCCGGCGTGGACCAGGCAGGGGTTGTACTCCGCGGTGCACATCAGGGTCGGGTTAATCGTGTTGCGCATCCAGGCGGTCATGGCGCCGCCGACTTCCAAATCTCCGGTGGTGACGGGTTTGCCCTTCTTGTCATAGGCAACGGTAATTTCGTCCATGCGCTTGCGGAGGTCGGCGAGGTCGGTGACGATGGAGAGCATGGCCATCAGTTCCGAGCTGACGGCGATGGCGAAACCGGACTGCATCGTGTAGCCGTCCATGCGGCCGCCGAGGCCGATGACTATGTTGCGCAGGGACTGGGCGCAGAAATCGATGATCCATTTCATTTCGACGCGGGTGGGGTCGATGTTCAGACGCCGCATCTTGGTGAGACGATCAAGCTGCTCGTCGTCGTAATTGCGCTCGTGCTGCATGCGGGCGGTCAGGGCCACCATGGCGAGGTTGTGGGCATTCATGATGTCGTTGATATCGCCGGTGAGGCCGAGGGAGTACTCGGTCATGGGGATGAGCAGGGCGTTGCCGCCGCCGGCTGCCGTGCCCTTGATGTTCATGGTGGGGCCGCCAGAGGGCTGGCGGAGCGCGCCGCCGACATTGATGCCGCGCTTGCCGAGGCCTTCCATGAGGCCGCAGGACGTGGTGCTCTTGCCTTCGCCGAGGGGCGTCGGGGTGATGGCGGTAACTTCAATGTACTTGCCGTCTTTCTTGTTCTTGAGCCGGTCGATGATCTTGAGGAAATCGAGTTTGGCTATCCTTCCGTAAGGGAGGACTTCGTCTTTCTTGAGGCCGAGTTTTTCCTGCCATTCATCCGGGAGCGGCATGTTGGCTTCCGCCGCCTCGGAGATTTGCCAGTCTTTCATTTTGACTGCATCGTAAGCCACGGGTTAACCTCCTGTTTTTTGTTACTTGTTTTTATCAGGGCTTCTTTTTTGCAGATAATATCCGTCGTCCGGCGCAGGCGCCTGCAAGGACCACCGGTACCGGGAAGAAAGTGAGAGGGAAGGTGCGGCAAGGGATTGGGGGAAGGAGGGAGATCGGAAAAGGTGTGGTGATAGGAGAAAAACCGTCACGATATACCGGATGGCGCGCGGGAAGAGGACCTCCGGGTACCCTGCCTTGATTGCTCATCGCTGTTTTCATCGAACGTTTTCTCAGGTATTCCTTGATATCGGTTTTATTCAAATTGCGTTCTCCGGAGCTATCGACGGGGGTTGCCGGTTGTTCTCGTAAGCAGGGCTGTGTTGTCACTTTCCGGAAAGTGTGCCGGTCTGAGATCCACCTCCTTTTCCAGGTTTTTCACGGTAATCGCCCTTATTCTAACGTGAGCGTCCGGCACGGTCAATAGAGGATTAGTCCGATATTCAGCATCCGCCATCACGCGTATGGAGCGGGTGTAACCCTTTCCCGGAGTGCGTGAAATACCTAAAAACCGCGGACGGGACACGCGGCAGGTTTGTCATTTCCCCGCTGAATGACTAGAATACAATGCGGGGGGAGTCCACGATGGAGCAACAACCATACCCGCGGTGCGGCCTGTGCGCCGTGAAAGCCTGTGAAAATCCGGACATGATGGACAGGGTCCCGCCGTACTGTCCCATGAAGCTCATGCCGGAAGAGTTTCGAGCTTCGCTGGATGAATATGCCTGCCCCGGCATCGATGATTTTGCACGGAAGGCATCCATCCAGGAATTCGAGTGCTACGAGAACACCCCGGACGGTCTGCGGACGAAGATACCGCGCATCGAGGAGCTTATCCACTTTTCCCGTAAGAACGGGTTCAAGCGGCTGGGGCTGGCATTCTGCGGCGGCCTCGCCAACGAGGCGCGGCTGTTGACCGGCATCCTGGAGAAGAACGGCTTCGAAGTAGCGTCCGTCATGTGCAAGGCCGGTTCGATTCCCAAGGAGGAACTCGGCCTCGAGCCGCAGTACAAGATACACGGGCCGGACGCCTTCGAACCGATGTGCAATCCCATCGCCCAGGCGAAGATACTCAACCGCTCCGGCGTCGACCTGGCGGTAATGCTGGGGCTGTGCATCGGGCACGATACCCTGTTCATCAAGTACTGCGAGGCGCCGTTGACGGTGCTGGCGGTCAAGGACCGGGTGCTCGGTCACAATCCCCTGGCGGCGCTCTATACATCAGGCTCCTACTACGCGCGGCTCGCCGGCGGCATCAGCGAACCGCCGGAAGCATGATACGGGAGGCAAGGCCATGGCGATGATGGAGATCAGCGTGGTGCCGGTGGGTACCGGCAACCCATCGGTCAGCGAGTACGTGGCCGGGGCGGTCCGGCTGCTGAAATCAGAGCCGGGCATCGAGTACCGTCTCACACCCATGGGCACGGTGGTCGTGGGGGACGTCGATACGCTGCTGGCGCTGGCCGGGAAGATGCACCGCTCGGCGCTGGAAGCCGGCGCGGCCAGGGTGGTCACGACGATAAAGCTGGACGAGCGGACCGATAAGCCGCTGACCTTCGACGGCAAGATCGATGCCGTCATGAGAAAGCTGGACGCCGGATAGCGGCGCCCGGCGAGAGGAACAGTCGTTGGAACTCTCCCATATCCTGATACTGCTCGCCACGGGGATTTTCGCCGGTTTTGCCGGCGGGATGCTGGGCCTGGGCGGGGCCTTCGTGATGACCCCTATCCAGGTCATTGTCTACAGCAACATGGGGCTCCCCCTGGAACTGGCGTTGCTGACCGCCTTCGGTACCAGTCTGCTGGTCGTGCTGCCTACATCCATCAGCGGCGCCTGGCGCCATCATAGCCGTGGAGCGGTCAAGTGGCGTATGGCGGTCATCATGGGTGTGGTCAGCTCGATTGTCGCCGTCGGCGGCGCGACATTGTCAGCTAATCTCCCGGGGGACGTCCTCAGGATCATCTTCGGCGTCATACTGCTCGCAGCGGGCGCGAGAATGGTCGTCGGCGGGCAGCCGAAACAGACAGACGACAGGGTCGCCCGGCCCTGGCTCTGGGCGCTCTGGGCCCTCCCGGTCGGACTCGTGTCCGGCATGTTCGGGGTCGGCGGGGGCGTCGTCCTGATTCCAATTTTGGTGATGGCGCTGCGCATTGAGATACATTGCGCCGTGGGGACATCGCTCGCCGTCATCATCCTTACCAGCATCGGCGGCGTCGTGGGATATATCATCAACGGGCTGGGTGTACCGGGCCGGCTGGACTACTCCATCGGGTACATCAACCTGACATCCTTCGCCCTGCTGGCCGTACCGGCGATCGTGATGGCCCAGGTCGGCGCGGTGGTCTCTCACAGAGTCCCGCGCAAGCCGCTGACCTGGACTTTTTTCGTATTGCTCGTTTTCCTGAGCCTGAGGATGATAGGGGTGTTCGAGTGGCTCGGATGGAACATATAAAAGGAGATGCAGTATGACGGTTAGAATTATGACATTGAGTGAGAACACGGCAGGATCCAATGCGGTGGGTGAATGGGGCCTCAGCATGCTCGCGGAGGCGGACGGGAAAAAGATACTCTTCGATACCGGCGCCGGGAAGGCGGCCATGATGAACGTGAACACCTGGAACCTGGACATCACCGACATCGATGCTATCGTGCTGAGTCACGGACACTACGATCACACCGGCGGGCTGCATGACGTTTTACAGCGGACCGGTCCGAAGGACATTTACGCACATCCCGATATCTGGGGATTGAAGTACGGCAGCCTTGACGGCACGCCGCCGCGTTTCATCGGCATCCCGCACCGGCGGGAAGGACTGGAAGCGCTCGGGGCGAACTTCCGCCTGTCCCGGGAACCCCAGAAGCTGTCCGGAAACATCACCACCACCGGGGAAGTCCCCATGCAGACGGACTACGAAATTATAGAAGAATACCTGAAGTACAAGGAAAACGGCGAA
This sequence comes from uncultured Dehalococcoidaceae bacterium, assembly GCA_964589285.1. Classification (GTDB taxonomy): domain Bacteria; phylum Chloroflexota; class Dehalococcoidia; order Dehalococcoidales; family RBG-16-60-22; genus DAOUEG01. The sequence goes on along the minus strand of CAZPSP010000006.1, from coordinate 25,883 downwards.
CTGAAGCACGACCCTTTCAATGACGATCTCAGTATGGTCATAGATACGGATTTCGGGCTGGTGGTGGTCCTGGGGTGTGCGCACCGTGGCGTCGTCAATAACCTGAAGCAAGCGCAGAAGGTGACCGGCAAGGAGCACATCTATGCGGCCATCGGCGGGACGCACCTCGTCCATGCCTCGCAGGAACGGCTGGAGCAGACCGGGATAGCGTTGTTGGAGATGGGCGTGGAGTACCTGGGGGTTTCGCATTGCACCGGGTTCCAGGCGGCGGCTTATTTGTCAGCTTTGTTCGGAGACAGGTTTTTCCAGAACAATGCCGGGACGAGGCTGGAGCTACCCTTTGGGTAGAACGCAAAACTCAAGAACTCAAATCTCAAAGCCACAGCTCAATGGTTAAAAGCGATCAAGGCTGAGTGGTTACTGTAGGGCGGACCACCGCAGTTCACCCGCCTTCTCTTCCGGGTAGCGCGGGCATCTTGCCCGCGGCGGATAGTTGTTGGTGGGTTTCGCTGCGCTGCACCCACCCTACAGCTACTTTTCAAGCATAGACCGCCTTGGCCGGTTTTGACCTTTGACTTTTGAGTTTTGACTCACCCCTTTACCTGAGAAAATTGACTTCCCTTCCATCCCGTTGTTATACTTTAGATACGATATACCGCTAGGGGTGCCCGGGGCTGAGAGCTCCCGATGGCAGTCGGGACGACCCTTAGAACCTGAACTCGGTAATCCGAGCGTAGGGAAGCGGCCTTGAAGACCAAGGGAATGGTTTATCAGACCGGCGCCCTTGGTTTTGTTATTTTATAAGGGGGTGGCAACCATGACACAGTTGGAACGAGCCAGGAAAGGTGAAATCACGCCGGAAATGGAGACCGTCGCTAGAACGGAATCGATAGACCCGGAGCTTTTACGGGAGAAGATCGCCGCCGGCACTGTCGTCATCCCCGCCAACATCAACCATAAGAACCTCAAACCCTGCGGCGTGGGCAAGGGCCTCTCCACCAAGGTCAACGCCAACATCGGCACGTCGTCCGACTACGGTGACGTGTCCACGGAACTGGAAAAACTCCGCATATCCATTGAAGCCGGCGCGGACACCGTCATGGACCTCAGCACCGGCGGCGATATCCCGGCCATCCGCCAGGCCATCGTCGATGCCAGCATCGTCGCCATCGGTACCGTGCCCATCTACCAGGCCGGCATCGACGCCATTAACGAACACGGCGCCATCGTCAAGATGACGCCGGACCAGATGTTTAAAGCCATCGAGGACAACGCCAGGGACGGGGTGGACTTCGTCACCGTCCACTGCGGTGTAACGCTGGGGGCCATCGCCCGTCTCAAGGCCCAGGGCAGGGTGACGGACATCGTCTCCCGCGGCGGGGCTTTTTTGACCGGCTGGATGCTGTTCAACGAACGGGAGAACCCGCTCTACGAGCAGTTCGACCGGCTGCTGGATATCGCCCGCGAATACGATGTGACGCTCAGCCTCGGGGACGGCATGCGACCCGGCTGCCTGGCGGACGCCACGGACCGCACGCAGATCGAGGAACTCATCACCCTCGGCGAGCTGGTGAAACGTTCGAGGGACGCCGGCGTCCAGGTCATGGTGGAAGGTCCCGGCCATGTGCCGCTGGACCAGATCGAGACCAACATCCGGCTGCAGAAGTCCCTCTGCCAGGACGCGCCGTTCTACGTTCTCGGCCCGCTGGTAACGGACATCGGGGCGGGCTACGACCACATCACAAGCGCCATCGGGGGCGCGCTGGCCGCCATGGCCGGCGCGGATTTCCTCTGCTATGTGACTCCTTCCGAGCACCTGGCTATACCGGATGCCGCTGATGTGCGTGAAGGCGTCATGGCTTCCCGCATCGCTGCTCATGCCGCCGACATCGTCAAGGGAATACCCGGCGCGGCGGAACGCGACCGCAAGATGGCGGAAGCCCGCAAGGCACTGGACTGGGAAGCGCAGGCGAGGCTCGCGCTCGACCCGGAGAAGGTCCGTTCGGTGCGGCAGCAGCGCGGTACCGCCGGAACGGCGTGCAGCATGTGCGGCAAGTACTGCGCCATGGACCTGGTGGGCGAATACCTCGGCGCCAAGGCTACCCGGTGCTGACCCTGCGGCTTTGACTCTGTGCGTGAATATGGTACCCTTGGTACGATAGCATGCGCCTGCAGGCGCGGCCTGATTTCTGAAACAACAAAGCCGGCGTGGAAACCGGCGGAAGGGGAGTAACTGTGACATTTTTACTTGTCATCGGCATCATCATACTGATCGTCGGACTGTTCATCTGGCAGACCAACCGGAAGAAACCGGCCGCCGTCAAGGACCGCATCGGCGGGGGCGTCGGCATTGCCATCGGGGCGATCATGATACTCGTGAGTATTATACTGGGTTCTTTCACCACGGTACCGGCCGGTCACCGGGGCGTGGTCATCCGGTTCAGCGGCGTTACCGGCACCGTGCTGGAAGAAGGGCTGCAACTGAAATTGCCATTCATCGATTCGGTCGTCAAGATGTCCGTGCAGACGCTGAAGTATGAGACCAACGCGGCCTCGGCATCCCGGGACCTCCAGGACGTCAGCACGACTATAGCGCTCAACTACCGGCTCGATCCCGGCCAGGCCGCCCAGATCTACCGGACGCTCGGAAACGACTATATCGACCGCATTGCGGCGCCCGCCATTCAGGAAACGGTCAAGCAGGTGACGGCGCGTTACAACGCGGAAGACCTCATCCTGCGACGAGACGAGGTCAAGAACGACATAACGAGTACGCTGTCCGACCGCCTCATGGAGCGCGGCATCATCACGGAAGCCGTCTCCATTACCGAGTTCCGTTTCAGCACTACCTTTACAGCGGCCATCGAGGCCAAGGTAGCCGCTGAGCAGGCCGTCTTCGAGGCCAGGAACAAGCTGGAACGCATCAAGGTTGAAGCGCAGCAGCGTGAAGAGCAGGAGAAGGGTGAAGCCAACGCCCGTATCGCCAAAGCCAACGGTGAAGCCGAATATATCCGCATCGTGACGGAGGCGCAGGTCGCCGCCAACGAGGCGATCCACGATTCGCTGACGCCGGAAGTGCTCCAGTATATCCTGCTGGACCGGCTTGGGGATGACATCAAGGTGATGGTCATTCCGTCAGACCAGGGTCTCGACCTGGTGCTGCCGGAGACGGATATAGAGTAAAGTTCAAAGAGCAGAAATCAAAACATGACGCCGCAACCGGCATTGAGCATCACCGGTTGCGGCTCATCGTTTCTACGGGATTAGTCCGGTTTGGGGTCGGCGACTTCAACGGTCTTTTTACGCAGGTAGATGGCCCAGTAGACGAGGGCGACAAAGAACACGCCGCCGATGATATTGCCGATGGTGACCGGCAGCAGGTTGCCGGCGAAGAACGAGCCCCAGGTCAGGTCCTGGTACATCGATGGGTCAACGCCCACTTTGTCCCAGAAGTCAGCCGGGGCGCCGGCCTTGACCAGGATGGCATAAGGCACGAAGAACATGTTGGCGACGCAGTGCTCGAAACCGGCGGCGACGAACGCGGCGATGGGGAAGATGATTGCCGAGATGCGTCCCAGCACGGTGCGGGCGCTGTAGGTCAGCCAGACGGCCAGGCAGACGAGGGCGTTGCACAGGATACCGAGGATGAGAGCTTGAACGAATCCCAGGTGGACCTTGCCGTTGGCGATGTTTAGAGCGGTCAGGCCGACGCCGCCGTTATTGAATTCATAGTGCAGGGCAAAATAGACCACGAGGGCGGTAGCCACCGCGCCGCTGAAGTTGCCGATGTAGACGATCAGCCAGTTGCGGAGCACTCTCCAGGTGGAGAGTTTGCGGCTGGCCCAGGCCATGATGATGAGGTTGTTACCGGTGAACAGTTCCGCGCCGCCGACGACGACCAGGATAAGACCGAGGCTGAAGGCAACCCCGCCGATAGCGCGGCTGACTCCCCAGGGCAGGGAGTCGCTGCCGGTCATGGTGACAGTGAAGAAGATGGCCCCCAGGGCAATGAAGGCGCCGGCGAGAACAGCCAGGGCGAACGTGCTCAGGAAATCAAGATTGGCCTTCTTGATGCCGATGTCCTGCGCCTTGGATGCCATCTCCGCCGGGAGAAGTTCATCAAACGCCGAGACGATATTGTTGCTACTGGGCTCGATATCAGACATGGATATCCTCCTGTGCCGGAGTGGAAGATGGTTACTTTTTTCCTCATTATATGATTCTTGAGTGGTTTATCCAATCCAGATATGGTTCTATATACATCTCGCTCCGCAATCAGCCTTGCCACAAAAGCGTGCTTAGGCATATCCCTCTAACAGTAATTGCGGCTATCGGGAATGAGGGTTTACTTGGTTGACATTTAGGTGTGCGGTAGTAGAATTGAAATATGGCATTATTCGGTTCTTCCGGCATTCGCACAATTTTTTCCAGGCAGCTTCTAGACCTGTCACTGCGTACCGGTCTGGCGGTAGGGGAGAGGTATAAGAACGTCATCGTGGGGATGGACTCGCGGACGTCCGGCCCGGCCATGAAGCACGCTGTCTGCGCCGGGATACTGGCCGCCGGCGGCACGTGCGCCGACGCCGGTATCGCTCCAACGCCGACCATTGCTCTGGCGACGAAGAACTTCGATGCCGGTGTGATGCTGACAGCTTCCCACAATCCCCCGGAATACAACGGCCTGAAACTGCTCAATCCGGACGGTTCTTCCTTCGATACCCCGCAGCAGCGCTACATCGAAGAAGCGCTCAACGACCCGTCCGGCCCGGCCATCGATTGGAAAGTCCTGCACGAGGGCACGCTCTTCCCTTCCGCCATGGAAGACCATATTTCGCGCATCATGCAGGACATCACCGTCAAGCCCGGTCTCAAGGTAGTGATCGACGCTGCCGGTGGAGCGGCTTCCGAGATAACGCCGGAACTGTTCCGGCGTCTCGGCTGCGACGTGGTCAAGATACACTGCGCCTATAACGGTAATTTCCCGCGGCCGGCGGAACCGGTCGCCGCCAATTTGAAAGACCTCTGTTCAGCCGTCGTCGAGACGGGCGCGGCCATCGGCATCGCTCACGACGGAGACGCGGACCGGATGATGGCCGTGGATGAAAAAGGCCGCTTCATCACCGGGGACAATCTCCTGGCCCTGTTCATCAAGGCCATGAACGCCACGGACGTGGTGACGACGCTGGATGCCTCCATGGCTGTCGATGAATTGGCTCCGAAAGTGCGACGCACGCGCATCGGCGATACGTGGGTATCCGAGGAACTGCGGCATAGCGGGGACTTCGGTGGCGAGACCTCCGGCTGCTGGATATTCCCGGCGGTCTCGCTCTGCCCGGACGGTATCTATGCGGCGGCCAAAATAGCGGAACTGGCCGGTAACTACCGGCTGTCCGAACTCGTCGACGACCTGCCGGCGTACCCGCTGGTACGGGGCAGTTGCCGGAGCGAGGGCGTCAACCTGGAAGACGTGACGAACGGCCTGATGGCCCTGAAACCGGCGGCGGTGGATAAGAGCGACGGCATGAAGCTGATGTTCGATGACGGATGGGTGCTGGTGCGGCCGTCCGGCACCGAACCGAAGATACGCCTCACCGCCGAGGCCAGGACCGGAGCCAGGGCGCAGGCCCTCTATGACGCCGTCCTCGACATCCTGAAATCTTGCGGAGGAAAACCTTGAAAGCCGTGATACTTGCCGCGGGCGAGGGGAAACGCATGCGCCCTCTCACCGCCGTTCGACCCAAGGTCATGCTGCCTATCGCCAACCGGCCTATCGTTGAACACACGCTGCTCGAACTCATCGAAGCGGGCATCAAAGATTTTATCTTCATCGTCGGCTACGGGAGCCAGCAGGTACGGAATTACTTCGGTGACGGGAGCCGGTGGAGCGTCAATATCGAGTATTCCGAACAGCGCAAGCAGCTCGGTACGGCGGACGCCCTGAGATTCGTAGCCGGCGCCGTTCAAGACAAATTCCTCGTCATCAACGGGGACATCATCGTATCCCATGAAGATATCATGGCACTGATGGCAGCGGAACGTTCCACGATGAGCGTCATCGAGGTCGAAAATCCGGAAGGATTGGGAGTGGTGGAAGTGGAAGGGGACAGGATAACGGGCATCCACGAGAAAGCCGCGAAGCCGCCGACCAACCTGGCCAACGCAGCGTTGTACCTGTTCACGCCGGCCATCTTCGACGCCATCGAAAAAACAGAAAAGTCTCCCCGCGGCGAGTATGAGCTGACCGATTCATTAAAGCTGCTCATGGAATCCGGAGAAGGGCTGTATTACCGTGTGCTGAACTCGTGGCTGGACATGAGCTATCCGTGGGACCTCCTGCGGGGCAATGAAGAAAAGCTGAAGGACATCGAATTACACAATCATGGGACCGTCGACGCCGGGGCGACGCTGAAAGGCCCGGTCCTCATCGGGGAAGACACGCTGATACGGGCCGGGGCCTACATCCAGGGCCCGGTCATCATCGGCTCCGGGTGCGATATCGGCCCGAACTGCTATATCCGCCCGACTACGGCAATCGGCAACGGCTGCCACATCGGGAACGGCGTGGAGATCAAGAATTCCATCATCATGAATGGTTCCAAGGTGCCGCACCTCAGCTACGTGGGGGACAGCATCATCGGCGAGAACTGCAACCTCGGCGCGGGAACCAAGGTAGCCAACCTGAGGCTGGACAAGAAGAACATACGGGCCAGGGGCATCGATACCGGGCGGCGCAAGCTGGGTGCGATCATCGGGGACAACGTCCAGACCGGCATCAACGTCTCGCTGAACGTAGGCACGGTCATCGGGGATGGAGCGTTCATCGGTCCGGGAGCGGTCGTCAGCGGGCACATCAAATCCAACGCAGTACTATTTTAAGGAAATCGGCATGAAACAGGCTATCGTTCTCGCGGCAGGGGAAGGGCAGAGGCTCCGGCCGTTTACCGTTACCCGTCCCAAGAGCATGCTGGCTATCGCGGACAAGCCGGTGCTCCATTTCGTCATCGAAGCGCTGGCCCGCAACGGTATACGTGACATAATCATCGTCGTGGGCTATCGCAAGGAACAGGTCTTCGATTACCTGAAATCCGGTGAGGACCTGGGCGTAACCATTGATTATGTGACCCAGGAACGGCAACTCGGCACGGCCCATGCGCTGGGCATGGCCAAAGATAGGGCGGATGAGGAATTTCTCGTGGTGCCCGGCGATAATCTCATCGATGCCGGGACGATCTCGGGATTTATCGCCACCGGCAGTCCGGCGGTGCTGGTCAAACGCGTTGAGGACCCTTCCCGTTACGGCGTGGTCGCTACCGGGGACGGACTGGTCAGCGGCATCGAAGAGAAGCCCGAGGTAGCCGGAAGCAACCTGGTCAACACCGGCATTTACGCTTTCACTCAGGACGTTTTCAATTACACCGGCGGGGTCCTGGATATTCCGGATATGCTGAACAAAATGATCGAGGACGGCCGGGAGATACGGGCGGTGGAAACCACCGGGCGTTGGCTGGACATCGTTTACCCCTGGGACATCATTTCACTGAACAACGCCGTTCTGCTGGGTCTCCAGGGGCAGCTCGGAGGCACCATGGAAAAGGGCGTCACGGTGCGGGGCCAGGTGGTCGTCGGAGACGGCACGGTGATACGGTCCGGCACGTGCATCTACGGGCCGGCGGTGATCGGGGCCGGCTGCGATATCGGGCCGCATGTCACCATCAAACCGGCTTCAACGCTCGGCGATAACGTGGTCGTTTCCCCGTTCACGCATATTGAAAATGCGGTCATCGGGAACGATGTCGGCATCGGCCCGGGCTGCATTATCCAGGACTCGGTCATCGGGAAAGGGTGCAGCATCGACGGGCGGTTTACCGCCATCGGCAGCCAGGTAAAGCACCCCGTATCCAACGGCACAATACCGGGCATTCCCCTGGGGGTCATCATGGGCGAGGACTGCATGGTAGAAAACAGCGTGTCCGTCCAGCCGGGCGCGGTGGTCGGTAACGGCTGCCAGGTCAGGATGACCAGAACGTTAACCGGAAATATACCGGATAAAAGCCTGGTGTATTAGTAAAATACTTCATACCATTTTCGGAGAGACACTAACCAAACTATGTGCGGCATTGTCGGTTACACGGGGCAGCGAGACTGCCAGGCCATTTTACTCAACTGCCTGGGCAAGCTCGAATACCGGGGTTATGATTCCTGCGGCCTCGCCATCCTGAACGATAAGATAGTCATCACCAAGGACGCCGTGAGGGTCCGCGATCTGGAAAAAGCGATGCCGAGGCACCATGGAAAAACGGGCGTCGGGCACACCCGCTGGGCCACTCATGGTGAACGTTCCCAGATCAATGCCCATCCTCATGCGGACTGCACCGGCCGGATAGCCGTTGTTCATAACGGGGTCATCAATAATTTCCAGGCCCTCCGGGACAGCCTGGCCCGTGAGGGCCACAAGATCATTTCCCAGACGGACACGGAAGTCATTCCGCACCTTATCGAGAAATATTACGAGGGAGACCTCGTGCAGGCGGTGGAACGCGCCCTGAAAGACCTGGACGGCGCCTTTACCATGATAGCGGTGATGGAAGGTGAGACCGGCCTGGTGGCGACGCGGAAGGACAGCCCGCTCATCGTGGGCATCGGGGACCGGGAGAATTTCCTGGCCTCGGACGTGCCGGCCTTGCTCGATTACACCAACCGGGTCGTCTACCTGGAAGATGGGGACATCGTTCACCTGACGCCGCACATGGTGACGATACGGCGGAACGGCGCTTCTATCGCGCCGACCGTCGACCAGGTCTCGTGGAGCGTGGAAGATGCCCAGAAGGGCGGTTACGAGCACTTCATGCTCAAGGAGATCCACGAGCAGCCCAAGGTCATCCGCGATACGCTGGCGGAGTACATCGCCGGGGATTCGGGACCGGTGCTCGGCGGCGCGGGCGATGAAGGAATCGAGGACCTGGTGATTCTGGCGTGCGGGACCTCCTATCATGCCGGCCTGCTCGGCAAATACATCATCGAAGAACTGGCCAAAGTCCCGGTGCGCGTGGAGATAGCCGACGAGTTCATCTATTCCGGGCGGGTAACGCCCCGCAACCGGGCCATTGCCATTACCCAGTCCGGCGAGACGCTGGATGTTCTCAAGGCGGTACGCAAGCTGAAGGAGTCCGACTGCAAGGTGGCCGGCATCACCAACGTGGTCGGCAGTACGATCAGCCGCGTGGTGGACCGCATCATGTATACCCGCGCCGGCCCGGAGATAAGCGTGGCCGCTACAAAGACCTTTGTGGCGCAGCTCATCGCCCTGTACTGGCTGGCCCTGCCGTATGCCAAAGTTGAAAAGACCCGTCGGGAAGAACTGGTGCGGGAACTGCGGCTGTTGCCGGCGAAGGTCCAGCAGGTGCTGGACAACGAGGCGGAAATAGCCGGGGCGGCCGCCAAGATAGCAAAGTTCGATAACGTCTTCTTCATCGGCAAGGGATTGAATTACCCCGCCGCCATGGAAGGCGCCCTCAAGCTGAAGGAAATTTCCTATCTTCACGCCGAGGGATACGCCGCCGGAGAACTGAAACACGGTCCTTTCGCCCTGCTGGGTGAGACGACGCCGGTGGTCGCCATCATTACGCCGGACAATACCTACGAGGCGATGGTCACGAGCCTGAAGGAGATAAAAGCCCGGCATTCACTGGTGCTGGCGCTCGCGCCGGAAGGCGATGCCGATGTGGACGCCCTGGCGGACCACGTTATCCCGGTGCCGAAGGTGGACAACCTGTTCACGCCGGTCATCAATTCCGTGGTACTGCAACTGCTGGCGTACTATACGGCTAAAGAGCGCGGCTGCCCCATCGACTTCCCCCGCAACCTCGCGAAGAGCGTGACGGTGGAATAGCGGAAGCAGCTAACGAAGCCGTTTCAGGTCCCAGTTAATATCTTCAAGGTTACAATTGTTCGGGTCGAAAGGCTCGCCCAGCCAATCACGGTACATGGCGTGGTCTTCATGGTCTGGGTCGGACAAAGCCACGAGCATCTGGATATATCCGTAGGAACCTCCGCAGTCTTCCGGCGGGCATGCCCTGGCGCCAGAGAGACAGGCTGCTTTTTCCTTCGGTTCACCTTCGACCGTTTTCAGGAGGGAAATCCTGTGCCGCCACCCGTCCCCCATGTCATACTCGTAGATGAAAGACTTGATCCCCTGCGAGAATATCTGCTCCAGGGTGATTTTCCGGTGGTCCAATACTTTCATGCCCCAGTCCGAACTCGGTTCCCCGTAATAAACGCCCCGGACATCAAAGAGGTGGATGTGAGAGTTGGTCCAGCCCATGACAACCTGCAGGATGCGGTGAAACCTCGATAGTCTCGTATCGGCCGGTACCCTGATTTTACGCCAGACCACCGGGGTTACCTCCAGGAGTTGTACTTTGATTTCATACATCTGCATTGTCGCCACCTGTCTTTTAGAAAATGAGGTTTCGTTCTACCATCTACGTTGGGGCTGCCTGTCCTGTATGGTACAATAAAGTGGTATGGGCATCAAGATTGTCGCCAGCAACAAGAAGGCGTACCACAACTACTTCATCAGCGACCCCATCGAGGCGGGAATAGCCTTGATGGGATCGGAGATAAAGTCTATCCGTGAAGGGCGTATCAGCCTGGGAGACGCCTATGTGAAGCCGGAGAACGGGGAACTGTGGCTGCAGAACGCGCACATCGCGCGGTACCAGGCCAGCAGCTACATGAGCCACGAGCCGACCCGGCCGCGCAAGCTGCTGCTGCACCGCAAGGAGATCAACAATCTTGCCCAGAAGGTCGCCGAAAAGGGTTTGACCCTGGTGGCCACCAAGGTCTACCTGAAAGAAGGCAAGGCCAAGGTAGAGGTGGCGCTGGCCCGCGGTAAAAAGCTGTATGACAAGCGGGAGACCATCACCCGCCGTGAAACGGAGCGGGAACTGGCCAGGGCGATGAAACAACGATAAAGGAAAGCGAACGGCAGGCTTTCAATGACGCATGGGGACGCGCGGATTCGACAGGGGAAGTGCGTTACAGGATTGCAGGTTGAGGTGCCATCATCTCATTAAACAGGTGGCAAAAAACAACTGCCGAACCAGAAATGGTTGCAGCCTAAAAAGTAGGCTGCCATCCAGCCTGACCCCACCCCGACGGGTCAGGGCCTGGGTGCCGAAAAGCCGGGGTGCCGCAGCCCAGGACGCCGATGCGGGGCGCGAAAGAAAGTATCGGCTGGCCCGTGGGAACTCGGCCGGTTGAGGTCCGGCGGGCGAGATTCAAAGAGCCGGATAAACCTGTAGGATATCCTGGACAGCTTCTTCTGGACGGGGAGTTCAACTCTCCCCCGTCTCCACCAGAAACAACGATGAACCCTTGTAGGGTTCATTGATTATAGAAATCTCAGAACCCTCTCTCGAAGCCGCCACCCTGAAGACGGGTATGAAAGGCGGCTTCGGTTTTACCGCGACTACCTGGTTATGCTCCGTGTCTATGTAGACCGCATCCAGCATTGAAACGAGAAGATTTCTCTTCTCTTCCTCGTTGGCAAGGGACCATAACCCGATACTAGATGATGCCTGGAACTCTCAATATTCTTGCAAAGAGTTTTTGGGGAACCCAGCTAGCGCCTCGCGCTCGAATTACGATAGGTAGCACGGTGAGAATGAGCAACCGCGTTTTCGAAAACACTGGATATCAAGACTTGAGAAGGACTTTTCAGTTAATCAATTGATGACATTGTTGATTCCTTGAGGCATTCTTCAAAGATATCCAGACCATTTTCCAGTTCTTTTTTACTGATAACCAGAGGGAACATGAGCCGGAAAATATTGTGCAAAGCTCCGCAGGTCATGATCAGAAGTCCGCGTTGACAACACTTTTTCTGTATGGCTTTGGTTGCTTCGACAGCCGGTTCCTTGGTGGCCCGGTCTCTGACCAATTCGACACCGATCATGCAGCCAAGGCCTCTGACATCACCGACAATATCGTATTCTTGCCTCATCCCGTTAAGCCGTTCAAGCGCGAACTTACCTAGGCGTTTGGCTTGTGGCAACAGTTCTTGAATAATATCTATCGTTCTCAGTGCAGCTACGCAGGAAAGCGGGTTACCGCCAAAGGTCCCGCCTATTCCTCCCGCATCCACGGAATCCATAATGTCTTTCCGGCCGATAACAGCGGATATTACCAGTCCGCCACCCAGCCCTTTGGCGGAGAGCAGGATGTCCGGGGCGACATCATAATGCTCGATCGCCCACATTTTGCCGGTGCGCCCCATTCCGGACTGTACTTCATCCGCGATCAGCAGTATCCCGTATCTGTCACATATCGTACGCAGGCCCTGAATGAACTGCCGGGGCGGCGCCACGAACCCGCCCTCTCCCAGGACAGGTTCCACGATGATGGCAGCGGTTTCTTCAGCCGGGGTATGGGTCCTGAAACTGTCTTCAATCTTCTGGACACAATAACCCGCATACTGATCGGCATCGACGCCAAAGGGAGCCCGGTAGCTGTAAGCGTACGGGAACCTCTGGATGCTGGGATCGAAGGGCCCGAACCCGTACTTGTAATTTTTTACCTGGCTGGTCAGTCCCATTGCCATCGCGGTCCGGCCGTGGAAAGCCCCCTCGAAGGCAATAATGCCGTGTCTCCCGGTGTATTTCCGGGCTATTTTGACCGCATTTTCAACGGCTTCGGCGCCGCTATTGACCAACAGGACCTGCTTTTCAAAATCACCGGGGGTGATCTCCGCCAGTTTTTGAGACAGTTTCACATACGGTTCGTACATGAGAACGTGAAAGCAGGTATGCAGGTATTTGGCGGCTTGTTCATTGATTGATGCCAGGATGGCTTCATGGCAATGACCGATGCTCAGGGTAGATATTCCGGCAGCGAAATCGATGTATTCGTTGCCATCGACATCGGTGACAATGGCTCCCCGGGCGCTATCAATGAAGACGGGCGCTGTCTGAAAGACGCCCCTCGGTACATACCGGTCTCTGAGTTTCAGCAGTTCTGCAGAACGCGGACCGGGCAATTCACGGAAATCGCCGGGTTTCTTCCCATTATTCATGTCAGCCTGTCCTTCTCAAGCTCTGTATCCTGTCAAGACGGGTGTTGCGACTGCCGGCGGCCCATACAAGGTCAGGCCTGCCATCATACGGTCGCGGTTCTATTGAAAACCTAGTTGGCGGAGAATTCCGCAGATACCCTGGCGAAGACTTTATCCAGTACTGCCAATACCTGGTCGAGTTCCGCATAAGAAATGACGAGGGGCGGTTCGATACGTATCGTCTTGGCATTGATCAACGTTCCGGCAACCAGGATGCCGTTCTCAAACAGTCCTTTAGCTACGTCGTATCCCGCCTCATTGGAGGTAAATTCCATGCCGATCATCAGGCCCCGTCCCCGCGCTTCTTTGCAGATATTCTTATATTTAGCCATGATGGTAGTGAGCTTCGGCAGGAAATATTCGCCCTTTTCCGCTGATTGCTCAGGCAGCTTTTCTTCCAGCGTTACGTTAATCGCCGCGATGGCCGCGGCGCAGGCCAGCGGGTTACCGCCGAAGGTCGTGGTGTGCAGGAACGGGTTCGGCATCATCTCCCGCCATATTTCCTTGGTAGAGATGAACGCCCCGATCGGCATGACGCCGCCGCCGAGCGGTTTGGCGAGGCACATGATGTCCGGAGTGACTCCATAGTGCTCCATACCGAACAGCTTGCCCGTCCGGCCCAGTCCGGTCTGCACTTCATCAGCGATGAGCAGAACGCCAAAACGGTCGCAGATCTCCCGTACCTGGCGGAAGTAGTTTTCCGGAGGAATAATGATGCCGCCTTCTCCCTGGATGGGTTCCAGTATTACCGCCGCGATGTCTTCACCGATGAAATGGGAAGAAGCGATTTCCGATTCCAGCACCCCGGCATCACCGTAGGGAACATGCCTGAAACCGGGTACCAGCGGCAGGAACGGTTCACGAAATACAGACTTGGACGTCGCGCTCAAGGACCCCAACGACTTTCCATGAAAAGCGCCGATGGTGGAAATGATTCCCGTCCGTTTAGTATGCAGCCGCGCCAGCTTCAGCGCGCCCTCCACAGACTCGGTACCGCTGTTGGTGAAAAAGCAATATTGCAGGTCTCCGGGGGTGATCATCGCTAGTAATTTAGCCAGCATGGCCCTCAGCGGGTCCAGCAGTTCCTGGCTGTGAAGGGCCTGGCGTTTTAATTGGTTCGTGACCGCCTCAATCACCCGCGGGTGCCGGTGCCCGACATTGTAGATGCCGTACCCGCCCAGGCAGTCAATAAAAACCTTACCGTGCACATCAGTGAACGTAGACCCGGAATCACACCATTCCACCGCCGTGTAATCCGATGAGACTGATTTTCTGTATTTCAAAAAACCGGGATTCACGTAATCCGTGAACCCTTTTACGGATTCACTGACGACCCAGTTTTTTTCAGCTTCAGTGAGTTCGGCTTTATCGATAAGTTCGAGATACTTCCGTGATTGCTCGATCGCCGAAACGTATACATCATTCGTTTCTATCTCACTACGTTGTTCAGCGCCAATATTCATAGTCAGTCCTCCCTATAGAATTACAATGCCCGCGCAGGTATAAATCAATAGTTGAATCGGATGATTACCGCCGCGGGGAGGTCCAGTATCCGAGGTAAAGAACGTCAGGATGCGGACCCCGATTACCAGCCGGAATTATTACTTGATGATATTGGCAAGCTGAGAACGGCGCTTGATACCCGTTTTTTCAAAGATGTTCCTGAGATGACTTTGCACGGTGAACTGGCTTATCCCAAGCTTTTCCCCGATTTCCTTGTTCGTCAAGCCCAATCCCACATGTTGCGCTATTTTTTCTTCCCGCTCGCTCAATCCGTAGTCCTTGATAAGCACGACCCCGGTTTCTTCATCTGCTCCGCCTCTGGTCAAATCATTGATATTGATGATGAAATAAGGCAGGATTATGTTCTCACAAGGTTGGTTGATCAAGGTGTATTTGACGTAAAACCGTTCTCCGTCCTGCGTGCTGATGATCCGGTTGTGAGAAAAACAGGAATTGGTATCATGGGTGTTGATGAGCTGCAGGCAGTCTTCTCTCATCGAATCGGGCAGCAAAATTTCATCACTTTGCTCCGGCAGTACCGTTCCCGGTTTGTTCCCGACTAACGGCAGACAGATCTGCCTGGCTTTCTTGTTACTAAAGATTGCATTCAGCTTTGAATCCAGAAGGACGACGCCCTCCGGCCTGGACTCCAGCCACCGCTCGAACGCCTTGCGTTCTCCGTTGATCTTTGAAAAGAACATCGTGGCTTCGAAAGTGTTTATCAGGTAGGGTAACAGCAGTTCGGCCTTCTGAATGTCCGCCTGGTCGAAATACGGTTGTTGCCGGGACCTTGATATGGACATCGTTCCCCAGAAGCCGTTTTCCGAACACAGGCGAATAACCAGCTCTCCGAACCAGTTTATATGCTGGAGGTAATCACGGTAATAGTCGAGTTTCTGTAACTGCGTATACGGAATTATATCGTCTGTCTTAAAAACCCGGTTAACGGGTTCCAGGCTGAACTGGGCTGAGTAGAGAGGGTCATACTGCCAGTAATGGTCCACATACCTGGTAAGGTTTGCTTCATCTTCCTTGATGCTCAATGAACTGGACAGGTCTATACCATCCAGATTTTGATTGGAAGGGAAAAACTCCGCATCGTAAGAACGGAATATCCTGGCCATCTCGATGAGAAGATCTTTCGGATCGATATTTCCGGTTTTTATATGATTCATGCAGAAATTGACGAGCCTTAAAATCTCTTCAATTTCATTTCTGCTTAAACTGACCATGATACTATGTTCCCCGATATTATAACACTCAAACTCTACCATAAACCTCCTTCTTGTGTAATACCCCATTTCAACTATTGAATGAGGCTCAATTTTACTCGTATTTTTATAGAGAAACCTCAAACTGCGGAAAAACAACGCAAGACGGATAGGAGATTATCAAATTTTCCGGGTTATTTACCCGGACCGATTCGCTGCCCGCCCGCTTTTTTCAGGACCCATTGAAGACCGGTACGCCATCCGGCAAAGTTTTACTGAAGGACCTTTTTGAATCCATGCTGCATGACTATTACCAGTTACGCGGCTGGGATGCCAAGGGTATTCCAACTCAAGAGAAAATTGAGGAACTACAGGTATAAAATAGTTATGTCCGGGGCGGAGGACAAAATCTAACAGCGCGAAAGCGTGTATGAGGAAAGAAAATGAAACAGGAACTGGATCTCGTTATCAAGGGTAATGTAATCACCGTCGTTAATCAACAGCCGCGTGCCGAGGCTATCGGTATCAAGGACGGGAGAATTGTCTCCGTGGGAACTTCGAAAGAGGTCGAAGCAAACGCCGGAGAATCCAAGAAGATCATGGACCTGACCGGTAAGACGGTCCTGCCGGGGT
Source organism: uncultured Dehalococcoidaceae bacterium (assembly GCA_964589285.1). GTDB lineage: Bacteria > Chloroflexota > Dehalococcoidia > Dehalococcoidales > RBG-16-60-22 > DAOUEG01. The sequence continues at coordinate 9,425 of CAZPSP010000006.1, read as the reverse complement.
TCATAGATAGTCACGCCCACCCGATGGGCACGGGGAAGAACCGTCTCGGCGTCGATATGTCATCCGTGAAAACGATCCGTGATGCTCTGGACAGGATACAAAAGCGCGTCGAAAAAACTGCGGAGGGTAATCTGATCTTCTGCCCGGACTACAACCGCCAGCAGGTTGCCGAGAAACGTTACCCGACCCGGCAGGAACTGGACGGTGTTTCTTCAAAGCATCCTATATGGATCCAGCACTACGACGGCCACTATTCACAGGTCAACAGCTTGGCTATCAACCTGCTCCACTTCCAGGCCGGAATGGAAGGAGTCGAAACCGATGCGAACGGTGAAATCACCGGGCTGATCATGGACCCGGCTTCCGCCCGCCCTTTGAGCGGAGGGGATAACTTTACCGACCCGGACCTGGCCATGGAAGCTCTCACTCTCGTCACAAAAGAAGCGGCTTCGGTCGGCATCACGACGCTCTTCGCCAAGGAAGGCCTGGAAAACGCCGCGTTCATCCTGAAGAACCTGGACAAAATACCGGTACGGATTCGTCCAATGGTCTTTCCTGGGTTCGGATCTGCTTCTGTGGACGATGTTATCAACAGCCAGTGGCTCGGCGAGCATATCTGTGTCTGCAACCTGACCGATGGTTCCGTCGAAGGCCGTACTGCCGCACTCTACGAACCCTATGCCGATGACCCGACCACCCTGGGCATGCTGCATCACACGGACGAAGAGTTCTACAGCTTCGTCGAAAAGGTGCATAAGGCCGGCTGCCAGCTCTCGATCCATGCTGAGTCCGAGAGGGCCATCGACCAGGTGCTCTGGGCGTTTGAAAAGGTCCTTGAAAAGTATCCCCGCAAGGACCATCGCCACCGCATCGAACATTTTGAGATCGTTACACAGAAACAGATAAAACGGGTAGCCCGGCTCGGTGTTGCCCTGGGAATGCAGCCGATGTTCATCATCGAGTGTGAAGGGCCCAACCTTGATTACTATCGCTCGTTGCTGGGTGAAGAACGCGTGAGGCGGACGCAGATGCTCCGTTCCATCCTTAATGAAGAGATCCTGGTTTCCGGCGGTTCCGATACGCCGGTTACGAGGATGAACCCCCTGGGAGGAATATCCGCGTGTGTCAATCACCCGCTGAAGGAACAGCGAATCGATGTCTATGAAGCCATCGAGATGTTCACCATCAATGGAGCAAAGATAGGCTTCGAGGAAGACGAGAAGGGAAGCATCGAAGCCGGCAAACTGGCGGACTTAGTTGTCCTGTCCGACGATCCGTACCGCGTGCCTAAAGAGGCCATCGGAGACATCAAGGTTGAAATGACCATCGTCGGCGGGAAGGTCGTGTATGAAGGATGAGGGTAAGTTGCGAACCCGGATGCAAGAAGGCAGTCCTCAGAGATGAAGATGAACACGGTCGGCGTGGTCGGTTCCGGTCAGATGGGCTGCGGCATCGCGCAGGTTTGCGCTCAATCGGGCTGCGAGGTGGTACTGTCTGAAATCGACCGGACGTTGCTGCAAAAAGGCCTGACAGCCATTGGTGCATCTCTCGATAGAAGCGTTAAAAAAGAACTCATCGGACCGCAAGGCCGGGATGCTGTCCTCGGGAGGATTTCGGGAACGGTCAATATGGAAAGCCACCATCAGTGCGATATCGTTATCGAAGCCGTAACCGAGGACCTGGAACTGAAGAAACGCTCCTCAACATAGCGCTCAGCATTTACGAAAATCTAGGAGACCCTCAGTACGCTCCGCCGGAACTGCTCAAGCGGCTTGTCGTCGGAGGGCAGCTCGGACGAAAAACGAAGCGGGGGTTTTGCGAATACCAATAATAAACCGGAACGAGAATACCAGGAACACGGAAACTAACCTGGCTTGTCTCGAAGGAGAGCCCAGAGTGACCAGTCAGTCAGGATTCGAGCCATAGCGTGTCTGAGACGATAACGTTATGATAACCCGGGACATGTCCGGCAATAGCAGCTTACTGAAGGGTCGCCAATGCCGACTCAGGATATAGCGCTTGAGGAAATATTGAAGATATGAATTCAATCCTTCCCCGTCTCCACCTGAACCGCAGCTAACTCACTTCGGGCTTATTCAGTCCGCTTTGATCCAAATCCGTTTTACCGCTTGATCTGCAGATACAGCTCGTCACCGGGGGTGGGGCTTTTGATGGTGGACTCGTCGTTGTAGACCAACAGAGATTCACCGTCCACTACCTTCCGGGTGATCTTGTAACGCTTTTTGTCCTGCGTATAATACGGAATGAAACAGACCGGTTTGCCGAGCCTTTTTACGGTTACCGCGCCGCGCCACATTCCGGCAGGAACAGCTATGACCCCCGGCTTGTCGAACTTCACCGCTTCCATATGGTCGGGGTCCTCTCCGAGCATTATTTCTATCTCAGCGTCAAAGCTGTCCCAAGGTTTGACGACGTCCGTTCCGGAAAACCACAGGAATTCCGCTATCTGCCCGTTACTCACCGGTTCATCATCTCCCAGCTTGCACGGGGCTGTAATGATGTTGAAGCTGAACTGGTACCCGGTATCGGGCATATCTTCCTTGCCTTTGAAAACACACCTGGGGTTCATGACCGCATCCCCGAGTTTATGGTAATCTTTCCTCAGTTCCTTGATGCAGTCTTTATACTTTCCAACCGTCGAAGCGTTTTTGTAAAAAGGCTCCATATGCCGGCGGACGTCTTCGTCTGTCTGCTTGGGGTTGGTGAAGCAGAGTCCGCAGAAAGTGCATTCTTTCGTCCGGTCTTTGACGCAGGGCCTCGAGCCTTCTTTCTCGTAGATCCATTCCTCTTTTCCGTTATTGTCGAGGCGGCTGTACACTCTTCCGTTGGTGGTTCCAACGTAGGAGAGCATCGTATTCAGGCCCCTGACGACCTTTTTGAAGTATACCGGACTGTGGAACACGCCGGGAGGGGCGCACACGATAGACGGCTTGGTAATATGGTATATTTCCATGGATTGTGCGGAATCGCCAATACAAAAGCCGATTTCGAATTCAGCTTCAAAGATCCTGTCAAGTTCAGCGCCAGTGAAAACGAAAAAATTCCACGCTCCGTCGTGGATATGCGGAAGGTCCATGGTTCCGACTTTTGTGGCGACCAGGAAACCCGTTCCAAACGAGACATCCGGAATAACATCGTCGGAATTGAAGAAACCCATCCGCGGGCTGGTATAACCGTACCAGTTGTCTTTATCGTGCGTCTGGATAAACGGCTTGAACTGCTTATCGAGCTTACCCAATTTAGAACCTCCCCCAAAATGGTCTTGCGAAATGCCGGTTTGGCCCGGCGCTGAGCGGACGAAACTCACTATATTCTCGCCGCTGCTGGTTTATCAATATTTCGGTCAGTCCAAGGGCCGCGGGCAGAAGGTCCTCGGTCTGTTCTTTCGACGTTGCACGTGTATCGAACCTTGATCGATAACGGTTCGCTTGCACACGGTCCGCGTTGCTACTGTTCTAGGCGTGCATTTTCAGTCCTGCCTGAGAACAGGTGTCGTCTATTTGGATTCCGGCAAGTCCTTACCGTACGTCGTTGATGGCGCGGTGCTGAAATAAAAGATCGGCCTATCGACCCTCCGGAAGTAGATGGGGCAGTGCATCAGCCCCTTGGGTATGAAGACCGCGCAGCTTTTCGTGAGGATGTGCTTTTCATCATCGAGCCAGAACTCGACCTCTCCGCAAAGGTCGTGAGGGTCTTCAGGATTGCTGCCCATGAAGCCCACGTATTCGTCATAATCATTGTGCGCATGCCGGATACCCGGGCTGCCTTTGTCGGATGCTTTCCAGATAAGGGCGCAATTCAGGTAAAAAGCGCCCTTGATCACCTCGTCGGTCACGAGCAGCACCATCTCTCCGGTCCGTTCACCGGTCTGTGCCGGAGCCGCGACACCGGGCGGCGGCAGCTTGGCTTCGGTAACGATATACTTCCCGTACTTTGTCGTACTCATTGTTTGTACCTTTTTTTGTTCGAGGCTTTGAACAGCCACATGCGCGACATTCTGGGTCTTCCGTCAAGGCCGGTTGATTTGCCGCAGGCCTAGTACCTTCATAGACCGGGATGCAGTCCGTCTATTCACTATTTTCCGCCACTGCTAACACCTTCAGGTAAGGCAGGCTCAGAATCCGGCGGTCTATTACCAAAAGCCGGATTCTGTTTTCTGTTCAGGCTCTTCAGTAATATCTGCGGTCCCTCGTATTCCAGTCCACTGTGTTCGTTTCGTAGATGGCAAAGGGCAGGCTGATGTAGCCCCCGTCGATTACCAGTTCGGTGCCGTTGACATAGCTGGATTCATCCGAGGCAAGGTACAATATGCCGTAAGCCACGTCCTCCGGGGTTCCCATCCGGCGGAGAGGATTGGTTACGGAGAGCATTTCTATGGCGTGGTCGACGCCGTCTTTATCCACCATTTCCGCCAGCTTCCGGAACAGCGGGGTATCGATATTGCCGGGATGTATGGAATTGAACCTGATCTTGTCACCCGAATAGATGATCGCGTCTGCTTTCGTCATGGCCCGGAGGCCGCCTTTGCTGGCATCGTACAGAGGCACGTCGGAGGCCACGATGCTGTAGATGGACGCTATGTTGATGACGCTGCCCGGACCTGTTTTCAGGATATAGGGAACAGCGTGCTTGGTGCAGATGAACGCCCCTTTCAGGTTCGTGTTCATGACCTGGTCGAAGTTCTCGACGGTATTCTTATGGGCGGCGCCTCCGCCCATCCCGATGCCGGCGTTATTCACCAGGATATGGAGTTTGCCGAAGCTGTCATAGAATTGAGAAAAAGCCCTTTCGATCTCCTCCTCTTTGGAAACGTCCGCATGAGCGTACAGCGCCTTCCCGCCCGCGGATTTGATTTCTTCGGCGACCCTTTCACCGTTCCTGTCATCGATATCCACGATGGCCACTGAAGCCCCTTCCCGGGCCAGGAGTTTGGCGGCTGCTTCACCGATGCCGTTAGCGGCGCCGGTCACGATGGCTGCTTTATCTTTTACTCTATCCATGTACTTTCTCCCTGAACTAGATGTAGCGCGTGACCGGGCCGGCCTCTTCCGGCCAGTGGAAGGATGGTTCGATCCCCTCATCCTCGTAACCGGCATCCATGAAGATCGTCCGCGTCCACCTTTCCTTCGGTATCATGTCGCGGAAGGCTTTTTCCGTGTGGACGGTTGACTGGTTAATGGTCACCAGCAGGAACGGCCGGGTGACCTTCTTGATCGTCCATGGACTGTGGATGAAGTTGGCCGGAAGATAGATGATGGTGGATTGGGTGATGATGTGTTTTTCCATTTCCGGACCCACACACATTTCCACTTCCGCGCCCAGGTCCAGGGGATTATCCGGATCGGTCCCGAGGTGCATCATTAGTTCCGGGTATTTGTGCATATGAGGCCCATGAGAGATCTTGCCCCAGCCATCCGGGCCGTAAGGACCGTAGGACTGCGGACCGATCCAGAAGACCATATACCCGTTGGAGCCTTCAAATCTCTTGCTGTCAATAAAGCCGATCGCCGGTAAAGGCCGGGCTGCCTGGACCTCGGGGTCGGCGCCGGAAACGAATAAGTGGTCGTATTTGTTCTCTGGCATGGTTCAATTTCTCCTTTTATTATCTCGTAAACGGATATCCGGTTCATTCCAGACCGGGAATGGACAGCTTGAAAGGAAGAACATCAGGCAGCGAATCGATGGTCCTGCCCTTTGTCAGTGTCTGCGGCATGATCCTGGCCAGGTCTTCCGGCGTGAAACTGCCGTCTTTATAGATGACGCCCTTGACCGGCGGCGGTTCTTCAAATATGCCGACATGGCCGTTGTACACCTCGAAGATGCAGCCGTTGATGTGGCCGGCCTCCTCACTGGCTAGATACACCACCAGCACCGCGACGTCCGCCGGCCGGTTCTCTTCAAACTCTTTGATTTTCAACGGCGCGCCGCGCCAGGCGGCAATAGGGCGGATGACGTTACAGGTTACGTTGAATTCCGCCATGTCCCGCGCCACGGCGCGGGTGAAACCGGTGATACCTTCCTTGGCGGCGGAATAAGCCACACCGCCTTTCATGCCGAGGCCGTTATGGGAAGAAGTATTGATGATACGGCCGTATTTCTGTGCCATCATATGCGGTACGGCGGCGCGGGTGCAGTTGAAGGTACCGTAGAGATGGACCTTTATCATCTGGTCCCAGTCCGCGCCGTCTATCTTGTAGATAAAACCGCCCCGGATGATGCCGGCATTGTTGACGAGGATGTCGATGCGCCCAAAGGCATCCATCGCGGTCTTGATGATGTTCGCGCCGCCTTCTTCCGTGGCGACGCTATCATAATTGGCGACCGCTTCTCCCCCGTTCTCCCTGATGGTTTCCACCACGAGATCGGCGGGGCTGGTGGAAGTCCCTTCCCCGTTAAAGGACGTGCCGATGTCGTTGACCACCACCTTCGCCCCCTGCGCCGCCATGCCCAAAGCATGGGCCCTCCCGAGTCCGTTGCCCGCCCCGGTTATGACCGCAACTCGCCCTTTGAGCATTTCACCCATAGCCCATTTCTCCTCAAAAAGGTATATTCTTTAAAACGGGAGCTAGATGGTCCCTCTGAGCCTCGGGTCGAGGGCATCGCGGAGGCCGTCGCCGACCATATTGAAAGCGAACACCACCAGCATGATTGCCAGTCCCGGAACGAAGGAAAGCAACGGATTGGTCAGCAGGTAATCGAACCCGTCATTTACCATGGCGCCCCAGGAAGCAGTCGGGGGGCTGATACCGATACCCAGGTAGCTCAACCCGGCTTCCGCCAGGATGGCCGCGCCTATCTGTATGGTTATCAGCACGATGAGGGGGGGGAACGCGTTAGGCAATACATGCCGTAACATGAGACGCCAGTTACCGGCCCCCATGGACTTTCCGGCCATCACATAGTCGTTCTCTCTGATAGCCATGACCTGCCCGCACATGAGGCGGGCATACCCGGGTATCAGGGCAATACCGAGGGCTATCATCACATTTCTGAGACCGCCTCCCAGCAGACCGGCCAGGAGAAGCGCTAGCAGTATCATGGGGAATGACATCAAGGCATCCACTATTCTCATGATAACGGCATTCACCCAGCCTCCGAAGTACCCTGCCAGCATACCGGTGATTATCCCGATGATGGAGGCTATACCCAGGGCCACGACGCCGACCATGAGTGACATTCTTGCCCCGTAAATCAGGCGGCTGGCGGTATCCCTGCCCATGAAATCCGTACCCAGCACGTGCTTGGCTGAAGGCTTCTCAAGGATCTCCCTGAGGTTCTGGTCGTTGGGATCGTGCGGCGCAATCAGGGGGCCGAACAGGGCCACAACGAGAAACAGAACTAGAATAATCATGCCGAAAACGACCAGGCCGCGTTTGAGAAACACTTTAAAGAACCGCCGGGACTCGCTTACCCGTATGGTTTCGAAAGATGGTTCTGATATCGTTGCGTCTTGGGTCATATCAATATCACCTAAAAAATATCTTGTCTATTTTAGTTATATCTGATCCTGGGATCCAGCCATCCGTATGACAGGTCTACAAGCAGGTTGGATATCACGATAATGGCAGTCATGACCAGTGTTATACCCTGTATGTATGTATAATCCTGCCGGAAGAGGGTGTCCAGCGCCATACGGCCCATGCCGGGGATATTGAATACCTGCTCTATCAATACGGAGCCGCCGAATATGGCTGCAACGCCCATGCCGGCCAGCGTAACGATGGGAATAAGGCTGTTTTTCATGGCGTGACCGATGATAATCGCGCGTTCGGTCAAGCCTTTGGACCAGGCTGTCCGGATATAGTCCTGCCGCAGCACTTCCAGCATGGCGGAACGCGCCAGCCGGGCGTTGCCGGCCATGGTAACGATAGACATGCAGAACACCGGCATTATCAGTTGTCTGGTGCTCAGCCAGAAATCTTCAAAGGGAGATGTGTACCCCATGGGCGGCAACCAGTGCAGTTTGACGGCAAACAGCCAGATCAACATGATACCCAGCCAGAAGATAGGTATGGTGATGCCCAGGTTGGCGAGTGCCGTCACGAGGGTATCCAGCCAGGTACCGCGCCGGATAGCGCTGATGATACCGAACGGTATGCCTATCACGATGCTGATGACGAACGCCAGGGCTCCGATATAGACGGTAATGGGAATTCGCTTGGCCAGGTCCTTCGTGATGGGTTCCTTCGTCATGATGGAACTCCCGAGGTTGCCCTGGAAAACGCCCCCGAGCCAGTCAAAATACTGGACCACCAGCGGCTTGTCCAGCCCGGCTTCATGACGAATCTGGTCAAGTTGCTCTTCAGTATAGTTCTGCAGCTGGTTGGGATTAAAAAGCATGAAAATGGGATCGCCGGGCAACAAGCGCATACCGATAAAAACGAAAACGGTCACTATCAGGATAACGATAATTGCCTGTATCAGTCTCCGCACAACATAAGTTCCCATGATTCTCTCCGCTGGTAGTATGGCTTTCGGTCCTGTTTAACAGGGTGGAAATTTTACTTGTTCCTTGTCCGGCTCACTTCCTTGCCGATTGCGGCGGGATGGATGGCATGTCCTCTGGAAAGCGTGATATCAATGAACACCATCGGCCGGTACGAGGTCCTGGGTACCGTGGGCGCCGATCCGAGGGGCGACTATCTGCTTGCATAAGGAATAGCCGGGTTTGAATTCTGCTATGTATTGTCCGTGCTTGAGGTCTTCAAACGGCATCGGTCACTCCCTCAGGCTGTCCACGTATCACAGAGCCAGGCAAACCAATTGTTCCTGACGGGGGCCCGGTACCGCCGGGCCCCCGTGAACAAGTCAATAAGTGTATTTCCTACCTGTCAAGCCAGCAATTTTCCGGCGCCCACTGGGACCAGTCAGCAAAGGCTTCAATACCGGAATCTTTAACCTCAGGATGCAGGATGAAACCCATGGCGTTGGAATAAAGCGGCACCATCCAGCAATCATCGTACAGCTCTTTGATGATTTCATCGCTCATGGCTTTGGCTTTCACCGGGTCATGCTCCAGGAGCGCTTCATCCACTTTCGCCAGTATCTCATCAGGGATTTTTACGCTGACGTTAATAACGGAGGTAGGCCCGAAGTACGCTTTGAGGGCGGATGGGAAATTATCGGAACCGATAGCATAGCCGACGTTAAGGAGTCCCGTCCAACCCTGGTAGCAGTAGTTCCAGAACTTGGCGTTATCGACGGATTCCAGTTCAACATCGAAGCCGACGTCTTCCAGGTACTGCTGGACGGACAGGATTTCCGCTTCAATGCCGATGGTGATGATATGCAGCTTGACGCCGTTCGGGTAACCGGCTTCAGCCAGCAGTTCCTTTGCCTTGTCAGGATTGTAGATCGGAAGAGCGTCGTGTAGGGAAAGAGTGTAGGATATGGTGGTGGTGGGG
>CAZPSP010000005.1:0-43433 GCA_964589285.1 uncultured Dehalococcoidaceae bacterium | reverse complement strand
CGGCGCCCGGGTTTCAGCCGCCGGTTCCGGACGGACCTCAGGCGAAACATCTGGATATTTCAGCGGTCCATGGCTGTCTTTCACTTGCGGAAGTTGCGCGGGACCGGATTTTACGGCAGTATCATCGGCCCCGGCCTTTTCCCGGACCAGGCTGCCAACGAAGGGCAATGACTCAATCATTCTGCGGGCTATAGACGGGCGTTTTTCAGCCCCGGCGTCCGGTCCGGAGGGGTCGCGTGCACTCTGCTGCCGCGTATATACCAGGGGAACAGGGGACAATTTTTCGCCGGCGGCTGTTGTGGCTCCGGGACTGCCGGCCTCTAAAGTTATATGAGGAAGGGCCTCTGAATGAACAGGAACAGCCTGGGTCTCTGCCTTCACCGCCGGCCTTGTACTTTCCGGCCGGGCCCGACCGCCTTCAGCTATGGTCACGGATGGATGTTCGGCGAATTCCGGAGCATTTCCCGCTGATTCCCTGACCGGCCGGGTTGTTACCCTGCGAGCCAATTGTTGCCCGGCTGCTTTTGTTGTTCCCGGCGCCGGTCCGGCTGGTAAGGGGATAATGGAGATGCTTTCGCTTCGGACCTCCTGGCGGCCGCTCGGGATGATGCCCCTATTCCGGGAAAGCGGGATCTGCACCGGTCTTTCCAGGCGCTGGCTGCCGGTGGGAGCTTTCAGTGTAGTATGGTTGACCGGCATGGACTCAGGCTGTCGTATCACCGACATCCCTGTTGAGGCCGTGACGTCTTCCGTGTAACCCGCAAAATAGTCGTCAGCGGCAACAGAGGTTTGCGGTCGGTGCGGCTCTCCCGGCGTGAGCCAGGAAAGGTCCAGGAGCTTATACGTCCCTTCACGGACCGAACCCGGGACATGCTGCTTGTTCCGGAACAATGTCAGGGCCGGAAAGCCTGCCATGATGCGGCCAAGCAGGCTGGTCCTTGCCCTGGCCGGGAAAAGACGTTTACGGACCGTCATCGTGATCCCGGGAAGTGCAGCGAAAGAAGCCAGCGGTCGCTGTCTTTCCTTCAGCCGTGCTTCCAGCCAGGGGCTGAGCTTCGGTCCGTTTTCCCCGTTTTGATTTGTACCTGTTTCTTCCATTTTCCTTGTTTACTGTACCGATATACCGTGGTGGGCGAATTCCAGAGTCTCGATGGCCATGGCTGCTTCGCTCGACCTCAACGCCGGCCCGACCCATCTGACCGGGAATGCTTTATCCAGCGTCCAGCGCATCATTTCTTCCTGACTGGCCGTGGTGCGCAGGGTGATGGTGACCTGCCGGAAGGAAAAGGCCTTACCCTGCCGCAGCGAATCTTCAAGTTCCCGGTACCACCTGTACAGTTCATTGGAGGTGGCGAACCCTCGTTTCAACGTGACGTTGCTGAACCTGGTCCTGACCGGGAACTTATGTACGTAGTCATTGCAGCCGCCTTCCATGTATTCGAAGACCTCGGTTGACATATCAAGTCCCGAACATTCTGTAAAGGCTGCCTCTGTGATGTCACCCACGGCCACGTGGAACTTGAAGGTCGGAAAAGGGTCTACCCTTTGTGCCGTTTTCGTGGACGAGTCAGCTTTTATCACCATTCTTTTCCTTCCGGTTGGTTGCTGTTTCCGGTATCACTTTATCTGGCCTCGGCGAGCTTCCGGTTGATTCCGGCCACTTTTTCCGCCCACTGGCGGCGGTCGTGGTGCTCCATCTCGAGAATTTCCTCAAGCGGCCAGTGCAGGTAGTAGGCGATGTAAGCTACCTCCTCGTGCAGTTGCTCGAGGGGGTAGCTAATCATTCCCCCGGTTTGCCCATGTCCACCTCTATCTGTTCGTTACATTCCGGACAGACGGCGGTGATTTTGCTGGTGCCGTTCTCATTGATCTGCCGGTAGAAGTCCTGCAGGTACGCAAAGTCTGCCGAGAAAAGGTTCTCGATGATCCCCGTGTGTACCTCCGGCAGACTCCCGAGCCTTGTAATGACGCGCGACAGCAGGATGATGGCCAGATATGCCTGGTTGGATTTAACCCTTAAATCCCGGAGCGGCGCAATCTCGTCCATCGCTGTGGAAAGCCGCATGGTGCCGTTCTTATGCAGATTGCCATCACGGTCCACATACCCTCTTGGGAGGGTGAATTCGAATTCCGTTTGCAGTTGCATCCGGGCCTCCTAGCGTTCGCGTTTGATGTACTCGTGCACCAGGGTCAATTCCTCGACAACGATTTCGTTGCTGTCTGACTTGGGGCTGGGACCGCTGATCTTCGCCGGCCAGGCGTTGTTGAAGTTCCACCGGGCTACTTCCGATCCTGACTGGTCGTACATGACTATCGAGCCATTCGACCGGGCGCCTTTGACATCTCCGTCTTCGACCTGCTTGCGCCAGTCCCACATGTCCAGGTTGGAGGTGATGCCGCGCTTGAGCACGATATCTCCCCACTTAAGCCGGCCGGGGATCTTGATCACAACTTCGTGGCCTTTTTCGTTGACAACTTTCTGCTCGATGATTTCTGTTTCGGAACCCAGCCCGGTGACCTCGGTAAAGTAGCCGCTGATCTTTCCGCCTCCGACTTCGAGCCCGAAACTAAAACCTACTAAGGGGTCTTCTCTACTGGAATCAATTATTGTAGGCATTATAAATCTCCTTTATCCCGTTGGTTTGTTGTACGGATCTATTCGCTGGTCTCCGAGCCGCTGGCCCACTGGCTGATGCGGAAGATAACGAACTCGGCGGGTTTGACGGGGGCCATGCCGATCTCGATGACCACCTGGCCCAGGTCGCGGACGGCAGGGGGATTGTTCTCCGCGTCACACTTAATGTAGTAAGCCTGGGAAGCGGTTGCGCCGAAGAGAGCGCCGCTGGACCAGACCGTGCTGAGGAAAGCATTGATATCGCGGCGGATGCGCGCCCATAGATCCGCATCGTTGGGCTCGAAGACGATCCACTGTGTGCCGGTCTGGATGGATTTCTCGACAAAGTTGAACAGCCGGCGGACGTTGATATACCGCCATGAGGCGTCCGAGGACAGGGTCCTGGCGCCCCAGACGCGGATACCCCGGCCCGGGAAGGCGCGGATGCAGTTCACCCCGATGGGATTCAGGATGTCCTGTTCGTTCTTGGTTATCTGCATCTCCAGCCCCATGGCGCCGCGGATGACCTCATTAGCGGGGGCCTTGTGCACGCCGCGTTCATTATCGCTGCGGGCATAGATGCCGGCCATGTAGCCGCTCGGCGGTACGAGGATGCTCTCTTTCTGTCCGGTCGGGTCCGCTACCCTAATCCAGGGATAGTAGACAGCGCCGAATTTGGTATCGTAGCCGGCCTCGTTCATGCGCCATTCTTTCATCTGCTGCGGTTTGAGACCGGGAGGACAATCGAGGATCGCAAACCGGTCTTTCATCTGCTCGCAATGCGCTATCGCAGCCAGTTGCACGGCTTTCACGCCGTCCATGGAAATCGCCCCGGCCTGGTAGAGCGCCATCAGGTCAGGAACACAGACCATAGTGACGTCATCGGCTACTTCAAAACCGGAGAGGCCGGTGCGTTCAGAGGCTTCACCCACGATTTCATCGCTGGAGAGAGCCGCGATGGCTGCGGTCTTTTCTTCAACAAGGGCCAAGGGATACTTACCAGGACTCGGAAGCCGGTCCGCAAGGTCGAGCGTGGATTCCTTTTCCGCCAATCGAACGAGCTTGGACTGCTTGTTAACGATATCCAGCACGTTGCGCACGCCTTTACCCTTACCCAGGCTGAGGTTCTCAAAAGTCTCCTCGGTGCCGCCTTTGCGGATGATCAGGTTGAACTGGTCGTCCTGAGCGTCCTCGCCGCCGGGTTTGGTGACCTCGACGACAATGTTCGCTCCCGAATCGCCTGCTTCGAGCGCGGTTACCGTGAAGGTATCGACGGATGCCTGTGTGCGGCTCGGCAGCGCGCCGGTGGCCTTGGGTTCGGGCTGGCCGTTACCGCTGGGAAGGCGGGTAACGTAGCAGCGGCCGCCTCCATTCAGAAAGTAACCGAAGACCGAATTGGCCAGGAAGCTGCCCTCCATAAATCCGCCGAAAGTCTCGGTGAATTCAGACCAGTTAGCGATGAATGTCAACTGGTTGACCGGTCCCTTCTCGGCGAAACCGATGAAGGCAGCGCAGGCGGTACCGGCGCCCTCGATAGGTTTGGTACCTTTGTCCACTTCTTCAACGTAGACACCCGGTGAAAGATATTCTGGCGACATAGTATTTCTCCTTTTTCTTATTCAGGCGGGACGACTTGGCTTTCGTCCCGTATTCAGCAACCTGTCTCTTTCTATCCCATCCGTCACCCCCTGTCTCAAATTACACTGTTCAAATATCAAGATCGTAGTTTTCCGCGGGAACAGTGATCACCTGAGTCTTGATCTCTTTCCCGCCGGATATGACTTTCAGGGTGTGTTTTCCAGTGCGTATATTGGGGAAGGTAAAGGACCCATCCGCTTTGACCGCAGCGCTGATGCCGGCCTCGCTGGCGAACACGGTAGCGCCTGCCATGTCAGTGGATGCTTGGCCGGCTTTCTGGAGATATCCGGCTATCTGTAGGATGCTGTCTCCACCGGAATCCGGCGGTTTAACTTCGATTGTCTTGGTCCTGACCATCGGCGCCGTGAAGGCCACATCCGTATCGAGCGGCAAGGTGACCACGTAATTCAGGGAAGCTTTCAGTTTATTGTCCACGGCGGCCCAGAAATCAGACGGATTTCCCGGGAAATGGTCCGGTTGGACCGTGCTGGCCTTGACCGGGTACTCGTTTTGGGCGAGTTGACCGCAGAGCATATCTCCCGGGATTACCGGGTATTTGAAAAGGGTAGACATCACCTGCCACAGGAGCCGGTGCTCGTCGGCGGTATCATTCGCCCACACCGTGATAAAGTAAGACACGTCTATTCTTGAAGGATTTTTCTTTCGTGTGGCAATACCGTTCCGGTCTTTGGTGACCCTCCATTCCATGCCCCGGAGTTCATGGTTTTCCCGGATATCGTAAAGGTACACATTGACCGTGGGCCGGGAGAGTGACGCCGACCATTCTCTGTCCGGAGTTTCGAACCGGATATCCACCTGGGAGGACTCAAGCTGTCCCTTTTCCGTCAGGAGCTTTTTAATAGTGTCATCCAGGCTGGTTATCATGACCGGACCACCTCAGATTTTAATCCGCCGCCTATTCGCGTTCCTTCATCAGGCTCAGTCTCGTATGCTGGCGCGGGGTATTTCGAGAACACCGGCTCATTACAGAGCCTGCCTATCTTCCTGTACTCGCGCCTGGCGGCCTGGATAACGTGAGACATGGTTATCATATTGCCGTTCCGGGCGGCCAGGAACGCAGCGCCCAGGGCAATGTTTTTAATGTTTCCGCCGGTAATCTTGAACTGGCCGGCCAAACAGGCGAAATCCATGTCCTGGCTGAGCGGGGCTTCCGGCGGGAACATGATTTTCCAGATTCGTTCCCGGTCTTTTTCATCAGGGACCTGGAATTCCACGGCGTAGTGCATACGGCGGGAAAAGGCGTCATCAATGTTACTTCTCAGGTTGGTGGCCAGGACCACGACGCCTTCGTACTCGTCCATCTTCTGTAGCAGGTAGGCGGTTTCTATATTGGCATAACGGTCATGGGCGTCCTTAACCTCGGAACGTTTACCAAACAGGGCGTCCGCTTCATCAAAGAAAAGAACAGCGTTCGAAGTCTGGCCTTCCTTGAAGACTTTGTCCAGGTTCTTTTCCGTTTCTCCGATATACTTGCTTACCACGGCGGAGAGGTCTATCCGGTAAAGGTCGAGCTGGAGTTCGTGGGCCAGGACCTCCGCCGCCATCGTCTTGCCGGTCCCGGACTGGCCGGAGAAGAGAACATTCAAGCCTTTGCCGAGGGACAGCTTTTTTTCAAAGCCCCAATCACTGTAAACCTTATGATAATGCTGGACGTAGTTATAAATTTCACGGAGCTGTTCGAGGAGGTCCGGCGGGAGAATAATGTCCTGCCATCCATATTTGGGTTGTATCTTGGTGGCGAGGTTATTCAAAATTTCCCGGGATTCACTGCGGCAGTACGAGGCCACATCGCTTGTATCAAGCCCCGGACCTCCCTCGTCCCGCAACCGGCCGAGGTGACGGGCTTTAGCGGCGACGTTCTTTATCTGACCGCCCGTCAAGCGGAACTTGCCCGCGATATCCTTCAAGTTGACTTCACCCAAGGGAGTGACTGTCTCGTCCCAGTACTTTTCCCAGATTCTGACGCGATCGGTGTATGAGGGAACCTTCAGTTCGAGGGAAATAGACGCCCGTTTCGTCCAATCTCCTCCGGAGTTTCGTTTTTCATTACCGGCAATGAATATCCAGTAAGGGTATCTTTCCAGTTCCTGCATCAACCTCCCGGCGCCGTTTTCAGGGGTGCCGCAAGCATCAAGATAAAGGGCGGTGCCGTGCAACAGCCCTTCGCGGTAAATGAGAGAGGCTTGCGTGTCCAGAGAACCGTCGCGAGCCTGTATCTCCGGCACATCGACAACAAGCAGGGAAACTCCCAACGCCCGGCAGATAGCCCCGGCAACGGCTTTTTTCCCGGACCCCTTTTCGCCATACAGATGGCAGATTGGAGCGTGGTCGAGCCGGGAAATCAAGCGGTCCAGAAATCGGCGTGTATCGTCCGGCAGAAACAGGTCATCGAGCCCGAGTTCCGGCTTAATAAGCCGAATGAAGGGAAACGGTTCTGAAACTTCGTGCGGAATATCGAACAGGTAACTGACAATGCGCTCGTCGATATGCAGGGACTTGCCGAGCAGAGAACCGCTCCGGCCGCGGACGTCCTGCAGATGTACAAAACCATACTTGATGAGTGAAGATTCCGGTGAAAAAGACCGGCGCGCTTCAAGCTTTTCCGATAGGGACCCGCCGAGCAGTTCAAGAGCCAGGTGTACCGTCGGGAGTTTGGAGGTAGCGTCGTCTTGCAGGTAAGAGTATATTTTCTGACACTCCGGATCTATTTCCGGGAGAAGGCACAACAGCAGGGCATCAATCTCAAACCGTGATAGCCGGAAGAGTCTTTCGAGTGCTTCGAGCCTTAAGGCGATATTACGCCGCAGACTCTCGGTCTTCTTTGCCCGGATTTCTTCCTCCATGTCGTTAAGATCATCCGGGTGATTTTCCGAGCGGCTGGCGGTATCAGTTGAGTCCGTCAGATCCGGCCTTTGCACGAATATATTTACATCCTCATCGGATATGGAAAAGCCATGTAGAAATCCGCTGGACGCAGGGCCTTTACGGGATTGCACCGCATCTATGGCCAGGCGCACTTTCAACTTCATGCGCCGAAGCTCGGCTGTCACGTGCGCCTTACTGTTCTCGAAATATTCGGACATTCCCGCCTGGCCGGCGGACCCAAAAAGGTCCGGAACCTGTTTCAAGAATCTTACAGGTTACCGGTAATCAGCAAGTAAATATCCAATTAATGTGGGGTTAATCCTGTGGATACCAGCAACCGAGTTTCTCACTCAGAGGTTGAAAGTATATGAGTGCGGCGGGAACTGATGGCCGCGGCGGGTGACTTGATGAGGATGGCGGAACTGGTCCTGCTGACGCCTGCTGAGGGTGAACTATGCCTGATACGACAGGCAACGCTCCTCATAGGTTAGATGCATCGGGTAGGACTGAAGCTAATCCTTAATACCAGGCAGACAGACTAAAGAAAAAGGAAGTTATACGCGAGCCCGGCGTTCTCGGCTTCTCTCTTTCTTACTGCTAAAGCAATTTCCCTATCCTGAATCCGTCGCCGATGGCATCCACGATCAAATTCGGCTCTCTGCAATCACCAATGGCGTATAATTCATCAACTCTTCCTTCCAGTTCATGGAACAGCGTCAGGTCCGGGGCCATCGGCGTGACCGGAACGATGGTATCGGCCTGGATCGTCCTGTTATAATTTTCCGGCATGAGGACCACCAGACCTTTTTTGTTGATCGTGACGTACTTCCTGACGCCGGTTATCATGGTAACGCCTTTTTTGTCAAACCATGCCAGCAGTTGGTTTTTCAGATGAGTGATCATTCCGTCTCCGACTGTTTCCCGGGTATCGACGATGGTCACCTTCCTGCCCCGTTTTACCAGGAACTCCGCCAGTTCACAGCCATGGATATCGCTGCCGATAATCACCACCCGCTTACCCAGAGGGAGCCAGATTTTGGATAACCGGTTCAACATTCCCGGACTTACGAATTTCAGGAGCAATTTCAGACGCCGATGCAACACGGCGCTGCTGGCTACGTTGTGCCCGTCGATACCGGGGATATCCGGCGCCGATGGAACGCCGCCGGTCGAGACAATGACAGCATCCGGTTTTTCCGCTGTTATCATGTCCGCGGCAGCCTTTTCCCCCAGCCGGATATCAACGTTCAGTTCGCTTAGCTTTCTCCGATAGTATTGGATAATGGCCGGGATGTCCTCGATTTCCGTCCCTTTTACCATTGCGGCCAGGGGCAGCAGTCCGCCTAATCGAGATGATCTCTCAAAGAGGGTGACTTGATGGCCGCGTACCGCGGCGACGCGGGCCGCCTCCATACCGCCGGGGCCGCCGCCGACCACGATCACTTTCTTCCTGGTTTTTGCCGGGGTAACGAGATATGGTTCATCCCCGCCGACAGCTCCGTTGATACGGCACCTGCGGTTTCCCGGCATTGTTTTACAGGTGGTGCAGGATGTGCAGGGTACGATGTCATCCAGCCTTCCCGCGGCGACCTTGTTTGGCATTTCGGGATCGGCGATCAATCGCCGGGTGAAACAGATAAAGTCAGCTTTCCTTTCCCTGAGTATCTTCTCACCCAATACGGGATCAAGCCTTCCGACCGTCATAACGGGGATATCCACCTGTTTTTTCACAGCAGCGGACAGCAGCATATTGGCGCCGGCGCCTTTCCGGCCCGTATAGAGCCCATCGGGAAGCAGAGAAGAAGGCACCGGAGGCTCCGGGTAATAAAAGTGGTCGGTGAGAAAAGAAGCATCATGCAGGGCCAGCCATTGAGACCGTGTTTGGATCGCATCCGCCCCGGCAGCCTGCAGGAGAGGAGCGACGGCGCACGCGTCCTCCAGCGTGAGACAATCACGGTTCTCCGCGCCGATGAGAGTACCCACTTCCAGACCGTTGATGATAACGGAAACAGGATAATCATTACCGAGCCGTTTCTTTATCTCTTGGATGGTCTCAACCAGAAAACGGGAACGATTTTCCAGACTATCGCACCCGTAATCATCATGACGTTTGTTCCAGAAGGGGGACAAAAAGCTGTGAAAGAGGTGGGTGGAAGCGGCGTTGATCTCAATGCCGTCAAACCCGGCTTTTTCCAGACGTACCGCAAGGTCGCCGATTTTGGAGGTAATCTCCTGCAGTTCTTCGATAGTAATCTCGCGCGGCATCTCGTTGTTGTTGTCCATGATAGATTTGACACAAACCGGGGAGGCGCCTGCGGGCGGTTCGGTCGGGACCGCGGGAGGGGGGTTCCATGGCATGGTTTTTTGCCAGTTGGCGGTATGGTTCAACTGGACGAAGGCCGGGCAATGATGGTTGTGGATCAACCGTGTCAATTCTGCGACCCCGGGTATATACTTATCATCGTCCAGGCGGTAATTGCCGCGCATGCGGGCTTCAGAAGGTTCTATCAAAGGACCTTCCACGATCAACAACCCGATGCCCCCTCTGGCAATAGCTTCGTAGTAGTGCTTGATACGGTCCGAGACCTGAGCGTCACCACTGCCCCAGTACCGGGCGGCAGCGCCGGACTTGACCATCCGGTTTTTGGTTGTGACCGTCCCGATACGCCCCGGTTCGAGTAAACGTTCAAATGCATGCCTGGTCATGCCACACTCCTTGTTCTTATGGCGGGTTTCCGCCTGACCCGTTCCCGGTGGTTTATTTCAAATAGCCGCCGTAATACCGTTTTTTAATCTCGGCGCGGACTGTTATGACACCACCGGTGATCCCTGGAAGAGAAAGGATGTTATTTTTAAAGTGAAATAGTTCTTCCGGGTTCGAGGTATTGAAACCGATGATGAACGAATATCCGTTGATCAAGGTCATCATCAGATAGACCTCTTCGTGCTGTTTGAGAGTCTCGCAGATATCATCCAGTTTATCAGGATCGGCGTGCAGCAGCATAAACGCATTGGAAACGCTCTCTATCTTGGACATGTAGGGCACGCCTTTTATCTCG
The DNA here is from genome assembly GCA_964589285.1 of uncultured Dehalococcoidaceae bacterium. Lineage (GTDB taxonomy): Bacteria > Chloroflexota > Dehalococcoidia > Dehalococcoidales > RBG-16-60-22 > DAOUEG01. The sequence continues at coordinate 33,236 of CAZPSP010000005.1, read as the reverse complement.
ATCACCTTTTCTTCCAGCAGGCGGGAAACCCGCCGCAAGCATGTTGCCGGGCTGAGACCGAATTCCTCGGCGAGCCGGCGGTAGGTAAGGCGTCCGTCCTCGGTAAGCCTTTCTATCAATTTCTGGTCGATTTCATCGACCTTCACCGGCGTCTCATTCCTATCTGAGAAACTGTAGTGTCTTTTCTTGACCTCCTTGACCATAAAGGTATCCACAACCCGGATACCATTTAGTTTGGGAATGACGGTGGACACCATGGACAGGAGGTCTTCCCAGGTGCGGTGATAGGTTATTGCCAGGATATCGTAGTAGCCGAAGGTGGTAATAATCAGGTTGACATTAAACAATTCATTCAGTGCACAACAGATGGAACCGATATGAAGACTGTCAGCCTTCAGGGCAATAACGCCATGGGCTACATAGCCCAGTTTAAAGGGATTCGGCAACGCTCGTACCGTAACCAAACCTTTTTGTTCGAGCTGGTCCATCTTTTTCTTGATAGTGGAGATGTGCAGGTTCATGCGTTTAGCGAGTTCAACATTGGTGATCCTGCCGTCTTCCTGAAGAGCCAGTATCAATCGTCTGTCCAGGCCGTTCAGCATGCTAATCGTTCCTTCCCCGTCAGCGTTACATCCATCATACGATATTTCCTAGAATATATGATAGACCGTATAATGGTCAACTTATTGGTTGACAATGCAACTTACATATGCTAATCTATGCCTAAATTCCTCATAATACACCGTATTCTAGTCTGCAATGAAACAAAATAATTTTACCGAGGAGGCCGCAACATGCCCGACCAGGTGATCAAACTGGGTTTGAGTCTTCAAGAGAAGGAACGTAGGTATACCCTCCTGAAGGAGAAACTGTCCGCCGCCGGGCTGGCCGCCATTATCGTCTATGGCGGGAGCCAATTGGGCGTTCCCGTCCACTATTTGACCAAGATATGGGGAAACAAGAACAACGCCGTTATCTTTCCCGTCAAAGGCGATCCGATCATGCTTACCGCCAGCAACAGCATTGCGACCCCGGCAAGCCTGGCTGCGCAGGGGTGCTGGATACCCGTGGACAATATACGGCTCTCTGCGAACCTGGCGGTAGATATGGCCAAAATCGTCACCGATCTCAAACTGGATAAAGAAAAAATCGGGATAGACAGCTACCGGTTCTGGCCGGTCTTCGAGCAGCAGAAGTTTACCGAGAAATGTCCTGGGGTCCAGCTGGTGGAAGCCCACCGTCTTTTCGGCGAGGTCCGCGGCCCGAAGAGCGAAGAAGAACTCGTTGAAATCCAGAAGGCCATCAAGATCTCGGACCTGGCCCATTATACTTTTCTGGCAAACCTGAAATCCGGCAGGACCGAAGCCGAGGTATCGGACCCGGCCGTCGCCGTTCTTGATGCCAAAGGCGTCGGGGACAGGATAATCCTGATACATTCCAAACCGGAAGCTACCTACCCCAACTGGCCGGGGCCGGCGGTGATCACCAGCCCGAATCCGGTGACCTATTCCCCGGAATTTTCACGCGCTGTCGGCTACGGCGCTCAAATGATCAGGGCCTACTGGTGGGAAGAACCGGCGGGCATTTACAAAAAGATGTTCGAACTCTGGGCGGAAATGAGAAAAATGGTCGTTCAAACATTCCGTCCCGGAGTAGAAATCACGGACGCCGGAAGGAAGGTTGAAGAACTCGTTGAAAGCTACGGGTTCGAGTGCGACAAGCTCGGCCATGCCGTGGGCATCTCTTATGGAGATGCGCCGTACATCACTGCCGGACCGGACCAGAAGGACTATATGGAATGGACGATCTTGCCGAATGAGATTTATGCCGTTCATCCCATGGTGAGATGCAAGGGATACGTGGCCCCGTTTACGCTGCTGGGAGACATGTACCTGACCGGGCCGGAAAAGACCACCTGGATGACGACCACGTTACCCGGCCTGCCGGAAATGATTCCCTGAAAACAGACTGATCCGGGAATATCGTTATCTCAGCCGGCGATCGTAACCTGAATGATGCCAGTTAACAAGGGACCGAAGTAATTGACAACCTATATCATCAGAAGAATAATCCTTGCCTTGATCGTCCTGATCTTGGTTTCTTTTCTTTCTTTTTCTCTTGTTCAGATCATGCCGGGAGACCCTGCCGCGGCGATGCTGGATATCAGCGCGTCGCAAGAGGAGATCGAGGCTTTACGGCACGAGTTATGGCTGGACAGGCCTTTCCTCGTCCAGTACGGACACTGGATGGGAAATGTTCTTCAGGGCGACCTCGGTATTTCTACCATGTACCGTCAACCGATCAATGATCTGATCGCCAGCCGGCTGCCTACCACTCTTTACCTTTCCCTGTTTGCCTTCGTTATAGGCACCATTCTGGGAATCATCATGGGAATCGTATGCGCGGTGAAACGCGGCAGCGTTCTCGACCAGGCGTTGAGCGTATGCGCCAATATCGGGATCGCGATCCCGGTTTTCTGGCTGGGTATTCTTGGTATCTATTTTATGGGATATCAATGGGATTTGCTGCCTATTTCAGGCTGGACGTCACCTTTCGATAATTTTGCGGAAAACATCAGGCAATCCATCATGCCGATCATCTTGCTGGCGGTCCCGGGCATAGCCATGATGACGCGTCAGACCCGGTCCAGCATGCTGGAAATTGTCCGCCAGGACTACATCAGAACAGCTTACTCCAAGGGCCTCAGGGAGCGTGCCGTCATATTCAAACACGGTCTCAAGAACGCCCTGATACCGGTCATAACGCTCCTTGGTCTGCAATTGAGAATCCTCGTCGGCGGTTCCGTGCTGGTTGAAAGCGTGTTCAATATCCCGGGAATGGGCCGTCTCCTGGTCACCGGGGCTTTCAATAAGGACTTTCTCGTTATTCAGGCAGGAGTATTGCTGATCGGCGCGGTCGTCTGTGTGGCCAACCTCCTGGTGGACATCTCGTATGCCTGGCTGGACCCCAGAATCCGGTACCATTAAGGAACTGCAATGGCTGATCTCCAAAGCGAAAAACGTGAATTTTCCGAACAACCACCGAGGACGAACGAACTACGGCGCATCGCCAAGGTGATGTTCAATCGTCCCGTGGTGATCGTGGGATTTGCCGTTCTCGTGATAACGATATTGTGTGCTGTACTGGCCCCGTTCATTGCACCCTATGATCCTAACCAGAATGACATCATGAACATGCTGGCGCCTCCTTCCGCTCAACACTGGCTGGGGACCGATGAAGTCGGCCGTGATATCCTGACTCGCTTGATCTACGGCTCCCAGATATCCTTGCTGGTGGGTTTCGTGGCGGTTTCGATCGCGGGCTTTCTCGGTATGGGGCTCGGATTGCTGGCCGGATACTTCGAGGGATGGGTCAGCACCGTGATCATGAGGTTCATCGATACGCTCCTCTCTTTTCCGCCTCTCGTTCTCATGCTGGCCATCGCCGCAATACTCGGCAGCGGCGTCATCAATGTATTGATCGCCCTCGGTATCGGGATGATGCCGACCTATGCCCGCTTGATGGCTGCCCAGGTTACCTCATTGAGAGAAGGGGATTACGTTCTGGCGGCCCATTCCATGGGCGCCAGCAATTCGCGGATCATGCTGCGCCACTTATTGCCCAATGCGTTTCCCCCGCTCCTCGTTCTCATCACGGTCAATCTGGGGACGGCGATCATGATGGAAGCCTCGCTCAGTTTCCTGGGTGTAGGTATCGTGCCGCCGACACCGACATGGGGCGCCATGGTAAGCAGCGGTCAGAGATTCCTGCTGGACCATCCGTTGATATCGATCATACCCGGCGCCGCGATATTGCTCGTGGTGCTGGCTTTCAACATGGTTGGAGACGGCCTGAGAGATGCCCTGGATCCCAGACTGAGGGGCACGTTATAGAAAATGAAGACTCCCTTTTCTAATAAACATATATGTCCGAATCTTAGCGGGGAAGGAGGAGATAATTAGAGAAGCGTGCAGTTACGGGCTTGAAATGGAAACACAAATTTATAAAGGAGTAATGAAATGAAGAAACTGCTACTCGTTATTATCGCCTTGCTCGTTGTTTCATTGACGCTCATCGCCTGCAATGGCGATACGACGACGACAACTTCGACATCGACCTCGACAACGACTTCAACGACCTCTTCGACTTCCGCCACTACGACAACCACCACGACCCAACCAACAGCCAGCGACACGCCGAAATCCGGCGGCATACTGACCATGCGGATCACGGCGGACCCCTCTTCTTTTTATCCCCCGACCATGACCGGTCAAACCGACGGCCAGACCTCGATGCAGGCGTTGGAGACGCTTTTCCGCCTGGATGAAAAAATGGAACTCGTTCCGTTACTGGCCTTGAGCTATGTCTCGGATGCGACGGAGAAAACGGTAACCATTACCTTGAGACAGGGTGTGAAGTTCCATGACGGATCGGACTTCAACGCCGAAGTATGCAAATGGAACCTGGACCAGTACCGGCAGGGAAACAGAGCTGAACTGAAAAAAGTAACCTCTGTCGATGTCGTGGACGAATATACGGTAAGGCTCAATCTTTCCGAATTCGATAATACGCTTATCACCAACCTGAGCAATGTTGCCGACGCCGGCCGCATGATATCCAAGCAGTCTTTCGAGGAGAACGGCGGAGCGGAATGGGCCGCTAATAACCCGGTGGGGACCGGACCATTCAAGTTCGTCAGCGCGACCAAAGATGTTGGTGTGACCTGGGAGCGGTTCGACGGCTACTGGGCCGGCAAACCCTATCTGGACGGCATCGAGCAGAAACGGTACGGCGATGACACTGTTGCGCTTATGGAATTCAAATCCGGTAATCTCAACATTCTCGGTACGCTAAATGCCCGCGACGCCAAGACGCTGGAAAGTGAGCCCGACAAATACGTGGTCTCCGTTCCTCCCCAGGGGCAGGTCCCGGCACTGGCCGGTTATGCTCTCGATCCCAATTCTCCCTTTGCCGATCTGAAAGTACGGCAGGCGATGTCCTATGCCGTCAACGTCCAGGAATACAACGCGGCGTTCGGCCTCGGCTACTGGATGCCGCAGAACCAGTGGGCCGTTCCCGGCACCTGGGGATACAGCAACGATGTGGTCGCTTATCCCTATAATCCGGAAAAAGCAAAAGAGCTGCTGGCAGAAGCCGGATATGCCGACGGGTTCGATACGGTCCTGAACTTCTTCAACACCGGCCAGTCCATCGTGGACGAGAATGTCGCTCTCCAGGGCTACCTTACCGCTGTGGGCATACGCGCCACGCTTAATCCGCTGCAGCGTCCCGCCTTTTCTGATATGGCTTCCAACAGCAAGGGATGGGAAGGCATCGTACGGCAGCAGGGTTTCTCAAGTCCGGACCCGCTCATCAAATATGCCAACGTCATTGCCGGTAACGAATTTACCGGGACGTATCTGAACGATGAGATAAGGGACCTGTATGACCAGGCGATAACCGCTGCCGATTTTGAGACCAAGCAACAACTGACTCATGAACTGATGGAAATGCTGGTCGATAAATACTGCATCGCGACGTATCTATCCGTCAATTCCTCTCCTATCGTAAGATCGACGGTCGTCCGCGACAGCGGATTCGGTCCGACACCCTACTTCTATCTTTCCCCCTTTACGTGGCTGGATAAATAGGTAATAGAACAGAATAGCAACCAAGAGGCTCCGGAGATTTCCGGAATTTCCGGGGCCTCTTGTTGTTCCCCCGCAGGAATTCGAGGTAAGACATGACAATAGAAGAGATGGAAGACAAGATCGCATCGCTGGAAAAGAAAGTCCGGGAATTGGATGATATCGAAAAGATCAAGAAACTTCACCGGGAATATCTTTTTTATATTTCCAACCTGGAAATGGACAAAGCTCTCGGTTGTTTCGCGGCTGATATCGAAACAGAAGTCGCCGATTATGGTATCCAAAAAGGCATTGAAGAAGTGACCAGGTTTTTCAAAGACAGGATCGCCAATAATGTAGCCAGCTCAAATGACGCACATTTCACGGGACAAGCGGTGATCGATGTCGACGGCGATAGAGCCAGCGGACACTGGATGTTTTACCGGTTGCTGGCCCACCCGAAAACCCAGGGATGGGTGCAGGGCAGGTATGACTGCGAGTATATTAGAGAAAACGGCGCCTGGAAGTTTTCTGTCCTCAGGATGAAACGTCCCTGGCCGGCTTTTTTCGAAGCATAAGCAGCAATACCCTGCATGACAGTATGCAAAGACGTAACCGGCAGGGATACAGTATTATTAGAATGACGAGGTAATTCATGGGCATTTCCAAGACTGAATATCAACGGAGATATTCGGCTATTCGCGACCGGATGAAAAAAGACGGTTTTGACAGCATTCTCGTGGTTGGGCTTTCAGATGATTTCAACCGGGGGAATATCCGGTATATAACCGGTCATGGCAGAGGAGGTTCCTGTATTTTCCCGATAGAGGGAAGCCCGGTATTCCTCACGAACTCGCTGCTATCCAGATCACGGAAGTTTCCCAAGACTGTCGAGGCTTATGATTTACTCGATATGCGAGAGACCACGGATACCATCGGCCAGGTCGTTAAAGAATTAAAGGACTTTGACCGCGGGAACTCCATCGGGATCATCGGAAAGAACTGTATTTCCTTTCCGATGTATGCCGCAATAAAAAAAGCGTTCGGGGAGAGGCTGACCGAGATCGATGACTACTTCCGGCCGCTCCGGCAGATAAAGAGCGCGGAAGAAATCGAGAAACTGCGGGCCTCCGCTGCGATTGCGGACAAGGTTTACCGGCGTCTCAGGGAAATAATACGGCCGGGACTGAGCGAATTTTCCATTTACGGTGAAGTTAAGAAAATCATTTATGAAGAGGGCTGCGAGTATTCTTTCGACCTGCTCGACGCTGCCGGGTCCACGATGAACATGGCTTTTTTCCCTACCGATGACAGGCTGGAATCGCCGGGAACACTGTTCATGGAGATTTCCCCGTCTTACCAGGGATATTACGCGCAGCTTCCCGTCACGCTGCCGGTGGAACGCTATCCCCGTCACGTCCTGGAAATGGTGAAAGCCTGGGACTACGGCGACGCCAACGGCCGGGCGATGCTCCGGCCGGGTACGCGGGTATCGGATATCTACAGAACGCTGGTTGAATCGATAGAGGAGAAAGGTTTCAAATCGCCGCTCCGGCCGGGCCATTCCGTAGGGCTGGATATACTGGACTTCTGGTCCATCGATGCCGGGAATGAAACCATACTCGCTCCTAATATGGTCATCGCGGTGCATCCCTGCTGCGTGGAAGAACTGGGCGGAGACGGAGTGGGCATGGGTTATACCTATCTGATCACGGAAACAGGATGTGAGAGGCTCAGTAAGATAGACCTTGCCGGCGAACTGATCGGATGATGGCGTTACACACCGGTAAGGCAAGAAGTGGAGACCTGTCATGGTTAATAATGATACGGGCGAGACCGGAACAATCACAGCCGACCTGGCGGTGATCGGCGGCGGAGGAGCCGGACTGGCGGCTGCGCTGACCGCTGCCGAGCTGGGTGTCAAGAACATCGTTGTATTTGAAAAACGGAACGTCCCGGGTGGCAATACCGCGATGGCTACCGGTCTTTTTGCGTGTGAAAGCCCTGTCCAGGCCCGCAATAAAATCATCGCGGATAAGGATGTGCTGTTTAAAAAGGCGATGGAATGGGCCCACTGGCACCAGGTCGATCCCAAAATAATCCGTGCGTTCCTGAACAAGTCAGGAGAGACGATATCATGGCTGGAGAAAAAAGGATTGGAGTTCACCGTTATCGCTTTTTTCCCTAACCAGAACCCGCGCGTCGAACATGTTCCCGAAGGCAAGGGGGCACGGGTAATCAAGGTACTGGAACAGGAATGCCGTGCATCGGGCGTTCAACTACTGACCGATTGCGCCGTCACGGATATCGTCATCTCGGGAGGAGGCGTCGCCGGTATCAACGCCGTCCGGCAGCAAGAAAAACTCGAAGTGGCGGTCCGCGGAGCTATCATAGCCACGGGCGGATTCGGCGGGAACAAGGCGATGATGGCAAGAATGTGCCGTCAATATTATGAAGATATGCCGGTCCGCGGTCTGCCTTTGATGGGAGACGGCATCACTCTGGCGGAAAAAGCCGGTGCTGTGATAGAGCCGTTTGTGCCTCTCCTCAAAGAAGGCCCACGGGTAGATAAGCATACGTGGCCTCTAGGCGGACTCGAGAGGGAACCCTGCACGCTCTGGGTAAATGAACTCGGTGAAAGATTTGCGGACGAAACCACGGGGAGTCATCCGTTTGAAGGAGCAAATCAGATACTTTACCAGCCACATGCTAGCTGTTTTTCACTTATCGATTCAAAGCTTAAAAACGAGATGTCAGACAAGATTCCCAAACTCGACCAGGCACTGCCTGCGGAAATCGAAAAGGGACGGGTCAAAATGGCCGATTCATGGGAGGACATTGCTCTCTGGATAGGCGCTGCTCCGGAATCACTGGTTGGCACGGTCAATCAGTACAATACGTTCTGTGACACCGGGTATGATGCCGCCTTTGCCAAAGACCGCCGCCATCTTTTTCCGTTACGGGTCCCGCCATTTTACGCGATCCGTTGCGAGGTGGACATCCTGGATACCCTGGGCGGCATCAGGATCAATGAGCACATGGAGGTGCTCAATTCCGGGAGAGAACCGATACCGGGGCTGTTCGCCGCCGGAGTGACCACCAGCGGATGGCAGTCTGAATCATATTGCAGCGATCTCAGTGGAAGCGCTTTCGGATATGCCATTAATTCCGGCCGTATTGCCGGGACGAGAGCTGCACAAATGCTGACGGGAAAGCCATAAAATGAAAGCGGCAGAGAAAAAAGCGGATGTTGTCGTCATCGGCGGCGGTGGCGCCGGCCTGCCCGCGGCCGTGGCAGCGGCGGAATCCGGGCTCAAGGTAATAGTCCTGGAAAAAAGGGGAAAACCTGGCGGTAACGCGGCCATGGCCTGGGGGATCTTCGCTTCAGAAAGTCCCGTCCAGAAACAGGAGATGGCCGGGGCCCGGAACGAGCAACTCTTCAAGCAGTTCATGGATTGGGCGCGCTGGAAAGTGGACCCGCATATTATCAGGAATTACATCTGGAAATCAGGAGACACCATCCGGTGGCTGGAAGAGAAGGGGCTGGATTTCCAATTGATCCGCTATTACCCCGGGCAGGAACCGGCGGTCTGGCACATCCCCGAAGGCCGGGGCGCCGGCCTCGTCAATACCCTGGTGAATGAGTGCAATAAGTTAGATGTCGAGATCCTGTTGAATACCGCCGGCCGCAAGCTCTGCCTTGATGCCGGGGGCCAAGTGGCGGGGCTCTACGCTGAACGCGAAGGGGAAGAAATATCGATAGACGCTCGCACTGTGATCATCGCCAGCGGCGGCTACGGCGGTAATGCCGCGCTTTTGAAAAAATTTTGTCTGTTCCATGATGAAAACATCAAATGCCTGGGACTTCCTCACACTGGTGACGGCATATCACTGGCGATGGAAGCCGGCGCGGCGCCCGCCAGTCTGGGCACGTTGCTCCTGGAATGGCCCCATGTCCACGGAGACAAGGCTTCTCTCCTGGCTACGCTGGCTCGTGAGCCCGTAGCGATCTATGTAAACAAAGAGGGCCGCAGGTTCATTGACGAAGAAAAAGGACTGCATGCATTCGAGTGCGCCAATGCGGTGCTCCGACAGCCGCAAAAAAGAGGTTACGTCATACTCGACGATGCCATGGTCCAGCACATCGAATTTTACGGCGCTGTCCTGGGCAGAGGAAACGACAGGGCAAAGAAACGCCGGTCCATACCGGGGCTGAAGGAACAACTGAACTCAATGGCGAAGGCAGGTAATCCCGGCCTGATCATGTCCGAATCGATTGCCGACGTCGCTCACTGGATCGGCGCGGAACCCAGCGTGTTAGCCGGGACCGTTGCTGAGTATAATGACAGCTGCCAGCATGGTTACGACCAGGTGTTTTTTAAAGAACGCCGCTATTTACGGCCGATTAAGACTCCTCCATACTACGCCATCAAAGGCGACCTTGTTTTTTTGCAGACGATGGGCGGGATCATGGTCAATCAATACATGGAAGTATTGGGTAACAAGGGCATACCTATCAGGGGATTATACGCGGCGGGGGCGGATACCGGCGGGTGGGAACCTGATACTTACTGGGACCGGTTCAGCGGGACGGCGTTCGGTTTTGCGGTCAATTCGGGGCGTATTGCCGCCGAGAACGCGGCCAGATATTGTAAAGCATAACATATAGGCGGCAACGCGATGGGACCACCGGTTGGTGCCGATAACCAGTTTGGAGAAACCGGCCGGATATTTGCCGGTGAACAGCATGGCTATAGTGCCGAATACCGCCAGGATGAATATAAGGCCGACCCGTACTCCGCTGCCCTGGAACATGCCTCCTCGAAAATCTTTTTATGTTGAGATGTCAGGCCGGCAGCAGTTCCGGGATCTCCCGGCTTTCACCTTCACGGGCGGTGCCCGCGGTGTTGAAACGCTGCATAACGTATCTTGAAAAGGCCCGGGCGCGGTCGATCCGGCTCCGGTCGGGCTGCCCCTGGCTGTCATCTTCTTTGGCCCACCGGCGGAGCCGGGCGTCCGGTAATATGGACATGACCCGTTTGGTCGTTTTATCAAGCTCGCCGCGGCAATCAAAGAAGTTGAAGATATGAGCGCCGCGGGCGGCCGTACGGAACTTTTCGAGCATGGGCGGGAGGTCCGGGCTGTCTTCCGGGGCGGCATGGGTGATGAAGAGAACGACATTTCTGTTGTCGATGCAGTGCTTCTCGATCAGTTTCGCCGTCTTTTTGTCCGGACCCATCTGATGGATGGGAAAACCGAGAAACGTGAGGTCATAGCCTTCAATAGTCTCAACTTCATTGATCGGTTTCAGTTCTTTCTCGGCATCGATCTCCTGGTACATGGCCTCGGCGATTTTCCTGGTGTTACCGGTCTTGGACATATAAGTTACCAGAACTTTCATGTTTCCTTCTCCTTTTTTTTGAGGGTTGTTAACAGCATATACCTCTCATACACCCGTGGCTTCAAGCAACCGGACGGTGTTTTGACTGGACAAAGCGGGGAATTGTTACCTGGCCGGGTGGTCAGTTAGCAGCGTGGTCGCGGGAATGTGCGTATTTAATAGCGTAACTGGAATACCGCGTTTGATTGGGATACAATAGGAAAATCAAGGAAATCAGAGAACGATACATCGGCATAATCGTGACGATACAGAAAGAAACACGCTTCACCGGCAAAAAAAGGAGAAACGGACAATTAACAGCAAACCTGGCGTCTCCGGCACATCAGGCGGGAACTTGAAACAGGACCTCATGAACTCAGAACGGTTCTACCGCTCGGTATATGAAAATGCCAATGACGCCATTTTTCTGATGGACGGGGATCTGTTCATCGATTGTAACCGCAAGACGGAGGAGATGTTCGGGTGCTGCCGCGGCGACATTCTCCAGCGGAGGCCCCAGGACTTTTCACCCCCGGAGCAGCCTGATGGCAGCAGTTCCGAAAGCCGGGCGAAAGAATATATCCAGGCGGCCCTGAATGGCGCCCCGCAATTTTTCGAGTGGGCGCACACGAAACTTGATGGCACCCCATTCGATGCCGAAGTCAGTCTCAACCGATTCACCATTACTGATAAGACGGTGATACTGGCTATCGTCAGAGATATTACACGGCGAAAGCAAGCTGAGAGAGCACTGACGAAATCCCATGACGAACTCGAATTGATGGTAGAACAACGGACCTCCGAACTGCAAAAGGCCAACAGTCTCCTGGAAAAAGAGATCGCACGGCGCGAGAAGACACAGGATGCCCTGGGGAAAAGCGAAGCGAGATACCGGGAATTCCTGGAACAGGTCAACAGCATCGTTTTGGAAATGGATACAGACGGCAACGTGACGTTCATGAACCGGTTCGGGCGGAAGTTCTTCGGGTTCAAAAAGGCCGAAATACTTGGGAAAAGCGTCATGGGTACGATAGTGCCGGAAGTGGACGGGGCGGGGGCCAACCTGAGGCAGCATATCCAGAATATCCTGCGCAACCCCGAGGTGTACTTTAACAGTGAGAATGAAAATATCCGGAAGAACGGCGAACGGATATGGATATCATGGACGAACAGGGTAGTCTACAATCCGAAAATGGACCGCACCGAGATACTCTGTATCGGCGTTGACCGGACGGAACAGAAAAAGGCCCAGGATACCATCGCCAGAGAAATCAAGGAAAAAGCAGCGGCGGATGAACGCAACCGCCTTGCCAGGGATCTGCATGACGCCGTCAGCCAGACCCTGTTTTCCGCCAGTCTTATCGCCGAAGTACTGCCCAGGTTGTGGGAAAAAGACCGCCAGGAGGGACAGCGGCGGCTGGAAGAGGTCAGGCAGCTTTCCCGGGGCGCGCTTGCCGAGATGCGTACCCTTCTCTTCGAACTGCGCCCGGCGGCCCTCTTCGAGGCGGAATTATCCGAACTGCTGCGTCACCTCGCGGACAGCATCACCGGCCGCTGGCGATTGCCGGTGACCGTTGAGATCACCGGCTGTGCCACGCTGCCGCCGGACGTCAAGATAGCCATCTATCGTATTATTCAGGAAGCGCTCAACAATGTCGCCAAACACTCCGGGGCGTCCGGGGCGACAGTCGTCCTGGAATGCCGGAAAAGCATCACGGTGCTTAAGATCAAAGACGACGGGAAGGGATTCGATGTTGCCGCACTGCCGCCGGAAAGCCTGGGGATCGGCATCATGAAAGAACGGGCCAGGGCTATGGGGGCAGAATTCATGATTACCAGCGGGAAAAAGAGCGGCACTGAAATAACCATCATACTGCAGCATACCGATGGGGAGGTATCATAATGACGGTCACCCAAAGCATTCGGGTCATGATAGTGGATGACCACACCGTCGTCCGCAGCGGGCTTGGCGCCGTTCTCATGGCGTTCGATGACCTGGAAATGGTAGGAGAAGCCGCCAACGGCGAGGAAGCTGTAAAAAAGTGCGGTCAGACGCGGCCTGATGTGGTCCTAATGGACCTGGTCATGCCGGGGATGGATGGAGCCGCGGCTACACAAGCGATACTGGAAAAATACCCCGGTGTGAAAGTCATCGCCCTGACCAGTTTCAAGGAACGGAACCTGGTGGAAGCCGCCCTGAAGGCCGGAGCGATCAGCTATTTGCTGAAGAACGTATCCGCCGATGAGCTCGCCGCCGCCATCAGAGAAGCCGCTGCCGGCCATTCAAGTCTCTCTCCGGAGGCAGCGGAAGTACTCATCGAAAGAGTAAGAAAACCGGCGGAAAAGGACTACAAGCTGACCGGACGCGAAAATGAGATATTGGCGCTCATGGTACAGGGAATATCCAACAGCGATATCGCGGAAAAGCTCTTTCTCAGCCGGTCCACCGTCAAGTTCCACGTCAGCAATATCCTTTCCAAGATGGAGGTCGCCAGCCGTACCGAGGCGGTTGCGCTGGCCGTAAAGAACCACCTGGTCAACTGAACAGTATCCTTACTATCCACTGGTGCGGGTACGAAAACCCCCGGCAGACTGATGTCTCCGGGGGCTATTCATTTTACACTGGAAATATGGAGAACGGAGAACACAGTAAGGAGACGGGGATGCAAATAGTGATCGCCGATGCCCGGCCCGAGGTACGCTCGGCGCTCCGCCTGGTTCTGGAACAGGAAGCAGAGTTTTCTGTTATAGCGGAGGCTGGTAACGTAGAAGAGCTATGGGCGGCCATGGCGGTACGATGTCCCCATTTACTCTTGTTCGAGTGGGACTTACCGGGCGGTACCGGGAAGCTAGTGGTCAAAGCGTTGCGCGAGAGGTGTCCGGAGCTTTCTATTATCGTAATGAGCGGGGACACATCTATATTGCCGGCAGCCCTGAGTGCCGGCGCCGGGGGGTTCATCAACAAGAACAGTGCCGCGCAGGAAGCTATCGCGGTATTGAGGAGCTACCAGATGCCGTATGGCAATTCCCGGCAGGAAGATGATGAACAGTAATGGAACGCACGGAAAATTCAAAAAGGAGGACAAAACCATGACTCTTACTTTTTGGGAGGATAGCCGGGATTCTCTTTTTGTTCATGGTCATCATTGCAGCCCGGTTCTCGATGAGCAGCGTGGGGGAAACCTTACAATACCGGCATTTTCACCGTCCATAAATTGATCGCGATCGCGGCTGTGGTCATATTAACGGTTATCGCGGTCAAAACGGGCAGGGCTTCCGGTCTGAGTGTTTGAGACAGCCGGCATTGTCATCACCGGTGCCGTATTGCTGGGAACATTGGTTTCTGGCGATATGAGCTGTAGTGGAGCGACTATTATTCGCTTGTTCGTTGGTTCGAATCCAATCCCGGGAGCAAGGGTGGTTTTACTATCAGTTCTTGATGGCTTTCGTTGGGTCTTTGACAGATGCTTTTTCAAACCCACAATTTTCTGAGTAGCCTCTTGCATTTGGATGCAACAATCGCTAACTGGACAAAACAGCCGTTGGTTCGACTAGATAGAGCATTGTAAGAAGTTAGAGTCTCATCACCTTGTCCATTTTTCTTTTTGAATACCGCTCTGTCGGGATCTAAATTGTTGTTTAGGTAGATTTGGACCCAATCTTTATCATGGCGCATAAACAAATCGACAACCATGCTTATTTGGGCTGTGTTTATCTGATCTTCGGTAAATTTCATATTTGTTTTCGGATTAGCCTTTGGATTTTGCGTTGGACTATTCGCATACGACCAGTGCATATCATCAAAAACAAGATAGCCTCCATTTTTGGTGAGGTCTTTTAGTACACAACACGCGGTAGAATCATGGAGAAAGGCATGTGCACCATCTAAATAAACTAGGTCAAATAACGGGATGCTCTTCTTTGCATTACGCCTATTCAGTAGCATTGTTGCTAAGTTCCAAGAATAGGAATCATATAGTTTCTCGCTGTTCCCCACACCAATAATCGAGACGTTATTATTATTGATCCCCTTTAAATCTTCGACCAGTTCATCAATTTTCCTTTGATAGTCAAAAAGATATACCGTATCATTTTCCGTCAATAGTTCTAATATTTTAACTGATGTCGCCCCTATGCCAATGCCGACTTCGGCAACTGTTAGAGGCTTATTATGTTCTTTTAAAATATTTATTAGTTCGATCACTTCCCCAGCGGGACTTGACAGAGTTTTAAAACCTTTTAAACCTATTTTTTCGATCACTATTCCCATCCTTATGCAGGTAGCTTAAACTCCTTTTTACGGTGGATATGAAACCGTTTTCTTTAAAATGCATGGAAAATTCCCGAACTATTCTGGGTATCGGCTTCATAAAAAAACTATATGAAAAATATCGTTTATTCTTTACCAAACAATATTGCCAATATAAACTATTATTATCAAGATCTTCTTTCTTTATAGAGTTTAATAATTCGCTATGGAATATTTTTTTAACTTTATTGAAGTTATTTAAAGAACGGTACATGCTCAAATGATGAAGATATTTATTAACCATAAAATACTTCAACGATTTTTCAATATCCTTAAAGTAAGGTAAAACACTAATCTGTTCATGCACAGCTTCAACAGCCCTAACTACGTTATCCAAACGATCAGCTTTGAGAGACGAAATGGAACCTTGAATATTTGTTCGATAAAATAACAAGGGTTCATCAAGGTATGTAATAGAATTGGCCAGGCATAGGGATGAGGAAGCAAATGTAATATCATTTGAGGTTGAGATATCTAGGAATTTTATTTTTCCCTTCTTAAGGAAACTCACCTTATACAGTTTGTTCCATGGAACTGGAGCAATCACATCTAAGATTCTACCAGGCACGTTATTATAATTAAAGATTTCCAATCCTTCCGGAATAAATTGTTGGCGGATACCATCCCTATCAACAATTCTCTTGAGTTTGTCGTCATACTTAAAATAATTGAATGCTGTGATGTCAGTTCCAACATTTTCCGCTCTTTCTACAATTTTTTGCAACATTGATCCATGGAAAAAATCATCTGCATCCAGAAAAATGCAATATTGCCCGCGTACATACTCGAATCCAATGTTTCTGCAGGTACCCGCATTGCTATGGACAGCATTCGATATTAATAAAAATCTGCTGTCTCTAGAGCAATATTCTTTAATAATTTCGACAGAATGATCGGAAGATGCATCATTTACAACGATAACTTCGAAATCCTTAAAAGTTTGACTTACTATACTATCAAGACATTCACGAATATATTTTTCCGCATTATAAACGGGAATAATTATCGATACTTTCGCCATCTTCAACCTTGGTCTTGATTTTGTTCCATGAATTTTGATAGAACTCTAAAATATACATTATGAGTTAGTCGCCCAATCTGGTCCCACCCAATTTTTGTAGCGAGCGTGAAGTTATTATCTCCCATCGTAACCAAATCTGAATTCAAAGCAACCTTCATGGCGTTCAGTAGTCCTTGTTTGTCCGAGGGATCATAGAAGAACCCTCCTTTGCTGTTAAACAGATCAGTCACACATCCGATGGCGGGAGAAATAACAGGCTTTCCAAAAGACATGGCCAGGATGGCTGATCCTGAGGTAAAAACATCCTTGTAGGGAAATGCCACGATATCGGATGCATTCATAAAAACCTGGATTTGATCATCGGGAATAAACTCGGCTTTGATGATCAGATTATGATTGACCAAGGCCTTTTTCTGAATTATTTTATTTAGTCCGTCATTAAATGATTTTCCGGCTATTATTAATTTGGTTTGTTCGAGATTCAACTGCTCAAATGCTTCTATGAGTTCGAGCACCCCTTTATATGGTTGAATTAGTCCGAAGAATAGGAAAACGTGATCCGTCAGCGGAATACCTAACATTTTTCTAGCAGTACTACGGTCTAGATAGTTAGGATAACATAAATAATTGCCATGGGGAACTATGTTAACTTTACTTTTTTTCTTTTCGAGATGGAATTTTTCAACAACAGCATCTCTTGCTGAAGGAGTATGCACAATGATCGCATGACATAAACGTGCCAGTAATCCAGTGAAAAATATCTCTACATTCTCGTATTTTCTGTCATGATTAATAAGATTATGCACTGTCCAAACAAAACGTATGCCGAGCATTTTTAGCACTAATAATTCAAAAATAAAGCAGCATGACCTTAATATGGAATTGACTTTATTGGTACCGAGGAGAAATGGGTGCTGCCAGTGGATGTGTATTAGTTGGGGTTTCCAAGACAGGATTGATACTCTTGAAAGAGCGAACAATCCGTGCACCTTTTCGAGTCGGAGTATTGCTCCACACTTAACCAAGCTTTCAGATAATAGGCTCTGGTATAGATTAGTTTCAGTATAATCGGGAATGTGAATCACAACATTATTAGACATTTGTGAACGTTTTTTGAAGATTGCAAAAAAAATGTCCTTTAATATATAACAGATTAGTACTATGAATATTGCTATGGTGTGCCGAATCCAGAAGAAGAAGTCTCTCTTGATATTCTCCGATTTATTAGGACTTGATTGTATTTCTTTTATCAACTTTGAAAGCATTACTCTACTTCATCTTTTCCGAAGGAAGTTTAATTTTTTCACCAAGTAATATGTCATATTCCGCTGGGTTCCAATTGCATATTCCCGACAAGGAAGTAAACGTCATTTCACCGAATAAAAACGTTCCGTCATCTAGCCGGTAGAAATCCACACGTACATGGCTAAATCCCTTTGATAATGCGCGAGATAGTTCCAGCAATTCATGCAGGTTATCTGGTTTTGGCACATCCTTTTCTAGTGGTGGGTAGGTATATGTGAACGGCATGCGGTTCCACGACGTATCAAAAAAGGCCATTTTCAATCCTAGAGATCTCTCGGCTAAAAACATAATGTATTCAGGTTTGCCGGAAAAACACCAAACCTTATAATCGTATAGATCATTTCCTTCATTTTGGATAAACTCTTCTGCGATGATTTTGGGCATTATATCTTTGTATTGAAGTTCGAACCCTGATACATAAGCATAATTTGTGTTCATCCATCTATCAAATTTAATTTTGGCGCAATTTTTGTTAAATTGATTTTTGTCTTTAACAACTATATTCCATCCGCAACCGTGATTTGCTTTAAGTACGAACTTATTAGGTAAATTATTAAAATTTATATCATCAAAATTATTCCAAACACCCAATAAGGGTACCAAGTATTTTTCACCAACTCTCTCCTTAACATAATCCCTGACGAGATATTTGTCGGTGAGGTTGGTTTTCAGAGGTGTGCTGTCATATAGTTTTAACCATTGGATTTTTTCATTGAAGGTCTGCGGTTTTTTTAATTTTAGTTTATTATTCGTGCGAATTTTATACCAATTCTTCAATTCTTTGGGATATTTTTTAGGATTTACATTTTTATAGTATTGATAGTTTTTCTCATAAGATTGATTAAGAATTAAATTTTTCAGTTGGAGGAGTGTATAAAAAAAATCGTAACGCCGGTAGCAATTAATTATTCTAAGACCCATGTGGAGAGGATAAATGATTAAGTTCTTAAGCCTCGAATAGATGCTTTTCGTACTCAAGTCCATTCGCTCATTTCCTGTTTCGAACGTTCCCATTGATGTCCATAGGAGCGCTCACTTGTTCTGCAATAACGGCAAAAGGATCCTGGTGAGCAGAGGAAGCTGAGAAGCTCCTTAGCGGTTGTTGGCCGATAGATCTCCAGCCAGTCTCCATCTTCAAGTTCCATATTTGTTCCGAATTTCTTATTGAAGTGGCGAACGTTGGGAGCCACAGTGCAACGATACAATTTACCCTCCATTAACAGCGGCATAGCATTAGCGTGAAAACAATTCCAATGACTTTTTTGGGGGTTTTGAAGGCCGCGGATGTCTAAAGGCACCTTGAATTGCGTTTTGGTACCTTCTCGACTTGTGCCATAAAATTCAAAATCTACATGCTCGGCTTTAGCTCTGGTCAGCATACCTTCATAATCAAGAGGAAGCGGATATTTTGTGTTGCCTATCATTACTCCGTATTCACGGCATACCCTCCAGAATTCATCATCCTGTTTTAACAAAAGCAGCCCATTTGTTACGAGCTGTACGACAGTAGAGCGGAAGTTAGACCTGACGAGAGCGAGTATCTGTTTCAGGTCCGGGTGGAGTAAGGGTTCGCCACCCATGACGCCGATGCGGGTTACTGCTCCGCCGGTAATTTCCGACATACGTTTTAAGTCCCGCTCAATATCCTCAAGAGCAACGTATCGTTCTTCGGCAATACAGGCAAAATGATCGCAGCCTTTACAACGGAGGTTACAGTGATCGAGTATGTTCAACACAAAGTAGGAAAGACGTGGCTGAGGTATCATACGCAAGAGACCTGACTCTATTCTTTCCGTTGTATACTTAATTTCTTGTTGCTGATACTTTAATTCATTTAGTTTTGATAGTTCGTGCAAACGAACAAAAACGGACTTAATGCGGGATGGTACCAGTTTCTTTATGCTGGACATGAATGTAGACATCCTACGAATCCCCACTACCTTTAGTTTTTAAATCCAATGAACACCTAACTGATAAATTATCCCCGGTATGGGGAGAGCGGGTGATTATTCTTATCAATTCCCATTAAAGCTTACCCTATTCTAAAGGAATCTTTGGCCTCAATGCCAGCCAGTTTTTTTGAGCTCGGACAAACTATGAATCCTGAATTGACATCTGTATCGCGATAACCGTTTTTGAATTATGAAGTTTCAACCTTTACTTTTATGAAGTTCTGAAAAAGCCCCCTTCTTTTCAAGAAGTTCGGAGTGGGTGCCTTCTTCGAGGACCTTACCGTCGCCGAGCACTATGATCTTGTCTGCATCGACGATGGTTGAGAGCCGGTGCGCAATAATGATAACAGTATGGTCCCTGGTTATTTCATCGATGGCTTTCTGGACGGCCTTCTCTGAGATCGTATCGAGTGCATTGGTGGCTTCATCAAAAATGAGCAGCTCAGGTTGTTTGATCATGGCTCGCGCTATCGCTATGCGCTGTCTTTGCCCGCCGGAAAGTTTCATGCCCCGGTCTCCGACTACGGTATCGTAACCATTTGGCATTTCTGAGATAAAATCATGGGCATTGGCGAACCTGGCGGCCTCAATGACTTCTTCTTCAGGGTAGCTAGCCCCGAAGGTTATGTTGTTTCTGATGGTATCGTTAAATATAAAGGTATCCTGGCTGACATAACCTATCTTGCTGAGCCATGATGAAGCCTTGATGTTTCTAATATCGATGCCATCGATCAGTACTCTGCCGCTTGTTGGCTCGTACAAACGGAGGATCAGGTTGATCATGGTGGTTTTACCGGAACCGGAACGTCCCACAATAGCGGTAGTTTTGCCCCGTTCGAACGTGACAGAGACGTTTTCCAGCACTCGCTTCTTGGAGCCGTATGTGAACGTAACATTCTCGAAGTCGATTGACTTAGCGAATACTTCCAGCGGTTGTTTTCCTTCAGGCATGGTATCTATCCGTTGCTGCAATACATTCATCACAGTTTCGCAATTCGGCAGGGCCAGCTTGACTTGCATGAATGAATTTCCCAGAACACCGACGATGGGTATTAAACGGAACACGGCAAAGATAAATGTTCCGAATACGGGGATGAGCAAATTGAAGCTCTCGGGGTCAATGAGACGAATGCCGAGCGCCGTAAAACCAACGGAGATATAGAGCAACAGCATCAAAAGAGGCTGTAGTGACTGATACCAGGTTGCTTGTCTGGTATAGTTCTGCCAGTAGTGCTGGACTGTCTGCTTGAACCGGTCCATCCACCTTGTTTCAGTTTGAAATACCTTGACTTGCTTAATACCATCTATCGTCTCGTTAAGGATGGCCGTACTTTCCCGGGAGGCAGCCGCCTGGCGTTTCCCGGAAACATAGGCCACCCGGTTGGCGAGATATCGTGTGAATATATAGTAGAACGTTCCAAGAACCAGTACCACGATAGTACCCTGCCAGGACAGGGATATGAGGAGCAAGAACACGGATACGGACATGATCAGCTGGGTCACAATTTCCGCCGTCGCGATCAGGTACGTTTGAAGATGAGTGGGAGCGGAAATGGTGTTATAGATCAATTCGCCTTGCTTGTGTTCGGTAAAATAGTTATAATCTGCCTTCACGTATTTTGAGTAAATGTCATTCTGGATTTTTTTTACAAGATTGGCGGAAAAAAGGACCCTGAAACGTAAGAACAATATCTTGACAATAAAAGTGAATGAAGCCAGGATGAGGAACAGTGTGCAATATGAAATAAAAGGATCGTTGAAAGGCAATAGCGCTGAAATATCGGAGATCGTAGCCAGGATAATGTTGTTGGATTTCCCGAGGCTTCCTTCAAAAGCGGTATTGAGGATAGGGTAAACTACAGCTACACTGACCGCTTCCAGACCGCCGACGATGAGGGACAATATCAGCAAAAGGATTATCCGGCTCTTGTGCGGCCAGAAGAAAAACTTGATTACGCTGGAACGTTCAGATGACTTGGCCACCGTTGTTTTCTCTTTTTCTTTGAATTATGCCTGGGCGGCCTTGATGCCGGATTCGGGATATACCCGGATTTTTCGGGGGAGAATACCCATTTTGAAAAAAATCTGACAGGCGGTTGAATACCAGGTACCGGGGATAGCAGAACTTCAACGGTGTTTTTCCCAATCATCGTAGTTTTGCCGCAAGACAATCTCTAAGGCCTGTTGTAAAAAACGTCCGTAATTGTAGACCGGCATATAAACATTGGCTTTTAGCTGGTCGTGATTACCGGACATTTACTGCATGATTTCCTACCATACCGCTCTCTGGTTAAATCTACCTTATTTCAGTTTCTTTGACAAGTTGACAAGAGGTTTGGTACGGCGTTCGAGGGTTACTGCAAAGGCGGTTAACGAATGACCGCCGGATATACTATAAAGAGAAGCGGTGCTCCTGCAACACCCGATTATTCAGCGCCTAACCTGCTCAATGCTGCAAACTGGATTGTAGACCGGCCCCGGAAATGGGTTAGTGCACCTCACGGGCCGTATAAAGGCTGGCGGGATCGTCCCTCAAGCCCGCAAGCAGGCCACCATGTGGCCGTTGCCCATTTCCCTGAGTTCCGGGCGCTGCTGCCGGCACTCGTCCATGGCCAGGTTGCATCTCGGGTTGAAGTAGCAACCGGATGGCGGGTTGGCCGGGCTCGGGACTTCCCCCTTCAACACCATGCGCGCCCTCTGCCGCTCGATGATCGGGTTCGGCACCGGTATCGCGGAAAGCAGCGCCTGCGTGTACGGGTGGAGCGGGTTCTCGTACAGTTCTTTCGAGTTGGCTATCTCAATAATTCTTCCCAGATACATTACCGCGACGCGGTTGCTGATGTGCTGGACCACGGACAGGTCATGGGCGATGAATAAGTAGGTAAGCCCGAGCTTTTCCTGGAGTTCCTCCAGCAGGTTGATGATCTGGGCCTGGATGGAAACATCGAGGGCGGACACCGGTTCGTCACAGATGATCAGGGACGGATTACAGGCCAGCGCCCGGGCGATGCCGAGCCGCTGCCGCTGCCCGCCGCTGAACTCGTGCGGGACCCGCGTCATCATGGAAGGGTCTAGCCCAACCAGCCTGAAAAGCTCTTCCACCCTGTTCTCAAAATCGCCTTTCACCTTCATACCGTGGATGATTAGGGGCATTCCCACAATGGTCCGCGCCGTCTGCCTCGGATTAAGAGAGCCGTAGGGGTCCTGGAAGATGGCGCCCATGTTGGCGCGGACAGGGCGTAGCTGAGATGATTTCATCGCGGCGATGTCCGTGCCGTTGAACAATATCTTGCCCGCCGTGGGCTGGTAGAGGCGCAAAATGCACCGTCCGGTGGTCGTCTTGCCGCAGCCGCTCTCTCCCACCAACCCCAGGGTCTCGTTGTGCCGGATGGCGAAGCTGACATCATCGACGGCTCGGATTTCGCCTATCTTGCGCCGCAGAAGGCCCCTGGTGATGGGAAAATACATCTTCAGGTTGGTCAGCTCAATGACGTTCCCGTTCTGTGCCTGGTTCATGATTTCTCCGATAGATCGCGATAGCAGGCTGCATACTGCTGGTCGCCGACCTGCCTTAGTAACGGCCACGGCTCTTTCCGGCAGGTGTCAATGGCGTATTCGCACCGCGGCAGGAAAGCGCACGTGGCCGGCATCTCGATGAGGTTGGGCGGCAGTCCCTGGATCGGCACGAGTTTCCGCTCCATCCTTGTCTCGCCAAGCTGCGGCACGCACTTGAGCAGGCCGATGGTGTAAGGGTGTTTCGGACGGAGGAAGATGTCATCGGCGAGACCGGATTCGACTACCCGCCCGGAATACATGACATAAATCCGCGCCGCGTAACGGGCCACCACTCCCAGGTTATGCGTCACGATGACCAGCGATGTCTTGAGCCGGGTCACCATGTCCTGCATCAATTCCAGCAACTGCGCCTGTGTGGTTACGTCCACGGCCGTGGTCGGCTCATCCGCTATCAGTATCCGCGGATTGCAGGAAAGCGCGATGGCGATCATCACCCGCTGCCGCATGCCGCCGCTGAACTGGTGTGGGTAGGCGGTCAGCCGGTTCGTCGCATCCGGAATGCCCACCAGCTTCATCAGTTCTACGGCCCTCTGCGCCGCCGCCTGGGGCGTGAGTTTCAAATGGATCTCCAGGCTTTCCGTCAGTTGCCGCCCGATGGTCAGGACCGGGTTGAGCGAGGTCATCGGCTCCTGGAATATCATGGCTATCTTGGCCCCGCGGATAGCGCTCATCTCCGGGCCTTTTGCTTCATATTTGAGCAGGTCCTGGCCCTCGAACAGCACCTTGCCGCTGATGATCTCTCCCGGCGGGCTCGATATCAATTGCAGAATGGAAAGCATGCTGACCGATTTCCCGCAGCCGCTCTCTCCCACCAGCCCGACGATCTCCTGCTCGTTGATGTCGAACGATACCCCATCGACGGCTTTTACCAGGCCGCGATAGGTATGGAAATGCGTTTTCAGGTTTTCAACGTGCAACAGGGCTGCCATAGTCTGCCTGTAGACCTTTCTTCCGTCTTTAAATGATGCCTCTCAGTTTCGGATCGAGCGCGTCCCGCAGGCCGTCTCCAAGCATGTTGAATCCGAAGACGATGAGCATGATCGCCACGCCGGGCGATATTGACAGCACGGGATGCGTCGTGAGGAATTTGTAACCATCATTGACCATGCCGCCCCAGGTGGCCGTGGGCGGCGTGATACCGATACCGAGGAAGCTCAAGCCGGCTTCGGCCAGGATCACCGCGCCGATGCCGATAGTGACCATTACCAGCAGCGGCGCGAAAGCGTTCGGCAGGATTTCCTGGAACATCAGGCGCTGGTTGGACATGCCCATGGCTGAGGCTGAGAGCACGTAGTCGTTCTGCTTGACGGACATAGCCACGCCGCACATCAGGCGGCAGGGGGCCGCTATCATCCCGATGCCCAGGGCGATGATGACATTAAGCATACCCGTACCCAGCAGCGATGCTACCAGCAGCGCCAGCAGCAGCATGGGGAAAGCCATCAAGGCATCCATTATGCGCATGATGACCTGGTAGATGAAGCCGCCGAAATAGGCCGCCACCAGGCCCAGCACAATGCCGGCCACGGATGATATCAGCATCACGGCTATGCCGATGATGAGGGAGGTACGGGAGCCGTAAATGATCCGGCTCAAGGTATCTCTCCCCAGCGAGTCCGTACCCAGCCAGTGCTCCGCGCTGGGGTCCTGGAGTTTATTGAGGATATCCATCTGGTTGGGCTCGTAAGGGGCCAGAAAATCAGCAAAAATAGCCATCAGTATGAGGAGCACGATGATGACGAAGCCTATCACCGGCAGCGGCCGCCCCGCGAAAACCGATATCATCCGCCGCGTTTCACTGTAGCGCGGTGCGGCCTGCGTGATTACGTTGCTCTCTGTCTGCTGCATATCGTCTCCGGTGTTGTTCATCATACCGGGGCTCCCTAGTCGTACCTGATCCTTGGATCGAGCCAGCCGTAAGAAATATCCACGATGAGATTGGAAATAATGACCATGAAGGCAATGATCAACGTACCCGCCTGCACGGTCAGATAGTCCTGGTTCTGTACCGCCGTCGTTAATAACCGCCCCACCCCGTTGATATTGAAGACGGACTCGATAAGCACCGAACCGCCGAAGATGAAAGCTACCTGCACACCGACCACCGTTATCACCGGTATCAGGCCGTTCTTTATAGTATGGCGGGTAATGATAAGGCGCTCCCGCAGGCCTTTGGACCACGCGGTGCGGATGTAATCCTGCTGGGTGACTTCAAGCATGGAGCTTCGTGTCAACCGGGTCAGCGAGGCGATGGGGAACAGGGAGAGGCAGAAGACCGGCATGATCGTCTGCTGCAGGCTCTTGCCCAGGTCTTCAAACGGGGAAGTAAAATTGCCCACGGGCAGCCAGCCTGCCTTGACGGAAAGCAGATAAATGAGGATGATGCCCACCCAGAAGGAAGGCATGGTTACTCCGATGTTGGCCAGCAGCGTGACCACCGTATCTATCCAGCTCCCTCTCTTAAGCGAGCAGATGAGGCCGAAAACAATTCCCAATACCCCGGAAATAACAAATGAAAGAAACCCAAGGTAGAGAGTTACCGGCATCCGTTCCCGCATGAGGATACTGACGTCAATGTCATAATAGATCGATTGTCCCAGGTCGCCGGTAAAGAGACCCCCGACCCAGTCTACGTACTGCAACGGCAGCGTTTTTTCCAGTCCGTATTTTACCCGGAGTTCATAAAGCTGCTCCTCCGTCAACTGCTGCATATCCGTCTTGTTCAGATAGATTGTCAGCGGGTCGCCGGGAAGGAGACGTATGAAGAGGAATACCATCATAGAGACAAGAATGATGACGATGATACCCATCAGTATCCGGCGGATAATGTATGATGTCATACCAACCTCGGTCGCTGTCCATGGGTCAGGAAAAGGTAATGAATAGTGGAATCAGGCTGGCCGGGGCCCTGGTTGAGCCGTAAGGTCCCGGCCGGCCCTTTTCCATTTAAGTTTCTTTAGTTACTCTTCACTCAGCCAGACATGGCCGGGGTCCCAGAAACTGGTCACGTGGAAAGCGTGATGAGCAAACCCGTGCAGGTAGGGGACCATCGCTACCAGCGGAGCATCGCCCTGGTAGGGGACGCAGATCACTTCATCGTATATCGTCTTGAGTATGTCCTTGAAGATGACAAGACGTTTGGCGGTATCGAGTTCCTGGACGAGGGCGTCCCATTTGTCAAAGTAACCTTCCGGTACGTACATACTGATGTATGTCGTCGGATCGCCGTACCTGCCCTTGACGCCCAGCAGTGTGCCGACATTCGGGAAGCCGGGGAAGTAGACGCCTTCCCAGCCTTCTCTCGGCTTACTGAACGCCGCGCCGAAATCGAGGATTTCCAGCTCCGTCTTGATGCCGACCTCGTTCAGGTACGTCTGTATCGCGGTCAGTGTGTCCCGCCGCGCCATGACATCGGACACGAGAGACGTGGAGAAACCGTTCGGGTAGCCGGCCTCGGCCAGCAGTTCTTTGGCTTTATCGGGGTCGTACTCACGGAACGGCAGGTCCGATTGATACCACGGGTCTTTCTCGGTCGCCAGCTGGTTCAGGGGATCGTAATACCCCATGCCGACGCCGGCTGCTATCGTCCGCTTGTCGATGGCGTATTCGAGGGCGAGCCGCACTTCCTTCTTGGCGAACGGTGAATCCGGATTACCGCCGGAGGGACAAATGCTATGGAGGAAGAAGAGGTTCGGCTGGTAGATGGTGAACCCCGTGGCTTCAAGGTTCTTGGCATCCACCGGGTCAATGTTTTCCACAGCATGGACCTCACCGGCCTGGAGGGACATGATGCTCACACTCAGGTCCGCCGTGTTCCGGATCTCGATGGCGTCCAGATAGGGCAGGCCCGGCTTACGGTAGCCATCCCATTTCTTGTACCTGACAAAAGAGTCTCTTTGCCAGGTATCGAACAGGAACGGACCGGTACCGACAGAATGCACTTCCGCGATCGTGTCCGGGGTTGTGGGTTTTTGCATCGCCGTGGGTGACGCCATCAAACCGTGAACGCCTTGGGCGAGATTGAGGAGGAAGGTCGAATCTACGGTCTTGAAATTGATCTTCAAGGTGTATTTGTCGGGTATGTCATAGGACTCGACGTTCTTAAGGTAGGCGGTGCCGCCGAGGTTCGCTGCCACCACGGCCTCCAGGTTGTACTGGACCGCCGCAGCATCGAAGTCCGTCCCGTCATGGAACTTTACGTTCTCTTCCAGATGGAAGGTGATCACCTTACCGTCCGTGGAGATCTCCCAAGATGTGACCAGCCACGGCTGGATGTTGTCCTGCTCGTCGGTCATGAGCAGGCCTTCGAACATGGGGTAGGTGTTCCGCTGGGCGGGTATGCCCAGGTTATCGGCGATGGCGCCGATCTGGGTGATGCCGCCGTTGTGAACCCAGACGAACGTGCCGCCGTACTGCTCCGCGCCGGTTGCGGTAGTCGTGGCGGTCTGTGTCGGGCTCGGTTTAGACGTTGTCGTGCTCGTGGCGGCGGAGGATGAAGTTGTCGTCGTCGTCGTTGTTGAAGTCGTTGTCGAAGTAGTGGAAGTAGTGGTATCAGAGCTACAACTGCTGAGGAACAATCCGGCCAAGAGAATGGAAATCAATGCAAGAAATAAAAACCTTTTCATTATCGCGCAACCTCTCTTTTCACGAGATTAGAAACAGTGTGTGTGTAACCTGTACTACCTCCTTTCCGGCAAGACTGTAATAACTATGTTCCTGACGGTTGATTTATCGTGAATGATACAATTTCAGACTAGTGTAGCGCAGCACCCATCGCTTGTCAACTGACCTTTTAGGAAAATATTCTCACTCACCGGTAATATCGCCGCCTGCGCCTTTTCAGTTCCCCTATCCGCTCATGGTGTACCCGTCCTATTGCACTCACGGACGAGGCTGGCGGACCATGGTTCTGCCGCCCGTCCGCTCCGCAATTGAATCTGAACGCCGGTTTAGTGTACATTATTACTAGATTCCTGTTAAAAATTCTGAAGGAAACCAATGAAAATCCGCAAATGCAAGGGAATGAGAGACCTTTCACCGCGGGAGATGGAGCAGTTCCGCGCGGTGGAGAATACCTGCCGGGACATTCTGACCGCCTGGGGCTACCGCGAAGTCAGGACGCCCACGCTGGAACACCTGCATCTGTTCACCTCCGCGGGGACGCTGACCCCGGCGCAGCTCGGCAAGGTCTACTCGTTCCTGGACTGGGACGGCTGGAGCGGTGAACGCGTCGTCCTCCGGCCTGACGGAACGATACCGGTAGCCCGGTACTACACGGAAACGTCGCCGGGCGAGCCAGCCCGGCTCTTTTATTCCACGAACGTTTTCATGTTCGAGGACGGGAGCGATAAAGCCAGGGAACGCTGGCAGTGCGGCGGCGAGCTCATCGGCATCGGCTCTCCGGCCGCGGACGCTGAACTTATCCGCATATCTCTGGACATCCTCGATGCTTTTGATTTCAGCAACATCACGGTCCGCCTCTCTCACGCCGGAGTGATCAAGGCCCTGCTGGAAAAACTCGGCCTGAACCCGGAAGAAGAACACCGGCTGTTCGACCGCATCCTGGACGGCGACGCCACCGCTCTCGCTGAAATCGGACGCAACGCTCCGGACCTGAAGCAGGCGCTGGAAACACTCGTGTATCTGAAAGGACGTTCGCGGGCCTTTCTCGAGAACCAGCAGGCCGCTTTACCGGCTTCGCTGGCGGACCTGAAACCGTGCCTGGAGGACTTCAGTAAGTCCGTTGAAGTGCTGGATGAACTCGGTATCGGGTACGAGATCAATATCGCCTCCGGGGCGGGGTTCGAGTATTACACCGGCATGATATTCCAGTTCTTCGAAGGGGACCGGAAGGTAGGCGGCGGCGGGCGCTATGACGCCCTCATCTCCTCCATGGGAGGCGGGAACGTCCCGGCGGCGGGCTTTGCCCTGTATCTGACGGCGCTGCTGGACATCATGAAAGATAGAGAATCCGGAACTGCCGCTCCAAAGAAAGTGATCGTCAGGGGGAATGATGTTCCCGCTGTGTTCCGGGCAGGAAGAGAACTGCGCGGCGCCGGTTACGCCGTCGAACAGGGCAGGAGCGCGGATACGGTCGCGCCGGTCGTGGAACCGGTCGCGGCGGGATTTTCGGTTACCATCGAGGGTAAGTCGGAGAAATTCGGTTCCCTGGCGGAAGTCCTCGCCCGCCTGGAGGCGCTGTGGCCGTCAAGATAGCCCTGCCCAAGGGCCGGCTGCTCCGGCGGACGGCGAGCGTGCTTCAGAAAGCGGAATGGGAACTCGACGAATACAACTCCCGCGCCAGCTTTTACCGCCCGAAATCCGCCCGTTTCCCGGACCTGCAGGTACGCATTTTCAATGAGCGGGATATCCCCATCCAGATAGCCATGGGCAACTATGACCTCGGCATCTGCTGCCTGGACTGGATCCAGGAACTCCTGGTCAAATATCCCAGCAGCGATATTGTCAAGGTGCGGGACCTGGATTACGGGCGCGGCAATCTCTTTATGGCCTCCGCGGAACCCATGGACGGCCTGTGCCGGGGCGCCAACGGCAGTCCGTTGCGCATCGCCAGCGAATACCCGAACCTGGCGGAAGCCTTCGCCCTGAGAAACCGGCTGGACTGCTTCAATGTCTTCCCGGTCTGGGGCGCCGCCGAGGCATACCCTCCGGAAAGCGCGGAACTGGTCCTCCTTTCTGCGGAGGGTCCGGACGAACTGCGTGAGAAAGGGATGTGCGATTGCTTCCTGGAACTGGAATACAGCGCTTTCCTCATCGCTAACCGGCGGGCGTGGGAGACCGACCTGTTGAGCGATATCGTTTCTTCCATCTATGCCGTCCTGCCGCCAGGTGAACACCGTGCTCCGGAACCGCCGCGGCAGAGCATGGTATCTCCAGGTAAAAAAACACGGGAAAAAGCAGCCGGCCGGGAGCCGGTCCGGCTGGCGCTGCCGGACGGGCACCAGCAGGAACAAACGGTGAAGCTGCTCAACGAGGCCGGCATCGAAATGCGGGATTATCCCTCGGAAACAGGGGAACGCCGCCCGGGCATCGGCGTGGCGGGCATGACGGTCAAGGTCATCCGCCCCCAGGACATGCCGCTCCAGGTCGCTAACGGCAACTTCGACCTCGCTGTTACCGGCCGGGACTGGCTCGCTGAACTCAAGGACAGGTTTCCCTCGGCGCCGGTCGCGGAACTGCTGGACCTGAAACTGCGTAAAGTGCGCATCGTTTCCGTGGTGCACAACAGCCTGGATGTATCCGATACCGCCGGACTGAGAAAATGGGCCGCCGCGCTGGACCGGCCGCTCCGCATCGCGTCTGAATATGTGAACATAGCGGACGCCTACGGCCGTAACAACCACCTCGGTCACTACAGCGTGATACCGACGTACGGCGCTTCCGAGGCCTTCCTGCCGGAAGACGCGGATGTGCTCATTGAAAACACCGAGACCGGCCGGACCATCGCCCTGCATAACTTAAAAATAGTCGAAACGCTCTTTGAGTCCACCGCCTGCCTCATCGTTAATACGGATGCGGTCCGTGATGAACGAAAACGCGGCATAATTGAAGGCTTCAGGTCCAGGCTGGAAAAAGCGGTGGCGCAAGGTTAACTATGAAGATCATCAATGGCTACGAAGCCGCGAAACAGGCCCTTTCCCGCGAGGTCGCTCCGGTCGGCGTGGGTAACGTCGAACTGGAGGACCGGATACGGGAATGGGTGAATGATGTCCGCCTCCGCGGCGATGCCGCCGTGCGGGAGTATACGAAGCGGTTCGATAACGTCGAACTCGGTGCGCTGGAAGTTCCGGCAAAAGACATCGATGCGGCGTATGCATCTATTGATAACAACCTGCGTGATGCGCTGGAGACCGCCGCGGAACGCATCGCTGCTTTCCATCAGGAACAGAAAAATGCGCTGGTCAGGGACAAAACGGACGGCTCCCTCGGCTGGGTGATGCTGCCTCTAGAACGCGTCGGCGTGCTGGCGCCGGGTTTCCAGGCGCCGCTGCCTTCCTCGGTCCTGATGTCCGCCGTTCCCGCTCGTGTCGCCGGTGTGAAGGAACTTGTCGTGGTCTCGCCGCCCGGCAGGTCCGGCAAGGTCTCGCCGGTCACCCTGGCGGCGGCAAAGATAGCCGGCGTCAATCGCATCTTTTCCATCGGCGGGGCGCAGGCCGTGGCTGCCCTGGCCTACGGGACGGAGTCCGTGCCCCGCGTGGACATGATCTGCGGGCCGGGTAATATGTACGTCACGCTGGCGAAAAAGATCGTCTACGGCTCTGTGGGCATCGACGGGCTGTACGGCCCCAGCGAGGTCATCATCGTCGCCGATGATACCGCCGACCCCGCCTACTGCGCCGCCGACCTCCTCGGCCAGGCCGAACACGGCTCTCTTGCCACGGCCATGCTGATTACCACCTCACAACGCCTCGCCGGGGAAGTAAACGAGGAAGTAGAACGCCAGCTCAAGACACTGGACCGGCATGAAGTCATTATCGAATCACTGGAGAAACGCGGTCTCATCGCCGTGGTGGAAACCATGGAACAGGCGCTGGAACTCGCCGATAGGTTCGCTCCCGAGCACCTTTGCATCGTCACGGAGAACGCGGGATCGCACGCGGGACGGATAAAGAACGCCGGCTGCCTGTTCATCGGCGAACACGCCATCGAAGTCCTCGTGGACTACGTCGCCGGTCCCAGCCACGTCCTGCCGACGGAAGGAACGGCCCGGTTCAGTTCGCCGCTCAATATCCTGGATTTCGTGAAGCTGATGACCGTTGTTAAAACGGACGAAAAAGACATCCGTGAACTCGGCAAAGCGGCTTCGGTCATTGCCAGGGCGGAAGGTCTGGATGCCCACGCCCGGGCGGTGGAAATGCGCCTGGAAGCCATTGACGAAAAGGAATGACGATGAAAACACCATCCGGAATCGAACGGTTCATTCACCCGCGCTTCAGGAATTTTGACGGGTACAGCGCCAGCACATCGCCGGACACCCTGGAAGGTAAGATAGAGGTCCCCCAGGATGAAGTCGTCAAGCTGAACGCCAACGAGAACCCGTACGGGTGCTCGCCCCGCGTGCTGCAGGCGCTGGCGGAGAAACCGGAGTATCACGTTTACCCGGACAACGGCCAGTGGACTTTGCGGAACAGCATTTCAGAGTACGCCGGCGTGCCGGCGGAACGCATCGTCGCCGGGCATGGCAGCAATACCCTGATCGATTACCTCGTCAGGATCTTCGTCGGTCCCGGGGACGAGGCCATCAATTGCCCGCCCACGTTCGACCTGTACCGCTTTTCCACCGAGATGTACGGCGGCAAGCTCGTTAACATACCACGCGATGCTAATTTTTGTATCGATACCAATACAATTTTGTCCGCGGTGACGACAAACACAAAACTGATTTTCCTGGCCACTCCCAATAATCCCACCGGGAATATCACTTCGCAGTCCGATATTCGCCGGCTGTTGGAGACCGGTGTGCCGGTGATCGTCGATGAAGCCTATTATGAGTTCAGCGGCGAGACATCCATGCCCTTGGTGAACGAGTACGATAACCTCATCGTCCTCCGTTCTTTCAGCAAATGGGCCGGACTAGCCGGCCTGAGGGTCGGTTACGGAGTGTTCCCCCAGAGCATCGCCGATTGCCTCATGGCCATCAAGATACCGCACAACGTCAGCGCGGCAGCGGAACTGGCGGTCAAGGTGTCTCTGGCGGACATAGATTATCTCCAGGCGCGCATCAGGGACATTGTCAATGAACGCGAGCGCCTGTTCGCTGAATTGAAAAAGATACCCTTCCTCACACCGTTTCCTTCACAGGCCAACTTTATCTTTTGCCTTGTCAAAGACGGTGAAGCCTCCGCCCTCCATGACGCGCTGGAAAGAAAAGGCGTACTGGTCCGGAACTTCAAAACATCCATACGGATAAGTGTCGGAACACCCGGAGAAACGGACAAACTCATCAGAGCGCTTCACTCCATATAAACCCCCTCACAGATGAGCTTCCCGAATGGACCTGTTGTCGCAAACCGACATCACAAAAATGTCAGTTATTTTCAACAAA
>CAZPSP010000004.1:0-43565 GCA_964589285.1 uncultured Dehalococcoidaceae bacterium | reverse complement strand
CTATCGGTATCACTATTCCCCAAATCACAGAACGATTGTACCATAGATTAACGTTTCTTTAGTAAATTGACAATCCAATTACTTTAACCGCTCTCTGGTAAACAACTATAATGAAGAAAGGAATCACCCCTCCTAATCTGCAAAGGGAGACTCATATGAAAGGCATGTTTTCAGACCGCATTGCGGATGTGCCGAGGTCATTCATACGGGAGATACTCAAGGTCGCCATCGACCACTCCATCATCTCCTTTGCCGGTGGTCTCCCTAACCGCGATCTGTTCCCGGTAGCGGCCCTGAAAGAGGCTTCGGCGAAGGTCTTTGATATCTACGGCAGCGACGCCCTGCAATATGCGAATTCGGAAGGGTTTCTCAAACTGCGAGAACTCATCGTTGAGAACTACCGGAAGCAGGGTCTCCAATTCACACCGGACGATATCCTCATCACTACCGGCTCCCAGCAGGGGCTGGACCTGATGGCGAAGGTCATCGTCAACGAGGGTGACGATATCATCATCGAAGAGCCGGGCTACCTGGGCGCCATCCAGGCGTTCTCACTCTATAAACCGACCTATCACCCCGTACCGGTCACCGACGACGGCATGGACACAGCCGCGCTGAAGAAGATCATGTGTAAAGCCAGACCCAGGCTGATGTATACGGTACCGAACTTTCAGAACCCTTCCGGTATCTCCTATCCGGAGGAAAACCGGCGCGCCGTGGCGGAGGTGCTGGAAGGCAGCCGTTTGTACCTCATGGAAGATGACCCATACGGAGAACTGCGTTATGCTGGTGAACCCGTGCCGTCGTTCAAGACGTTCCTGCCCAACCAGACGGTCCTGCTCGGGACGTTTTCTAAGACGCTGGTGCCGGGGTTCCGGCTCGGGTGGATAGCCGCGCCGGACGACCTCATGGATAAACTACTTATCGCCAAACAAGCGGCCGATCTCCATACGACCCAGTTCATCCAGATGACCACCTACCAGTACCTGGTCGATAACGACACTGAGGCCCACATACGGCTTATCCGGGACTGCTACGGGCGGCAACTCAACGCCATGCTGGAAAGCCTGGACGATTTCTGCCCACCGGGTGTAACCCATACCCACCCGCAGGGCGGTATGTTCATCTGGGCGGCGCTGCCGCAAGGGTTCTCCAGCCGGGCGCTGCTTGACCATGCCCTCAAGGACAAAGTCATCTTTGTACCCGGCGATCCCTTTTACGTTAACCGGAGAGAGAGCAATGATATGCGGCTCAATTTCTCCTGTATGGATGAATCCACGATACGCACCGGCATCGAGCGCCTCGGCAGGGCAATGAAGACGCTGGTGGGATGACAATGGAGAGGAAGTACCCGGTCATCCGGGAAATCAGCCCGGCCGTGACGGCGGCGGAATGCTTCGAGGCGTTTGCAGAACGCCCTTTCAGCTTTTTCCTGGATGGGGGCATGGACCCGGAAAAACTGGGCCGCTGGTCCTTCATGGGCAGCGATCCCTTCCTCGTCATGCGCAGCCGGGGCGATGAGATCACACTTTTCAATGATAAAGTCATCCAAACACGGTGGGGAGACCCGCTCGATGTCCTCGGTGGACTGTTGGAAGAATACCGGCTTGAGAAGATCGATTCGCCGGTGCCGTTCAACGGCGGAGCGGTCGGCTATTTCAGCTACGATCTCTGCCATTTCATTGAAAAACTCCCTGCCTCCGCTATAGACGACCTGCACCTGCCGGAGTGTTACCTCTGTTTCTACGATGCCCTGGTAGCCTTCGATAATCTGGAAAACCGGGCCTGGACCATTTCCACCGGTCTGCCGGGACGAGGCACGGAAGAACGCCGGGAAAGGGCGTTGAAACGGCTCGAAGAGCTGCAATCGTTGATATCGAATCCACCGGTTGTACAACGAGACAAGTCTTCAGCCGGGAAAGGTACTCTCAAGTCCAATTTCACCCACGAGGCCTACCTGGAAGCCGTCGAGAGGGCCCGTGAATACATCTGCGCCGGGGACATCTTCCAGGTCAATCTTTCCCAGCGGTTCGAGGCGGACATCTCGGTCGCTCCGTACGAGCTTTACCGCCGTCTGCGGGCAATCAACCCGGCCCCGTTCGCCAACTATTTCAATTTCGACGGTGTCAGTATCGTCGGGGCGTCTCCTGAACGGTATATGAAGCTGACCGGGGACCGCGTGGAGACGCGGCCCATCAAGGGCACCAGGCCGCGCGGTAAAACTCCGGAAGAGGACCGGGCGCTGGGGGAGAGCCTGCTCACCAGCCGCAAGGACCGCGCCGAGAACATCATGATCGTGGACCTCCAGCGGAACGACATCGGCCGCGTCTGCCGTTACGGCACGGTGAAGGTCACGGAACTGGCCATTCTGGAGACCTGGCCGACCGTCTTTCACCTGACCTCAACGGTGGAAGGCCGGCTGCGGGAAAGCTGCGGTGTTATCGACCTGCTCAAGGCCAGTTTCCCCGGCGGCTCCATTACCGGTGCGCCCAAAGTGCGAGCCATGGAGATCATCGATGAGCTTGAGCCGACCCGCCGCAGCGTCTACACCGGCTCACTGGGGTATATCGGCTTCGACGGGGACATGGACCTGAACATCGTTATCCGCACTATCATCGTCAAGGATGGCAAAGCCTACTTCCAGGTCGGCGGGGCCATCGTCTACGATTCAGAGCCCGATTCCGAGTACATAGAAACGCTGGACAAGGGCCGGGCGTTGATGGCCGCCCTGGGACTGGCCGCGCCGGACGAAGCCTCGTCCGATGAGGACTCGCCGAACGAGGTTGCATGATTCTGCTCATTGATAATTACGATTCCTTCACCTACAACCTTGTCCAGTACCTCGGGGAACTGGGCCAGGAACCGGTCGTCTATCGCAATGACGCGATCACTCTCGATGAAATCGCCGAACTCAAACCAAGCCACATCATTATTTCGCCCGGTCCCTGTACGCCGCTTGAGGCCGGCATTTCCAACGATGTCATCCGTCGTTTCCGGGGCATTATTCCCATCCTGGGGGTCTGTCTCGGCCACCAGTGTATCGGGTATGTTTACGGCGGCGTGGTGACACGGGCAAAGCTGCCGATGCACGGGAAGGAATCGCTGATATACCACGATGGAAGGACGGTCTTCGAGGGCATACCGTCGCCGCTGCCCGGCGGGCGGTACCATTCGCTCGTCATCGATCCCGCCACACTGCCGCCCACGCTGGAGGTCTCCGCCCGGACGGAAGACGGCATCATCATGGCGGTACGGGACCGGCGAGGGATGGTGGAGGGCATCCAGTTCCACCCGGAGTCTATCATGACACGGGACGGACAGGCGATATTAGAGAATTTCCTCAGACTCGGAGCAGGGAATGACTGAACTAGTGTACATTAACGGTGATCTGGTACCACGGGATGAGGCGAAGATATCCGTCTTCGACCACGGGTTTCTCTACGGCTACGGCCTCTTTGAGACTATGCGCGCGTACAACGGGACCATCTTTCTCCTTGGGCCGCACATGGAACGTTTGAAGAATGGAGCGGCGGCTATCGGGCTGGACCTGCGGGGCATCGATCTTATTGCCGCTTGCCGGGAGACGGTGCAGGCCAATCATTTGACCGAGGCAAGGGTCCGCCTCACCGTGACCGGCGGCGACGCTCCATCCATGCCCTGGGATCCAACCGGAGGAAAGCCAACAATCGTAGTGCATGTCAGAGAGTTCAAAGGCATCGCCGCAGAAGTGTATGCCCGCGGTTACCGGGCGGGGGTATCTTCAGTGCGGCGTTGCGCAGACTCAGCGTTGGCGGGCATCAAGTCGAATAATTACCTGGTAACGGTGCTGGCGCGCAAGGAAGCGGCGGCGATGGGCCTCGACGAGTCCATACTGTTCAACGACAAGGGCTGCATCGCGGAGGGCGGCAACAGCAACGTGTTCTTCACCAGGAAAGGCGTGCTGGTCACCCCGACCCTGGAGAGCGGCATCCTGCCGGGTATCACGCGGCAATTGGTGATGGAGATAGCCGCCGAGCACAGGATCAGTGTGTCCGAGGAAGAAATACCTCCCGAGTCCCTGAATGACTTCGACGAGGGGTTTATGACGAGTGCGGTTATCGAGGTCATGCCGCTGGTGGAGATCGTCGGTATCGCCGGCAAGGAAATAATGATTGGCAACGGCAAACCCGGCGCAATCACAAGGTTGTTAATGGCGGGATACCTCGAGCGGGTGAAGCGGGATACAGGTGGGTGAGAACTCAAAACTCAGATCTCTGAACCACAAAGCAGAGGTTAAAAACGGGTGCAAGGCGAAGACCTTGCCGGCTTGGCAGGATTCTTGCAGGTTTATGAGATGGGGCCAGCGGACGTCGTTGCACTTTGGTCCGCCCAGCAGTGGACTTGTGAAATCTATACTTAAACCCTGGTGACTACCGAAGTCCCGTTTCTTCCGGCAGTCCCAGGACGATGTTCATGTTTTGCACTGCCGCTCCGGATGCCCCTTTACCCAGGTTATCGAACCGGGCTGACAGCAATATCCGTTCCTCGTTCCCGAAGACGAATATGTCCAGGTCGTTCGTTCCGTTGCAGTCATCAAACGTCATAAAGCCGTTCTTCAGATACTCGTCTGCCGGGTAGGGAATGACCCGGATAAACTGTTCACCCTTGTAGTAATCCGCCAGGAATTCCCGGATTTCCCCGGCTGTCATCTTCCTGCCCAGGT
Source organism: uncultured Dehalococcoidaceae bacterium (assembly GCA_964589285.1). Taxonomy (GTDB): domain Bacteria; phylum Chloroflexota; class Dehalococcoidia; order Dehalococcoidales; family RBG-16-60-22; genus DAOUEG01. Next base: position 38,863 of record CAZPSP010000004.1, on the reverse strand, counting down.
AGCTGGCCACCAGCGGGATGGAAAGTATCTCGCCGCGGTAGACGTTCACCACGGTGGGGGCGAAGATCGGCGCACGGGCCAGGCCGACAATCCTGGTCATCTCCGGGACGTGTTTGTGGTTCAACGCCAGCGAATACGGTCGCGGCTTCTTGATGTAATCCGGTGAGTCCGGGTTTTCGTAATCCGCGATCATCGATTTTCCCCCACCGCTGTAGCCGGCGGTGGTATGGCAGGTAACCGGGTAGTCCGGCGGCACGATCCCCCCGGCCACCAGCGGGTAAAGGATGGCTACGAAACCGGTAGCATGGCAACCGGGAACCGCGATGCGTTTGGAGGCTTTGATTTGCGCCCGCTGTTCCGGTCGCATCTCCGGCAGGCCGTACACCCAGCCGGGCGTTACCCTATGGGCGGTGGAGCCATCGATGACGCAGACGTTCGGGTTGTCGATGAGCGATACGGATTCCCGCGCGGCATCATCCGGCAGACAGAGGAAAACGATGTCCGCCCTGTTCAGGTATTCCTTTCTGGCTGAAGGGTCTTTGCGCCGGTCATCCGGGATGCTGAGGAATTCAATGTCCTCCCGCGCCCGGAGACGTTCATGGATCTGCAGGCCGGTAGTACCATGCTGTCCGTCAACGAATACTTGTGTTCTAGTCATAGTCTTGTCCTCGCTGGTCTCGCTCCAGTATAGCATATTCGGGAGAAGGTTTAATTGGATTCACAGCTAGTACTTTCTGGTAAGGTTTGAGCGTGAAAACCCGTCCTGAGTAGCTGTTCACGCCTGTAGATAGAAAATTTACCTGTGGAATAGGCTTGACACGAGCCTAGCAATAGGTTATTGTAGATGAAAATAGCTTTGAAGGGAAGGAGGTCTCATGGAAGCCTATTGCGTCAAATGTCGCGCTAAGAAACAAATGAAAGATCCCAAAGCCATCACCATGAAGAATGGCAAACCGGCGACGCAGGGTGTCTGCCCGTCCTGCGGCACCAAGATGTTCAGAATCGGCAAAAAGTAGGCCGGTATTTTTGGTTTACATAAAAAGGCAGGATACTCCGCGCGGAATATCCTGCCTTTTTACATGCCCTGATGGGTAGTAGGATACTACACGACGGGTTTGATATATTTTTCCACCAGGTCTCGAGTGTTTGTTACCGCCAGTTTCTCAAAGAGCAGTGAGAACTGGTCTTCCAGTTCCTGCATGATCGCTTCGTTAGCGTCCGCCGGCAGGTTCCAGAGTTCATTCTTGAAATCACCGAGGGATTTCTTACGCGTCTTGTAAATAAATTGCTCCTCGGTCTCGCCTTCTTTCCATTCGTCCTTATAACGCTGCTTGATGTCCTCGTTGATCCTTTTCAGGAGGTCTTTGGGGAACTTGGGACTGTCATAAATGATGTTCTGGAACCCGGTTGCCAAGTGGACTTCCAGGGTATCGACTTTAGGGAACATGTCAAAGGCGTCATTCGGCAATGTGGAAGCGCCGTGCTGTACGGCGCCGCCGAGACCATGTTTATCCTTGGCAGCCGCGGACAGGTTTTTCAAGGTATCGAAGTCTATTTTCACTTTCGCCAGCGTGCCGTCCGGCAGGACGACGCCGCCGTGAGAAGTCCCGGTCTGGACGCTGATTTTAGATATCCCTCTGATATCGCTGCCGAGGTATTTGTAATAGGTTTCCATGAATGCCCGGAGTTCTTCGACGGTACTGTTGCCTTTACCGATCTCGCCGATCTCTCCTCCGATCGAGACGGTCACACCTTTTGGTTCGATGCTGCGAATGAACTTCGTCATATCGGCGGTGACTGACGAATTCAGGTCCTGCTGCGCTTCGAGCGTCGGTTTATCGATATCGACCAGCGTGGAGGCATCGATATCGATGTTATAAAAACCGGCTTCAATGGCGTCCTTAACGAGCGCTTTGACGGTTTCAGTTTCTTTCCCGGGGTCATCATGGTATTTGCTGCGGTTGAATTGTATGTGATCTCCCTGGACGAACAGGGGGCCGCTATAGCCTTCTGCGAGAGCGGCGGCCATAAGGGACACGACATATTCGTCCGGTGATTGACGTGTGTAGGTCATCTCAGAGCGGGCCAGTTCGAAGATGCAGGCCCAGGCCTGGTGTTTGAGGAGGGCGCGGAAAACCGCCCTGGCGACATCGTAAGTGATGCCGCGAATATTGATAGCGGGGACGGTCTTGTTGGCATAGACCCGCTTACCGGCGGCTTCATACAGGGCCTGGATGCTGGCGGGATAAATACCTTTTTCAGCCGCCATCTTGCGGATGGCCGCCCGGCTTTCCCGGACGGAGGCTGCGTCCTTGCCGAATACGGACTGCTGTTCCAATGCATCGATGTCTGCTGTCTTCATACGAGTGCCTGCTTCCTTCTCGGGCTGCCGAACATGGTGCGGCGCCCGTTATATCGATCTTTGTCATACTGGGTATCCGGGTCAACCAGGCTAAGGTGCCCGTATATATCGGCGAGCGGTTTATAGGATATCTTGCCGTCACACAGGCAGACCAGGTTGTTGTATTTTTGCTGGACGACAAGGTCCACGGCGGCGATGCCGAAGTAACGGCCCATGCGGCGGTCGTAAGCGCATGGCGCCCCGCCACGCTGAAGATGGCTGAGCACGACGCTGCGTGTTTCTAGACCCGTACCCTGCTCTATCTGTTTGGCGAGCACTTCCCCGATGCCTCCCAGTGCCTTGTTCCCGAAAGCGTCTTCGCCAGGTTTTTTTGTAACTTCCGTGCCGCCGATGGGCTTGGCCCCTTCCGCCGCCAGGATAATCTCGTAGCGGGTCCCTTCCCGCCGTCCCTCCAGTACCAGGTCGTTCACCCTGGCGATGGAAAAATCACATTCCGGAATGAGAATAATGTAGGCGCCGCAAGCTTCTCCGCCTTCCAGGGCCAGCCATCCGGCCGTCCTGCCCATGGTCTCCACCACGAAGATGCGCTTGTGCGATCCGGCGGTGGTCCGCAGCCGGTCTACTTCTTCCACGATGACATTGAGAGCAGTCTCGAAACCCAGTGTGTAATCAGTCCCAGGCAAGTCTTTATCGATGGTCTTGGGGATACCGACGATATTGACGCCGGCATCGGCAAGTCTTTTGGCGCCGGCCAGGGTGCCATCTCCGCCGAGGACGATGATAGCTTCAAGCCCGAGCCGTTCCGCGTTCCGGATGACCAGCTCGGACTGGTCGTTCTCGGGGTCGAACGGGCTTTGCCGGGAAGTCCCGAGCATGGTGCCGCCGTAGCGGTCCCACGTGCGGACGATATCCGGGTTGAGTTCGACGATACTGCCCTGGGTATCCGGTGAAGACAGGTCTACACCGACCAGGCCTTTCCAGCCGTCGCGGATGCCGAGTACTTCATAGCGAACACTGCGTTCGAATTCGAGACGCTCGTCCATGGCCGTCTTGACTACCCACTTGATAGCAGGATTAAGGCCGGAGCAGTCTCCTCCGCCGGTCAGGACGCCGATGCGCTTTTTTCTAATTCGTGCCATAGCTGTTTATAAGTATACCACGGTGGCAATCTGACAGGTAAGAACATATCAGCAAAAAACATATCAGCATCGGGCGAAGGTATTGGATTGCCGGAAGCTACAAGAGGCTGCCAGTGAGAACTTACCTGACGCAGGCCTAACCGGCAACCGTACCAACATGCACTCCGGTTGAGAGCCAGCCATTATTTCCCGAAAAATATTTGGTATCCGGAAAAACCCTCTCAGAGTACGAGTGACGGCGGTGGAAATGTCCCCAAAAAGGGAGTAAAATTTTAAGTGATGAAGATAGATAAAGAGATGGTGTATAACAACCGGACGATTCAGTCAGGAACGTCTGACCATCCGGAGGGCATTGCCGTTCAATGAAGGGCAGTGCCCTTCCGATTTTTTTAGGAGGTAAGAAGATGCAGTCCAGCCTGATAGGTAAAATTGAAAAAGCCAGGCGCTATGCCCAGGAAAAGGACCGGATTACCTTCGAAAGCTTCTCCCTCAGGTTCCACGGTGAAAATAGCGATTACCACGTATCCCTTGAAAACGGCCAGTGGCATTGCACCTGTGAATTTTTCTCTAACTGGAAGCTGTGCAGCCACACCATGGCCATGGAAAAAATACTCTCCAACATGCTTCCCGAGGAAGCCCGCACTACCCAGTACGAGGTCGTCAACGCTTTCGAATAAAGAGACTTTCATGTACTGCGGATTCCGGCATGGCGCAGCGTGTTGGCCTGTGAGGTCGCCATGAGTTTTACCCGGAAACTGGCCGAATGCAGCCGTGCCAACCGCAGTCTGCTTTGCATCGGCCTCGATACCGACCCAATGATGATGCCCCCCGGCCTCGATGTCTTTACGTTCAACAGAGAGATCATCGACGCAACCCGGGATCTTGTGTGCGCCTACAAACCGAACATAGCGTTCTATGAAGCGATGGGCGCAAAAGGTCTGGAAGCCCTGCTCCGCACCCGCGAGCATATTCCTGCCGGCATTCCCGTCATCCTGGATGCGAAGCGAGGTGACATCGGCAACACGGCCAGAGCCTATGCCTTGAGTGTCTTCGAGCACTATAATGCGGACGCGGTGACCGCCAGCCCTTATCTGGGCCGTGACTCCCTGGAACCTTTCATGAATTACACGGACCGGGGCGTCATCATCCTCTGCCGCACCTCCAATCCGGGGGCGGTAGATTTCCAGTCATTGGTCTGTGAGGGAGATGGGAAGAAACGGCATTTATTCGAGGTTGTCGCGGAGAAGGTCAATGAGTGGAACACCGCCGGCAACCTGGGCCTGGTGGTCGGCGCCACGTATCCCGAGGAATTGAAGCTCATCCGGAAACGTTATCCGGAGGTTGTCCTCCTGATACCCGGCGTGGGCGCGCAGGGCGGCGAACTGGAAAAGACCGTCTTGTACGGCACAGACGCACGGCGGGAGAGGACCATCATCAATTCATCGCGGCAGATCCTCTACGCCTCGAAGGGTAAAGACTTTGCGGAGGCTGCCAGGAAGGCTGCCCTACAGACCCGCGATGCCATCAACACCGTCCTCGACGCCGGGGGCTAACGTTGGCCCTGGAACTCAAGACCGGGGACGTTCTCACGCTTCGGAAGCCGCACCCATGCGGCGGCTATGACTGGACCGTGGTCATACCGGGCGCGGATGTCAGCCTGCTCTGCAACACCTGCGGCCATACTATTATGCTTCCACTCGCTGTGATGCAAAAGCGTATCAAGAGAGTAACGCCGGCGGGATAACACACATGGGGCCCTGGCCCCATCTTATTAACCTGCGCTCACATTTAGCAGATATTTTTGCTTATACAAACATGGTGAATATTCCCGATATTGGATTGACTTAAAGTGTAAAGAGCACTATTATGGTAGCAGAGCAAATGTTCGTAATTTGTTGTGAAGGACTGTTAGGTCATTCTTCAAAGATGACGGTATTGTGTTACAGGCAGAAGCGTTAAAGATACTCAAGAGCGGCGCGAACGTGTTCCTGACCGGAGCCGCCGGCAGCGGTAAGACGTATGTCTTGAATGAGTTCATTCAATACCTGAAAGATGAACGGATACCGGCGGGCATAACCGCTTCAACCGGCATAGCGGCAACGCACCTGGAGGGCATCACCATCCATTCCTGGGCGGGGATCGGGCTGCTGAGGACAGCTTCTGAGAGGGATGTCAATGCGATCCTGGAGAAAAAACGGTTCCGGCAGCGCTTTTTGAAAACAGAAACGCTCATCATCGATGAAGTTTCCATGCTCGATGCAGACCGGCTCGACTTGATAGAAACCATCATGCGGTACGCCCGGGGAAATTCAGAGCCTTTCGGCGGTATGCAGGTCGTGCTGTGCGGCGACTTTTTCCAGTTACCGCCAGTGGCCGCTTACGGTGAACCGGCGCCGCGGCCGGTCTACCAATCATCGACCTGGAAAAACCTTGGTTTGATGGTCTGCTACCTTCACGAACAATACCGCCATGGCGATCAGGAGTACCTCGACATTTTGAATGCTATCCGCGATGCTTCTGCCGATGGGGACGTTATGGAGCGCCTGCGGCGGTGCTATTTCAACACGCTGTCACCGGGGCCGACGAGCAGGTACGTCAAGCTTTATACACACAATGTTAATGTAGATTCGCAAAACCAGCGAGAACTGGCCGTGATCGATAGCGAAGGCCATCTGTATATGTCTGAAATAGCCGGTATCCCGACAATTGCGGAGGCCCTGAAAAAAGGCTGCCTGGCGCCGGAGAAGCTGGTGCTGAAAACAGGCGCCGCGGTCATGTTCGTCAAGAACAATTTTGAAAAAGGCTACGTGAACGGCACACTTGGGAAAGTAAGCGGTTTCAATGAGCGCGGTTATCCGGCAGTAGAATTACTCAATGGTGACGAGATCATCGCCGAACCGGCAACGTGGAGCATCGAAGAGAATGGGAAAACGCTGGCGCAATTGACGCAGATACCGCTCAGACTGGCCTGGGCGATCACCGTCCACAAGAGCCAGGGAATGACTCTCGATGCGGCCGAGGTCGATCTCTCAAAGTGCTTCGAAAAAGGAATGGGATACGTGGCGCTGTCACGGGTACGGTCTCTCAAAGGTCTGCGGGTACTGGGGATCAACGATATGGCCCTCAAGATAAATGAGGAGGCGCTGCTCCTGGACCGGGAACTGATGAAAAGCTCCGAACAGGCCCTCGAGCAGTTGAGAACGATGCCGGAGAAGGACAAGGAACCAGAAGTCCCAACATCATACTCGGTGGAAAAAATCCGCGAGACACATCCTTCCGCCTATAAAAAGTGGACCGCCGATGAAGAAGCGATGCTGGAGAACCTCTTCAACGGCGGTATGTCAATTACTGAAATCGCCGGCATGCTCGGACGAATGCCAGGCGGCATACGTTCCCGTCTGTTGAAACTCGGACTAATCGGGCAAGACTGAACTTAAGCCGGTTGTCATGAAACCGGGTATAGTTGAAACTTCAGCCTCAAAGTCATTTGTACACAGCATATTCTTTTATGTTTCTGATAAAAGCTTTGAGTTCTTCCCGGCTGGCTGTTTCCGGTAAAGTCAGTATGATGATTAACCCGCCGTCTCCGGCGCATTTATCGATAAGGTTCTTGTAGTAGGCCTCGACCTCTTTCAACGGAGCGAACTTCAGAGAAGGGGGGTCGCAGGCGATATAACAGGCATGTCCTCCCAGAATCTCCCTGGCCTGGAACACATCAGAATGGTCGATATAGGCGCAGAACTTCCCTTTCGGTAATTCAAGAAGGCATTCAAGGCGCTCGCCGAAGTGGGCTTCGAAACCGGGGATAGGGATGTACCCCAGGTCGATGGATGCCTGCAAAGCTTTTTTCAAGCCGGGCCAGTAAAATTTCCTGAACTGGGCATCCGACATGAATACTTTATCACCGCGCCAGAGCGGGATCCCGACGTGTTTCGGGTAGTCCTTGTCCGCGGGATCCACTGCTACGGTAGACGCAATCTTCATTTCGAGCACTTTGTCGCAGAGCTGCAGTAATTTTTCCGGGCGGCGGTACATGTCAGCCATCGAGCCTTTCATGCCCCGGAAAAAGCTGGACACGGTATCGAACGGGGCGCCGCCGACGCTGCCGAAATAGGAGAATTGCGGGAAACCGAGCCGGTTCATGGACCGCAGAAGATCGCCGGCCATGCGGCGATGGGTCTCAAGTGCCTCTCCGGCTTTCCGTAATTTCTCACCAAGCTGTATGAATTCCGGACTGGAAAACAACCCGGTCAGTCCTTCAAAGCCCATATACAGGCTATTGAGAGGCGGCAGTTTCCCCAGCGGAGCCAGCACACCGTAAATGCGCGGCAGGTAGTACCTGATGATGAAGTCCGAAGGGTCCGTCAGTAAGAGGTCATATTCCTCCGCCTTCATATATTCGCCTTCGACGAACTGGTACATGTAATCTTCGGGCAGCGGGCCGCCCGGCCAGAGCCGGTTTTTTACATCGAGGAGTTCCCAGCAGGTACCGGACGTACCGAAATCTCCCATGCCCGCGTCCGGTTCGAATTCAAGGGTGGTATCGATGACCGCTTCGTTCCAGCGAAAGGGGTCGTAATAAGCTGCCGAGCGGGACAGGCCGGAGAACCTGCCGGTATCGGCCATGATCAATAGGGGAACGCGGTCCGGTTTCCGTAAGGCACAGGCATCGCGTATACGCTGTTCTCTCTCGGCATATAATTGCTCCGGTGACTTCCCGGTCTCACTGATAATCTTTTCCCGCAGGGTTTCAATCCGTTGGCGGCGTTCTTCATCGGCGGCTATCATACAGGGCTCCTTAAAAGTACTTCAGAAAAAGCGTATATTGTCCCGGCATCAATCGTCAACTTTGTTCCGAAGACGTGTTATGAGGCTGTCAGCCAGCCCTATTCAGTCTCCATTCCGGGAGTTCTCGGAAAAGCATCAGCCAGCTTAGACATAAATAAACGGTTCGCCTGCATCGATAAACTTCACCGGGATATCTTTCACGAGGGGTTGCAGAGCGTCTGGCAATCTTTTCATGCCGGGTTCCTCGCTCCGTTCGTGACCGACGATGATCATGGCCTTATTGAAGCCCATGGCGGCAGCGTCCCGAACGTATGCGCTCAGCGTCCATTCCGTGATCTCGCCGCAAACCATGACATCGAGTTGTTGCTCATGCATCAGCGCGGCCGGCATCTTCTCATCTCCGAGGCCGAGGCTCCCGCCGCCGACCAGTATGCCTACGCGGGTGCAGGATATGTCCGTCCTGCCGATAACGCGGAGGATATTCAGACCCAGCTTTTGCTTGAAAAACTCCACGAGGTCCGCCATGGACGTGGGAGGTATCGTGTAGCAGTGCGGGTGGGGCAGTGACCTGTTGAGGTAGGGCTTCCAGCCCAGGGTCTCGAGCAGGCCGTCATAGATCAGGTCACCGTTGCCATTATGCATGTGGTCGTGGTACCGCCAGATGGTCAGCCCGTTGTCATTGATCAAAGCCCTTTTGCGATGGTAAACGGGATCATCCCGGAGCCATTCAAGTTTGTCCCAGCCGGTGAAATAGGTCGGCTCATGAGTAATTATGAGGTTGCAGCCCAATTCGATCGTTTTGTGGATGACTTCTACCGTTGCCATGAAGGTGGTGATGATGCCGGTGACTTCCTGGTCCCAATCACCTTCTATCAATTGATCGCAGGTGGGTTCTATGAGCTTTTCCCCGTTCAGTCTCAGGACAATCTCAACGATCTCTCTGACTTTCATCGGCTTTCCTCCTCGACTATAAACTGAGCGCCTGTTCTTTTCCATCCAGGCCGGAATACCTTATGGACAAGGCGTGCGTTTTTACATCAGCCGTCAGCACAGCGGAACACCCGCCGCCGGTACGTTCTATTGTCAGGACAGACCCTTCGGCGTGGGCCTCACAGTTTCCGCCGAAGGCCGGGAACTCGTTACGGAACCGCAGGAGCTTGAGTATTTTCTGCACGACCGGGCGTTCGCATTCACGCTCGATATCTTCGAGCGTATACCCGTGACGGTTGATGTCACGCCCGTTTTTGGTCTTTTCCACGAGTTCGACGTCGTTTTTCCCGGCCAGCAACCCGACATAGTAGACCTGCGGAATGCCGGGGGCGAACATCTGGACGGCGCGGGCCGCCAGGCATGCGTCATCGTCGTTGCCGAGCGCCGAGTAATACGTGCAGTTGACCTGGTAGACATCCAGGCTGTGGTAGTCGGGCGAGCTGTGTATCCGTTTCACAACATTATCGTTAGAGAAAATGTTATCTTTAACCTTCTGGACCCGGTCGTCGGGCAGGAGGTCTCTGGCATCCAACACGCCGATGCCGTCATGGGTGTCCAGTGTTGTGAACTGATTGCGGGGGCATATTCGGAGCCAACTGACGAGATAGGCAGGGTCGCCGGTGCGGAGTGCGTCGAGCAGGAGCATGGGCAGCGCGAAGTCATAGACCCGGTACCCTTTCGCGGCCATTTTCATCTGGAGGGAGTAATGCTCGTGGACCTCCGGCAGGATTTCCACGCCGTGAGGTGACAGTATGGACCTGACACGCTCCATGATATCCCATATTTCCGGTTCCTCGAAGAAGCAGGCCGTCCCGGCTTTTTTGGTGGCGTAAGCGACGGCGTCGAGGCGGATAACGGCGGCGCCACGTCGTGACAGTGTCCGCAGGTTCTCTTCGATGAAGCGCCAGGCCGCCTCGTTCCGGAGGTCGAGATCTATCTGGTCGTCCCCGAATGTGCACCAGACCTTTTCCCCCGTGCCGTCCCGGAAGTGAACGTCGATATACGGCGCGCGGGGCTTTCGCTTGTAGATCCGGGCGATGTCTTCTTCGGACGGCTCTCCGCCCGGCCAGAAATCCCGGTACCGGATGAACATGCCCGCGTAGGGGGAGTCATCTTTCTTGTCGATAAAGTCACGGAACTCGAACGATTCAGCCGACAGGTGGTTTATCATGAAATCGTACATCAGGTAGTACTTCCCGGAGAGCCGGGCGAGATCATTCCAGCTTCCGAATTCGGGGCTGACGACATCATACCGCGTCGGAGAAAACCCCCGGTCCCCGGAGGACGGATAGAACGGCAGAATATGCAGGCCGGCAACAGATCCCGGGAAGAATCGTTCCAGCACAAGCTCCAGCTCAGCTAGGTTCCTGCCCAGGCTGTCCGGGTAGGTGATGAGCATGACGCCGTCGTTGAGTTTCATGGTCGTTACGGTTTCTTGTGGAACTTGATGTTCTCTCCGAACTTGCTGTAATACGCCGGGGTCAGGGCGATGGGGTGGAAGAGTACCGGCTTGTCCACGCGCGCGAAGGTCAGTGGCGTATGCACGAAACCGGCCGGGATATGGACCACGGCCGCCTGTTCGATCAGGTACACCTCGCACTCTTCGCCCATGGACAGTTCAATAGTGGCATCGAAGTCGAACATGTTTTCCAGGTTGCCGCCCATGAAGCAGAGGAACTCATCGAAAGGGTGCGAGTGCGGTATCCGGTCGAACAGCATGGGTTCGGTGATATATCTCCAGGCCATGGAGAAATTGGTCTGGGTTCCGAAGTGGCGTTCGCTGTCGATGTAGGCGCTCGGGTAGGGCATCGGTATCTTCGGCTGGTTTCTCAACGCCGGTTCGGTGAGGAAATAGTTGCTGTATTTTTTATCCTGCATGGCGGTTTACTCCTTGGCTGCTTATTTTACAGGGATGACCGGCAGGTCGATGTATGAGGCATAACCGGCCTGGTGATAGATTGTTTGTTTCGCCGGAATGCCCCGCTTATCGACGCCGATAGGATTGCCGGTGTTCATGTTTCGGTCGAAAGTGGGGAAGTTACTGCTGGCGATATCTATGCGGATACGGTGCCCGGGACGGAACAACTGGCTGACATGGCCCAGCCGAATGATGAATTCATAGACCTCGCCGAGAGCGAGAAGTTCAGACTTCTTGAAAGAATTGCGGTACTGAGCGCGCACTATCCCGTCCGCGACGTTGAACGTCCGGCCGTCCGGGTATACATCCACCAGCTTGGCGGTAAAATCCGTGTCCCGGCAGGAAGAAGAAGCAAAGAGGTGAAGGTCGAGCGGTCCGGTCACTTCGATGTTACCTTCGAGTTCCGGCGTAGAATAACACAGGACGTCCTGGCGTTGCTCCACGTAGCACTGGTCCACCGGACCGTACAGGAAACCGTTCTCGACTATCCCGCCCCGGCCTCCGGCGGTCATCACCGGATCGAGCGGATCATAGGTGTAAGTATCCGGCGGTTCATCATGAGGTTCATCCCGGCCCAGAAGCCCGTTCCCGGAGCGGGAATTGGCGCCGCCGCGGCTGTGCAGGTAAAATCTCTGCCGGTCCGTCTGCGGCAGCGGCCAGGCGGGGGCTTCGTGCCAGGTATTGCGTCCCATGGTGAAATACCGTACGACGGGCAGTTCGATGTCCTTTCCCTTAAGGTACTTATCGAAGAAGGAAAGCAGGTAGGAGGCTGCGCCGGAACCGGCTTCATCGGCGTAAGGTCCGAAATCCATATGCCCCAGGACGCGCTGGGGTTTGCAATGGCTCCACGGTCCGGCCAGCAGGTGTTGGTGTTCACGGAGGCCGCCGCCGGCAACCATGCTGGAGAAGGAACGGAACGAGTTCCTGCCGAAGGGATCGTACCAGTTGGTCACACTCAGGGTCGGCACGTTTACCTTGTGGAATGGATAGGGCTCCGCGGGCGCCGAAGAACGTCCGGAAGCTCCCATGCCCAGGCACATATGCCAGAGTTCACGTATACCGGGAAAATCGTACTGCGGGACATCTCTGAGGGGCAGATAGTTGTAAGCCAGGGAGGGGTCGTCGCGTACCTGTGTGAGGGCGCGGCGGGCCTCAGTAGTGGACTCACCCTGGGCGTCCGCTTTGTCCAAAACATCCCCGGCCAACGCCAGCAGCAGGTTCACGGCAATGTTCAAATTGACGGGGGCATCCGTTGTTTCCGGTCCGCTTTCGCCGGGGGCGCCGGCGAGGCCGGGGGCAATCGCCTTCAGGTGAGGGGGGTTTTCCCGTGCCGTCCGCCACTGGACCGTTCCCAGGGCGGACTCACCGGCCATCCCTACGTTGCCGTCGCACCAGGGCTGGCTGGCCACCCATTCCACGGTATCGTAACAATCCGCGCCTTCCACGCTCTGCGGGGCGCCCAGGTCATACTTCCCCTGGGAGCCGAACCTTCCTCGTACGTAAGCGATGACCAGCGCGTACTCCGCCTGGACGGTGGGTAGCACCTTGATGTAGCTGGACCCGCCGGTGATCCCGGCGCTGTCATACGGCGTGCGCATGATGATGGCGGGGTATTGGCCAGAGTCGCCCGGGCGGTAGACTTCAGCCGCCAGCAACGTGCCGTCCCGTGTTTCCATGAATACCTGGCGGTCATAATGAATTGTATCGAACATAGCTTGCATACTCCTGTCATTCAGTACCGGTCCGATCCCGGCAGCGGAAGACTGTTCCAGTATATAGGTTTTCCGTCGGAGAGTACATGCGCACAGTGAACGCAGCTGATTCTCTGCATACTGTTCCGGCCGGGTTGCGCCACTGTAGCGAGTCCATTATTTCATATCTGGTATTCCGTTGACAAAACTAAAGTTCTGTAGGAAGATATTACCATGTATCACAACGGCGATGTTTGCAGAAAGAAATACCTGGTCCCAGCCGTAGATCAGGCGATCCGGGTGATGTTTTGCCTGGTGGAGAATGGCAATAATCCCAAGAGTCTGACCGATATCTGCCAGGAGGTCGGTATCCACCGGAGCAAGGCGTTTTCCATACTGGATACCCTGCTGGAGTACGACCTCGTCAAGAAGAACCCCCACCGTAAAGGCTATGTCCTCGGGCCCGGTCTGCTGACGTTGACGGGGAAAATGCTGGAAAACCTCAACCTGTCCCACATCGTCGATCCCGTCCTCTATGAACTGGCGAAGAAAGCCGGCGCTACCGTGGCCCTCGGCGTGATATCCGATGACAAGGCGTATGTTGTCTCCCAGTACGAGGGCGCGCCCGGCATCGGCATCTTCTCACCTATCGGATACATGACTCCGGTTACGTACGGCTCGCACGGCAAAGCTATTGCCGCGTTTCTGCCCGAAGATGAACTTGGGGAACTCTTGGAGGGCGGACCGCTCTATTTCTTCGTTAAGCCCGAGAAATACGATAAGACCAGGCTCCTGGAAGAACTTGAGCAGATACGGCGCGACGGCTTCGCCATGGAATTCGGGGACGTTACTCCGGGAGTGAATGCAGTTGCCGCTCCGGTACTCGATCAGAACGGCAAGCCCGTGGGATACGTGACCATCGTCGGCTTTTTCACGGAAGACGAAGCACCCAAGCTCGGCCGGCTGGCCGTCGAAGCCGTCAGGAAAATTTCAGCCAACATCGGGCATATGATGTTCTGGCAAAAAGCCAGCAGCCGGAAACAGAAAGCCTGAGCGGGGAACGGCTACTGCTCCGGACATATTCTTCTCCTGAAAATAGTTGACTCTTCGATGCAGGCAAGTAAAAATAAAGGGGGTTCGATTCATGTCACAGGGCAAGTACGGTCAGTACGTCATCAGCAAAGGTGTCACCAAACCCGAACCGTGGCCGACCATGGAGTGGATCGGCGATGTGGATTACAAGTCCAACGTCACGTTCATGATCACCCGGATCATGGAGCCATGCCGGATGGAAGAATCTCCCCACTCGCATGACTTCGACATGTACCTTCATTTCGTTTCGTACGATTACCAGCATATGGATGAACTCTTCGCAGAAATCTCGATAGGCCTGGGGCCGGAACAGGAAATGCATACGTTCACTACCCCCACCAGCGTCTACATTCCCGCCGGCATGATACATTGCCCGCTCATTTTTCACCGCGTGGATAAACCGATCATCCTCTTCCATACCAGTATCGCTTCCAAGTATATCAAGAAGGAAGAGCACTGATGTGCCGTTCGGTATCCGTGAATAACAGGGCAGGAAAGGAATAGCTCATGGCGACGCTTGAACAAAACAAAAAGGCCGTGGAAACGCTCCTCAATACCGTCTTCCGGAACCATGATTTCAGTAAGGTGGATGAGATCATGCAGGACAACTATATCCAGCACAACGAGGACTGCCCGCAGGGCAAGGACGGGTTCATCAAGTTCTTCCAGGAGATTTTTCGGGGCGTGCCGGATTTCAGCTATACCAAGAAACGGATCGTGGCTGAGGGCGATATCGTCATGCTGTATGCCACTACGACCGGCACCCATAAAGGCGAATGGCTCGGCTGCGCTCCGACCGGGAACAAGCTGAACTTCGATGTCATCGACGTCTTCCGCATGGAGGACGGCAAGATCGCCGAGCACTGGGACGTGGCTGATACCCTGAAGCTGTTCACCCAGATAGGAAAGGTCAAGGCATAAGCAGCCCGGCGGGCCGCGGTGAGAAGGCAGTGAAAGCACTCGTCACCAATATCCAGGGCTACTCGATCCATGACGGACCGGGCATCCGCACGGTGGTCTTCCTCAAGGGATGCAGCCTGGCATGCCGGTGGTGCAGCAATCCGGAATGCGTCTCGCCGCAGCCGGAGCTCGGGTTCCTGAAGAACCTTTGTGCTAAATGCGGCAAGTGCGCCGATGTCTGCCTGAATGGCGCTCTTACCTATGGTGAGAGAGGGCATCCACTTATCGACCGAGACCGCTGCAACGGCTGCGGGGCCTGCGTCGGGGCCTGCGATTACCGGGCACTCGTTCTTTACGGAAAAGCGATGGATGCGGAGGAAGTGTTCGACGCGGTCAGAAGGGACGACATGTTTTACCAGGCGTCCGGCGGCGGTGTAACCGTGTCCGGCGGCGAGTGTCTTTTGCAGACGGAATTTGTCTGTGAACTCTTCGCGAAATGCCGAGCCGCAGGCATCCATACCTGCATCGAGACGTCCGGCCAGGCGCCGGAATCGTCACTGCGCCGGGTACTACCGCTGACGGACTACGTGCTGTACGACCTTAAACTCATGGACTCCGGCAGACACCGCCGCTACACCGGGAAACCGAACGACCTCATCCTCGCCAACGCCCGGGTGGCCGCGGAAAGCGGCGTCGAACTGCTGTTCAGGATGCCGTTGGTCCCGGGAATCAATGATGATGCGGAGAATATCAAGAGCACAGCAGAACTTTTACAGAGCTTTGGGAAAATCTTCCAGAGAATTGAGTTGATGCCGTACCACCGTCTGGGAAAAGGTAAATATGATTCGTTGGGTAAGCGGTACCCATTGCCCGGTCCTGATTCTCCGGACCCTCACGGGAAAGAAACGGTAAGGAAATTGTTCGAAGAATATGGAATACGCTGTACAATATCACAATAAAAGAGATGTCTCTTTATCACCGGCAATTCGTATTACAATATAGTAATCAAGTTAGACCTTTGGTATCGTATACAAGCTATCAGAGACAGGAGTGAGAACATGAATATCCAGACGGCCACCGCGGAAGAAACCAGAGATAAAATAGACGGACTCCAGTTGAGCGAAAGGTTGTTCCGGCTCAAAGATGCCATGTTCAGCGCTCCGAGAAAAATTTCAGTGGACCGCGCCAGGCTGGCCGTCGAATCCTGGAAGGAGACCGAGGGACAGGACATCGAAGTACGGCGGGCGAAGCTGTTCCGGAAGGTACTGGAAGGGGTACCCATTGCCATTTATGACTTCGACATCATCGTCGGCAGGGAAACAGAACATCTGGTGGGCGCGCCGATGTTCGTCGATGAAACCGGTGACAATATACCCGGACTCTGGGAAGAGAAAGACGGCCTGCGCCTGTTCCAGGGCGCGCTGACAGCGGAAGACAGGGAAACCTTGCGGGAATGCGCTAAATTTTTCCGGGGGAAGACTGCCTCCGACTATGTCAAGGCGGCCTGGCAGGACCTGGTGGGGAGCTGGGCCAAAGATATTACCGACGCCAAGGGCAGCGACCCCACGCCGGACTCCGGCTACTATCCCGGTATCACCTGCCGGGCGATGTGGGAAAAAATCCTCTCCGGCGGCATGCGGGGGATGATTGAAGAAGCCGAGGCCGGCATCCGCAGATTCAAGGAGATGAAAGAAACGGACATCAGTAAGTTCTATTTCTGGCAGTCCGCCGTCATCGTCTGCGAAGCTGTGATCACCTATGCGCGCCGGTACGCCGAACTGGCGAGAAGTCTGGCCGCGAAAGAGACCGACCCGTCCCGGAAACAGGAACTGCTGGAAATCGCCGCGGTGTGTGAATGGGTGCCCGAGAACCCGGCCCGGAACTTCCACGAGGCCGTCCAGTGTGTCAACTTTATCATGGTCGCCAGGGGCCTTGAGGCCATGTACCCGATATTGATCGGGAGGGTGGACCAGTACCTGCGGCCGTATTTTGAGAAAGACCTTAAAGAGGGAACGCTGACATTGGAACGCGCCGCGGACATCATCGGTTCTGCGTTCACGCTCTGGGGCATGAAGGTCGTCGTTTCCACGGGAGAGACCCAGCAGGAAACCCATCAGTTCAGTTTCAGTATCAACAGTGTCAACCTCGGCGGCGTGGACAAGGACGGCAATGACGCCGCGAGCGAATTGAGCTACCTGGTTCTCCATATGATCGGGCTGCTCAGGATGTCCTCGCCGACCATCCTCATCAACTGGCACAAGGACGCGCCGCGCTGGCTGATGCTGAAAGCCCTGGAAACCAACATGAAGACCAAGGGCGGCATCCCGCTCTTCGAGAACAGCGACCACGTCGTCAAGAGCTTCGTCAACGACGGCGTTCCGGTGGAAGAAGCACGGGAGTGGTATGGTCAGGGCTGTGTTACGCCGATACTGCCGACCAAGGTGGACCACAACGGCGCCGAGGGAAAAGGCGCGGTCAACATCGCGCTGATGCTGGACCTGGCCCTGCACCGGGGCGTTTCGCAGATCACAGGCAAAAAGGTCGGGATCGATGTCGGCGACCCGCGCGTTTTCAAGACCTTCAATGACCTGTACGAGGCATTCAAGAAGGAGACCGAATTCGTCGTCAAGCGGGTACTCTGGCTGGGGACGGTGGCGCAGAGCGTCGAGCCGCAATACCTGCGGTTCCCGTTCAATTCCTGCATCGTCAGCCCCGTTTCTATGAAAGAAGGTCGTGACCTGATGATCACCGACGATAGCCACAGCTACGGCATCAGCGACCGCGCTATCGTGGATGCCGCCGATGCCCTCACCGCCATGAAAAAGCTCGTCTTTGATGACCGGAAGCTGACCATGGACGAGTTGATGGATGCTATCGACGCCAACTTCGAAGGCAAGAGAGGCGAAGAGATACGGCAGATGTGCCTGGCCGCGCCCAAGTTCGGGAACGATATCGACGAAGCGGACCTCATGGTCAAAGAAGTAGGCAAGTTCTCCGGCAGCGTCCTGAAGTCTTATATGAACCCGTTCGACCAGCCGTGCAAGATCTCCCGCGAGGGCCTTTCCTGGCACTATTTCGGCGGCTTGGGCGTGGGCGCGTTGGCCAACGGCCGTAAGTCAAAGGAGCCGCTTAATGACGGTTCCATTTCCCCGATGCGCGGCATGGACAAGCTTGGGCCGACTGGTGTCATGCGGTCCGCTCTTAAAGCAGGCTTTGAGGAGTCCTATGCCTCGTGCCTCAACCAGAAATTCTCTTGGACGGTCATGCAGAGTCCGGAGAGCCGGGAAAAACTGGCCGTCCTGACGGATACCTTTTTTCGGAACGGCGGGCAGCACATCCAGTATAACATGGTGGACACGGCGGAACTGAAGGACGCCAAGGTCAACCCGGAAAAGCACCGCGACCTGGTGGTGCGGGTAGGGGGCTTCAGCGCCTACTTCGTCATGCTCTCTCCGGAAATCCAGGACGACGTAATCCTCCGCAGCGAGCAAGGCTGCTAAGCTGGAAGCGATTGCATTAATTGACCTTTTTGGATGCGGATTTAATAAAAGACGAAAAGTTGACCGTCACCATGCCATCGCAGAAGTTAAGTTTACATAAAAAGTATCAACACTACCTTTTCGTTGACTTTATTGCCTATCCTTGTTGAAACTGGGATAAGCTGTTTCTCTCCGGTTAAAAAGCGATTATACCGGGTTAGGGCTGCTATTCTCCCTTTATCCCCGTATCCTTCCCCTATCTTGTTATAGCTCTCGTTGGCACATGGTCTGCCGCCGTGGTATCATAAAAATATCCCTTTAATTAACGGAAGGAGAGAATCTGAATGGGAGGAGAAGGAAACGTGGTCTGAAGCTGGTAGATGGGCATATTGTCTGGGGGCTAGCATTTATTCGAAGAATCAATCCTCACCCTGTACACTCCAGGATTCATAGATAAAGCAGTCCAGAACAAGGCTGTTACCTCACTTCATAGTCGTTCCTCCCTCATTGATTTTCCCGCCATGCCGGTATCACCGGCAATCAAAAATTCCCCCGCCTCAGCAATAATTTCAGAGAAACGTATATCTTCCGTACCCCGGACGATTCATGCCTTTGTATCTTGTCTTCATGCCCGTTTGAATGAGCATGATCACCGTCAACAATCCTATCCAACTTGAAAAAGAGCGTGTGCTGGACCGCATCGGGTACGGCCAGGCTGCCAATCCTTCTCCCAGAGTAGTCTCTCTGGTAGAAGACTATGTGGAGCACTATCACGATTTCATAGTGCCCTCGTACTCTTTCGTTGTAAAACCCATTCTTCAGGTCAAGGGCAGGTTTACCGACATCGGTATGTCCCATAGGCTTGAGAGTGCGGTCCTGGCAAGGCTGATGGAACGGTGCGACCATGTTGTCGTCTTCGCGCTGACCATTGGCGATTACCTTGAGCAGATCGGCGCTCAGCTTTCACAAAACGGTCTGGTGCTTCAGGCCACCGTGCTTGATGCCATCGGTTCAGGCGTTGTAGAGAAATTCGCGGCCATTTTCCAGGACACCGTGAAAGAAATGGCTTTTGAACACGGTTTGGTGACCAGCCGGCGGTTCAGTCCCGGTTACTGTGATTGGGACATCAGCCAGCAGGCCATTGTCTTTGAAGCTCTCGGCGATGATACCGCCGGGGTCGAATTGACTGAAAATATGCTCATGATGCCGCGCAAGTCCGTTTCCGGCATAATCGGGATAGGTCGGCCGGGAAAGGACATAGAAAAATACAACCCGTGCATAACCTGTGGAAAGAGGGACTGTCCGGGAAGAAGGAAATAATACATAAGATGATTCGAAAAGGACCAGTCGGGGGACAGTATCAGGCCCTTACCCCTGAAGGAATTGCCCGTATCGACGAAACAGTATTCAAAATCATAGAAGAAATAGGATGGGAGATCCACTCCCAAAAAGCCCTCGATGCCCTGGAAAAAGCCGGAGCCGCGGTAGACAGAGAAAAACACCGCGTTCGGTTCACACCGGAAAAGGCGCGGGAACTTATCTCGCAGACCCCCTCGGAAATTGTTCTTTGCGGTCGTGATGAAAAGCACGATATCCACCTGGGCGGCAAACGCGTCTATGCCGGCACAGGGGGCACCGCTCTGAATATTTACGAACCAGCCACCGGTACTACCCGGCAGGCTACCCTCAGAGACCTCGAAGATATTACCCGCCTCGTGGATTCTCTGGACAATATTCACCTTCTGTTGTTGCCTACCTATCCCAATGAACTCTCTGTGGAACAGGTGGACGTCAACCGTTTCTACGCCGGACTGAATAACACAACTAAGCATATCATGGGTGGTATCTATACCCTGGATGGCATGCGGGACGTCATCCGGATGGCGGAAATCGTAGCCGGATCACCGGAAGCGTTAAGAGAAAGACCGATCATTTCCCTGATAACCTGTGTTATCAGCCCGTTCGTCCTGGATGAAAAATACGGCGATTTCATCGTGGCCGCCGCTGAAGCCGGTATTCCGGTCATTTGCCCCTCGGAGCCGCTGTGCGGCGCCACATCCCCGGTGACGCTGGCTGCCAACGTGGCCGTTCAGACGGTCGATTCATTGGTCGGTGTTATCCTGGCGCAGGCCGTCAATCCCGGCACGCCGGCGGTCTTTGGGTCCGTCGCCACCAACACGGACCTGCGGGACTACAAATATATCGCCGGTTCTGTGGAAATGGGGTTATTGAACGCAGCCGGAGCCCAGATGGCGCAACATTACAAGCTGCCGTACTATGCCACCGGCGGCATGACGGACTCCAAGACGCTGGATACCCAGGCTGGTTATGAGTCTGCCATCACCAACCTTCTCTGTGCTCTGGCCGGCTCCAACTTCATTCATGACGCCGCCGGCCTCATGGAATTCGCCATGACGGTGTGTTATGAGAAATATGTCATCGACAACGAGATACTCGGCATGGTCATGCGGGCTGTGGAAGGTATCCGCGTCGACGACGAAACCCTCGCCTACGATCTCATGAAAGAGATGGGACCGGGTGGGAATTTCGTGACTGCCCGGCACACCCGGCGCTTCATGCGTAAGGAACATTACCAGCCGCTCCTCAGTGACCGCAACAGCCGGGACCGCTGGGAGGCCGGGGGGTGTAAGACCACCTGGGAGAAAGCGGCTGAAAAAGTGAAGGAAATTCTTGGGACGCCCGCTCAAGGGCTGCCCGACGAGATAAAGAAAATGGTCCGTGAAGAGATACCGGGGATCATGGAGCAGTAGACAATCCGTTTCAGTTATCCTAAACGGATTAGATAAACAGAAGGAGCCATAGATGGCCCAGAACATAATTGAACTAATAAAAACAAACGTTATCCAGGGGCGCGTTACCCGTGAGGATGAAGGGATCGATGAAGAACTGTCCGGAACGCCTGGTGTAACGGAACTCATTCAGCAAGCCCTGGCCGAAAAAGTGCCAGTCCAGGAAATCATTAATAACGGACTGACCGCTGCTATGGAGCAAGTAGGGAAAAAATTCGAGAACGAGGAATACTACATTCCGGACATGCTGGCTTCCGCTGAGGCCGTAGGGACCGCCATGAAAATCCTGGAACCCCACATGGAAGGCAGCGGCGTCGAATCAAAAGGGAAAATCCTGTTCGCCACGGTCAAAGGGGACGTACATGACATCGGTAAGAACATCGTTGCTATCCTGCTCAGCGGCGCCGGTTATTCCGTCACGGATATAGGGAATGATATCGAGGCGGATGTCATCGTTGAGGCCGTCAAGAGAGAAAAACCGGATATCCTGGCCCTTTCCGCCCTTCTCACCAGCACCATGGTAGGAATGGAAGATGTCATCAAGGCACTGGAAGCTGCCGGGATACGAGATAGCGTTAAGGTCATCGTCGGTGGCGCGCCGGTGTCTCAGGAATATGCAGACAGTATTGGCGCGGACGGTTACGGCGCAGACGGCTTCCATGCCGTAGCTGTCGTCCAGAAGCTGAACAAATAAGCGCCACCTGGCGTGTCAGGACGAGGAGGAAAGAGAATGCCCAGAGAAGGAATACTGATCAAGGAACCATTGGAGCGGTTAAACGGGGAGCAGGTGCAGCAGGTGCACGATGCCTCCGTGGACATACTGCGCGATCCCGGCCTGCTCTGTTACAATCGCCGTGCAGCGGAGATTTTCCGCGATCGCGGCGCGGATGTCTCAGACGTACCCGGCTCTGCCAGCCCGTCCTGGCTGATCAAGATACCGGAAAAGATGGTGGCAGAAGCGCTTAAAACCGCGCCTTCTACCGTCACACTCGGGGCGAGAAACCCGGAAAATGCCTTGGTCATGAAGGGTGACGAGCCAAGGGTTTACCTGATTACCGGCTCCGAGACCAATATCTGGCTCGATACCGAATTTACCACCTATACCAGCGACCAAGACCCGGCTAAAAAGGTGGAGTTCCCCGAGTTCAAACCGCGCCGTGGCATGGTGGCGGACCTTTGCGCTTCCGCCCATATCTGCGAACTCCTGGACACCGTGGACGGCTACATCCGTACGGTCAATATCCAGGATAAAGACATTAACGAGGGAAACAAGGACGTCAACAAGTACTTTGCGTCCCTCAACAACACGACCAAGCACGTGATGGCCGGTCTGACCAGTCTCGGGCAGCTCGATAACGTGGTCAAAATGGCGGAGATCATCGCCGGCGGAGCGGAAAAGCTGCAGGAAAATCCGATCATCTCCTTCATTACCTGTCTGGTCAAGAGCCCGCTCCAGTTCGTGGACGATACCACGGAAACATATATAGAGATATGTAAACGCGGGCTGCCGGTTGTCGTGTCTTCCTCGCCGCAGGCAGGCACGTCAGCCCCCATCAAGGAAGCCGGTATCCTGGCCCAGATAAACGCGGAAGTGCTGGCGGGTATTACCCTCGGCCAGCTCGTTAATCCCGGTACGCCGGTCCTTTATGGCAGTGTCCCGGTCCGGGCGCGCATGGATACCCTTGGGGATTCCTACGGCGCGATCGAGACCGCCCAGTATAACGTTGACTGCGCCCAACTGGCAAGATTCTATAATCTGCCGAACTATTCAACTTCCGGCGTGTGCGATCCCAAAATCCCCGGCCAGCAGTCAACTGTTGAAAGGCTGTTCTCTGACATCCTGGTGACACTGAGCGGACCGCAGTTCCTGCATTGCGCTTTCGGGCTGCTGGACTGCAATTCCGTGTTCTCGCCGCTCCAGACGGTCCTGGACGATGCCCACTTTACCATGCTCAAGTACTTCATCAGGGAACCGAAGATCGGCACGGCGGAACTGGACACGGTTAAAAAGCAGATCGTGGATACTTTTACTACTCAGCAAAAAATGTTTATCAGCTACATCCGTCCGGTCATGCGCAGCGGCGAACTGTCCCCGCCATATCCGTTCGAGGGCGACCTCCAGACGGACAATGTGTTCAAACTAGCCAACGACCGACTGCAGGAACTCCTAGCCAGGCCGGTAGAACACATAGACGAGGCCACGACGGAACGGCTATTCAAGGAAATACCCGGCCTGCTGCCCAGGCTGAACGTATACAAAGGAGGTAATTAGTACCGTGAGTACCGAATTACTCGAAAAAATCAAGGAAAACGTCATCCAGGGCCGGAAAACGAAAGAAGATATCGGCATCGACGAGTCCCTGACCGGAACGCCCGGAGTTGTCGAACTCGTCCGGCAAGCCCTGGAAGAGAATATTCCCGCCCAGGAAATAATCAAGGACGGCATGACGGCGGGCATGAACGTGGTTGGTGAAAAGTTCTCCACCAAGGAGTACTTCATTCCGGACATGCTCGCTTCCGCCGAGGCCGTCGGAGCGGCCATGGAAGTCCTCAAGCCTTATCTGGAAAAAGCCAACGTGGAAACAAAAGGGAAATTCCTTATCGCCACGGTCAAGGGCGACATTCATGATATCGGTAAGAACATTGTTGCCATTCTCCTCAAGGGGTCGGGCTACGACGTAAAGGACATCGGCATCGATGTGCCGGAAGAACGCATCGTCGAAGCGGTGCGGGAAGAGAAACCGGAGTACCTTGGTCTTTCCGCCCTGCTCACCACCACGATGACGGAAATGCCCGTGGTCATCAAGGCCCTTGAAGACGCAGGGCTGAGGAAGAGCGTCAAAATACTCATCGGCGGCGCCGCTGTTTCCGATGAATACGCCAAAGAAATCGGAGCGGATGCTTTCTGCGCGGACGCTTTCCAGGCGGTGAGGACAATGGAAGCGCTCGAAGCAGCGGCGAGTTAAGCGCTCCTGTTTTTGCAGACAAGACAAGGGAGAGGAAACAATGACGGCAATAGCTGGCTTAATATCACTAAACAAACAACCAATTGAGGGCGGAGCTTCCCGCGTGGAAGAGATGCTCGAACTCATGAGGCACCGCGGTCCGGACAGCATCGGCGTCCGCCTGTTGCCGGAAGGCACGGCGGCGTTGGGAGCTGCGGCCATCAACCTGAGTACGGCACGCACACAGTGCGTATCTATAGCCACGGCGCCCTACATCGTCTTCGATGGCGAACTCTTCAACGGCCGCGCCGAAGGTCAGACCGACCTCGAGGTATTCCAGGAATACTACCAAAAATACGGTAAAAATTGCTTTAAACACTTGGACGGCAGCTATGCCTGCGCGGTAATTGATGGTGATGAGGCATTCATTGCCCGGGACCATGTCGGCGCCAGGCCGGTTTTTTACGGCACGGAAAACGGACTTTTCTGTTTCAGCAGTGAGATGAAAGGGATTATGGGCGATATCCGCTTCGATATTCATGAGCTCGAACCCGGCCATCTCTACAGCACGAAGCACGGATTGCTGCCTTTCGATGCCTTTGTGCCGGAAACTCCGGAGGCGGAAAACCTCGAACAGGCCACCACGGTAGTTCGCGACCTGCTGGTAAAAGCCGTTGAGAAGCGTATGGAAGGCCTGAACGCTATTTCCCTGAGCGGCGGCCTGGACAGCTCCATCGTCGCCGCCATAGCGAAACAGTATAACCCCGACATCCATCTCTTCACCGGAACCATCGAGAGCGCCGATGCCCCTGACCTTCCTAACGCCATACTGATGGCAAAATTCCTCGGGCAGGAGCACCATATCTATCGCATCACGGACGAAGATATAGTCGATTTTATCCCGGATGCCGTCTGGTACCTGGAGAGTTTCGATGAAGACTGCATATCCGGCGTAGTGGCAAATTACTACGTTTCCCGGATGGTCAAGGACTACTCTCATAACGTCATGGTCGGCGAGGGCGCAGATGAGCTTTTCGGCGGCTACCGCATGGTTTTAAAAAATCCGAAGGTCACCAGCAGCGCGCAGCGCGAAGAGCTCGCCAGGAAGCTGCTGCGGATATCGTACAACACCGCGTTGAGGCGGCTGGACAGGGGATGGATGGCTAACAGCGTCAATTACCAGACCCCGTTCCTGGATCCCGCTGTCCTGGCGTTCAGCCAGAAAATACCGATGGACTGGAAGATTTATGGTGAAAAGCAGACTGAAAAGTATATCCTGAGGGAAGCTTTCAAGGACATGCTGCCGCCGGAAATCTACGGTCGTGAAAAGCTGCGCTTCTCCATGGGCACCGGTATCGATGATGTCATGGACAATCTCGTATCACGGGTGGTGGACCCTGAGCTTATCAGGGACTACCCCAAATCTTACTGCGGCCTGCCGTTCGCCAGCTTCAAGGAAATCTACTACTACGATGAGTTTCTCAGGCAGTTCCCGTCTGCATATGAAAAGCAGACGATACGCTGGGACCCGTTCAAGTAACTGACCCCGGCAGGGTGTCCGGGCACTATGCCCGGATGCCCGCCATGATTCTGGGTACCGGTATGGCCGGTATCGTCCGTTAAACCCACTCTCATTCCAATTTGAAAACCACGCTAAGGTAAAGAAGATTATAATTTAAGAGCGGAAAACGGTTACCGCAAACCGCTAAGGAAAGAAGGAACAATATGTGCGGCATTGCCGGATGTTTCGGAGTACAGGATACAGAGACGATAAATAAGATGCTGGACGCTCTGCCCCACCGCGGGCCGGACGACCGGGGCTTTCATGTGCACGGGCATATGGTATTCGGGCACACGAGGCTCTCCATCGTCGATGTTCAGAAAGGGCACCAACCCATTCTGGCCGATGGCGGACGCCGCGGCATTATCTGCAACGGTGAAATATACAATTTCAGGGAATTGAAGAAAGATCTGGCCGGTAAATACGACTTCTCCACCGAGTCCGATACCGAGGTCGTTCTTCATCTCTATAAGGAAAAAGGGCCGGCTTGCGTTAAAGAACTCGATGGAATGTTCGCCTTTGCTATCTTCGATGGAGACGAGTTTATGCTCGCGCGTGACCCCATCGGCATCAAGCCGCTGTACTACGGGTACGTGGACGGCAAGATGTATTTCACATCCGAGCTCGGCGCCATGAGCCTGGCCGGCGTCGATGAAGTCCACGAATTCCCCGCCGGCTACTACTACACCCCCGCGGAGGGCTTCGTGCAGTATTATGAGATACCGCCGGTACAGGAAGACCTGATCGCGGACGTCGACGAGGCTTGTAAAGCCATCCGCGACACCTTCATTGCGGCGGTCCGGAAACGCCTGCTGGCGGACCGGGAGATCCATGTCGGTTCCTTCTGCTCCGGAGGTCTTGACTCCAGCCTGGTGGCCGCCATCGCCGCCGAGGAGATCCCCCACCTGCATACCTTCGTGGTAGGGATGAAAGACTCCTCCGGACAGGAAAGCGATGATCTCAAGGCATCCCGTATCGCCGCCCGGCATATCGGTTCCACGCACCACGAACTTATCTTCACGGAAGACGACTATTATAAAGCGCTGCCGCTTGTTATCAAGAAACTGGAGACTTACGACCCTTCACTGGTACGCTGCGCCGTCCCCTGCTACTTTACATGTAAACTCGCTGCCGAGCATGTCACGGTGGTCCTGACCGGCGAGGGCGCTGACGAGATTTTTACCGGCTACCACTATATGAAGCACTTCCCAGCGGACAAGCTGAATAAGGAAGGACGCCGCTGCATTGCCAACCTGCATAACATAAACCTGCAACGGGCCGACCGCATGGGCATGCTGTTCAGCCTGGAACTGCGCGTACCGTTCCTGGATACCGCCATGATAGACCTGGCGATGAAGATACCGCCGGAACTCAAGATAAAAGAGTCCGAGAAGGTCGGCGCTAAAATAGAGAAATGGATACTGCGCCAGGCTTTCCAGGATACCCACTACCTGCCGGACGATATCCTCTGGCGCTACAAGGTGCAGTATACGCAGGGCGCCGGCTGCGAGGACCTCGGGGAAAGATTGGCCGAGCAGGAAATCTCCGACGACGATTACGAACGCATTAAAGCAGAAAACCCGTCGGCGGTCATCAACAGCAAGGAAGCCGCCTATTATTTCAAGATCTTCCGCGAATATCACCCGCAGGACTCAGTGCTCGGTTCCATCGGCATCTGGACGGGGTTCGACTTCGAAGAAGAGCGTGAGAAAGTGCGCGGCACCATGGACGGTGACCTGAAACACGTCCGCGAGTCGGCTGGCAATACGGCTCGCTAAACCGGGGCTCGGGTTCCTTTTTATACCGGTGGGTTTATACGTTATCCTCCGGGGAATAATCAGTGATCCCCAGCTTCATCAACGTGTCTTTACGCGGCAGTCCCGTTTCTTCATCCCAGCCACGGATCCGGTAGAACTCCCGGAGCATATCCATATACTTGCCCCGGTCGAGCGTCCTGCCGTTGGTATCCACAGCGGTGTCTCCCGGGCCGGGGACCATGATCCCAGTATGCATGGGGCTTTGCAGCGGCTCGGTAAAGTTGAATTCCGCGGGGTAATCAGCCTCTGGCGTTCTGCGTCCCTCGCGGAGCAGGATAAGCCGTTGAAGATTGTAGATGCGTTCACCGATATCTTCCAGCTTTTCCGCCGGGACGCCGGTGACGGCGGTAAAGAGCTTGGCTTCGATATCCGGATCGCCGAAGTGGTCCGGTGTATTGAACGAATAGGAAATGGGGTAAGCCCAGTCGCACAAGCCGAGGCTCTCTTTGATATATGTCCGGTTCTGGATAGTGCGGGCCGCCATGGCCTGGCCGTCATAACCGGAGAAATCACCGGCTGCCTCGCTGTTCCACATCTCTTTAGCGATGCGGCGAATCAGCTTGTTGTCAACACCGGTTGAGCCGGGTTCCCGCAGTTCCGCGCTCCAGGGTATATGTACAAAGCATACGTCATGGTAATTAATATGGTGTACCCGGGGCTCGAACGGGTAAAACAGTGCCATGATGGGGTAGGCGCGTGGGGAGAAGATATAAGCCTGGCCTATCGGTGCGACGCTGGGCCGGATGAGCGCCCGGGCGGCGGCGGGGGCCTGCTGGACGCCGCGGTACAGCCCTTCGGCCAGCAGCTTGCCGATGCCCTGCCGGTTCACAATGGCTTCCATCAGCAGGTCGAGAAATTCACCGGTGCCGAGTTTCTCCAGCGGCAGACCGGTGCTGTCACTGGTGAGGGCGCCGGCTTGATAGCAGTCGTACAGCCAGTCACAGATGCTGTTCATCTCCCAGGAATCATAACCGTAGTCATTAGCCTTGACCGGCGCGTAAAAGAGGGTCTCGATGGGTTCTTCTTCCTTGCCGTAGGCCCAGGGGAGGTAGTATTCCACTGACTCGCACTTGCGGTGTCCGACATACTTTTTCCCATATCGGTACACCCCGGCGACGCATTCCAACCCGCAGAGATAGCAGCCGCCTTTGCCGATGACCTCTATTTCTTTGGCGTATTTCGTGCCTTCAATATGGGGGGCGTGTGTCAGCCGTATGCGTTTGGCTATCCGGGCGGTGTAACGATTGAGCGATGTCAGCGTTTCCGGCTGCGCTGCCTGGATCTTGTTCCTGCCGCGGACGGCGATGCCCTTGAGGTTCTTTGAACCCATGACTGCGCCAAAACCGGCGGACACGGTGCAATCATGCGTGGCGAGAGCCAGGGCGGTCCGGACCATGTTCTCGCCGGCCCGGCCGATGACGATCCAGCGGGTTTTAGCGCCGTGGGCTTGTTCCAGCAGTTCCCCGGTCCGGTAGCCGTTCAGGCCCCACAGGTCCGAGGCGTCCTTTATCTCTGTATGGTCGTCTTCGATATACAGATAGACCGGTTTCTGAGCCCGTCCCTGGATAACGAGGCCGTCGTAGCCGGCTTTCTTGATCTCCGGGCCGACAAAACCGGTAAGATTGCCGTAGCAGAAGCCCTCCGGTACAGCCACGGGAGACTTGCCGACCACCGACGTCATGGTAGCGCCCTGGGCGCCGGTCCCGACGATGGGGCCGATGGTGAAAATGAGACAGTTTTCCGGATCGTAAGGTTTTACTTCCGGTCCGACGAGTTCCCAGTAGAGGCGCAGCCCGACGCCGCGGCCTCCGAGGTATTTATCGATGTAAGGTTGGGAATCGAGGACCCTTATCTTCGAGTCGGTGAGGTTGACGTAGAGGATCTTTCCCATCCATCCATGCATGAACTACTCCTTTTCAGCGTGTCCCGCAGGTTGTGCCGGCCTGTCCGGCTGTTTCTGGTATTTTATGATAAAGACGTAAGATACGCAAAACGTGTTACTTACTGGTGGCGATAAGGCGCGGGTTCAGGGGAACGGTCTTGCTTGGTCCGGCAGACTCAGTCTCCGTGTGTTCACTCTATTTTCCGCGGGTCGATGAGTATGTGCAGTACAGGCAAGCAGAGTTGTCATGCGGGTTACCGATAACTTCATATATACCGGTGAAACTTGCAAAATGTCCGGTGTTTCGTCATAATGAAACATCGATAGTTACATTCGGTACAAATCTATTCCCTTCGAGCGTTAGTTTTTCTGATGAAGCAAGATGTAAATGCCATCGCGGATGTCGCCCTGACCATAGACGGGCAGGAAGTGAAGGTCCCGCAGGGGGCCACGGTCCTTGAAGCAGCCTTACAGGCTGGCATCTATATCCCGACTATTTGCTACCACCCGGACTTGAAGCCGTATGGCGGATGCCGGCTCTGCATCGTGCAGATACAGGGCATGCGGGGGTACCCCACTGCCTGCACCACCCCGGCCAATAATGGAATGGTAGTGACGACAAGTTCCCCGGTCTTGAACGATATACGCCGGACGACCATGGAACTGATCCTCAGGTCACATCCCTGCGAGTGCCTGACATGCAATCGGCGGGAGCGCTGCGGTCCGAATGATGTCTGCCTGAGGAGTGTCGCGGTCACCGACCGCTGCGTCACGTGTCCATCTAACGGGACCTGCGAACTGCAGAAGGTAGCTGACTACCTGGGAATGCAGGAAATGACGATCCCGAAGGAAGAAAAGCCGCGTGACATAGACCGCAGCAACCCGTTCTTTGACCTGGACCGCAACCGCTGTATCCTCTGTGGTCGTTGTACTCGTACCTGCCAGGAAATCACCTGTGTAGGAGCGATCGATTTCGCTTATCGCGGGTATGACATGAAAGTCTCAACGTTCGAAGACAAGCCGCTGATGGAATCCATCTGCCGTTCGTGCGGGGAATGCGTCGTGCGGTGCCCCGTAGGAGCTTTGACATTTAAAGACACTACGCGGCCTGAGTACGAAGTGAAGACAGTCTGCCCTTACTGCGGTGTCGGTTGTTCAATGTATCTCGGCGTTAAGGGGGATAAAGTGGTCAGCGTGCGCGGCGATGTTGAAGGCGCCGCTAACCACGGGCGTCTCTGCGTCAAGGGAAGGTTCGGAATTGCAGAATTCGTGAACCATGAAGATCGTCTCAAGACGCCGCTCATTAGAAAAAACGGTAAATTGACCCAGGTTACCTGGGACGAAGCCCTGGATTTTGTTGCGGAAAAGCTCGCTTCTTTCAATAGTGATGAAGTAGCGGTTATTACCTCAGCCAAGGCCACCAATGAAGATAACTACATAATCCAAAAGCTGGCACGGGCGGTACTCGGAACCAACAATGTCGATCATTGCGCCCGTCTCTGACATGCTCCTACAGTGGCCGGTTTGGCCACCAGCTTCGGGAGCGGTGCCATGACGAATTCCATCGATGATATCCGTGAAGCAGGCTGCGTGCTTGCAATCGGTACCAACACTACCGAAGCTCATCCCATTATCGGCATGAACATCCGACAGTCCGTTAACAACGGCACCATGAAGCTGATCGTTGCCAATCCTCTGGAAATCAACCTCGTTCGTGACGCCGATATCTGGCTGCAGCATCGTGCCGGGACCGATGTTGTCTTGCTCATGGGGATGATGAAAGTTATCGTGGATGACGGTCTGGCAGACATGGATTTCATCAGCGAACGTTGTGAGAACTTCGAGGAATTCTCCCGGAGCCTCCAGCAATATACTCTTGACCGTGTCGAGGCTATTACCGGTGTGCCCGGTAAAAAAGTTGCCGAAGCTGCGCGTCTCTTTGCCACCAGCGGCCCGGCGGCAATTCTCTATACCATGGGTATTACTCAGCATACACATGGAACAGACAATGTCATGGCCATCGCTAATCTGGCCATGCTGACCGGCAATATCGGTAAACCCGGTACCGGGGTCAACCCGCTGCGCGGCCAGAACAATGTACAGGGAGCCTGTGACGTTGGCGCGTTACCCGATGTTTATCCCGGCTACCAGTCCGTGGAAAGTCAGGAAATGCATAACAAGTTTGAAGCCGCCTGGGGCAATGCTCCCAGTCTGAAGCCGGGGCTTACGTTGTCTGAAATTATTCCCGCTGCTTACGAAGGCCAGATAAAAGCCATCTATCTCATGGGTGAGAATCCCTCTCTCAGTGACCCTGACGGCAAGCACGTGAGGGAAGCCTTACAGAAACTGGAATTGTTCGTCGTACAGGATATTTTCCTCTCTGAGACCGCCTTGCTGGCCGATGTCGTCCTGCCGGCCTGCAGTTTCGCGGAAAAAGAGGGTACTTTTACCAATACCGAGCGCCGGATTCAGCGTGTTCGCAAGGCCATCGAACCCGTTGGCGATTGCAGACCGGACTGGTGGATCACCTGCCAGATAGGCAAGCGCATGAAAGCCCGGGGTTTCGATTTCGAGACCCCGGAGGAGATTTTCCAGGAAATCGCGAGCTTAACTCCCAGTTATGCCGGCGTCACTTATGAAAGGCTGGAAAAGAATTCTATCCAATGGCCCTGTCCAACCCCTGAGCATCCCGGCACGACCATTCTGCATACTAAGACTTTCTCACGCGGCAAGGGGTCTTTCCAGGCACTTGATTACCGGCCTCCCGCTGAAATGCCGGATGACGAGTACCCTCTCGTCCTTACCACTGATCGCAGCCTGTTCCATTATCATACCGGTACGATGACCCGTAAGGTCAAAGGTCTCAATGTTTTCAGGGGCCAGGAACTCGTGGCAATGAATGCCGCAGACGCGAAGGAACTGGGTATCAAGGACGGCGACTGGGTACAGGTTACTTCCCGGCGAGGGCAGGTCACGGCGAAAGCATGGATTACGGCTTCATCACCCAAGGGTACCATTGCGATGACTTTCCACTTTGCTGAAAGTCCAACCAACGAACTGACCAATCCGGCCTACGACCCCAAGGCCAAGACACCGGAGTTGAAAGTTTCAGCAGTACGCGTGGAAAGGGTCGCAGAAAAGGCCTCGCTGCAAGTATAGCAGGAGAGTCTACTACTGCTATCGCATTGCCTTCTTTGTCTTGCTCCGGTCGCTTGAACTGAAGAAACTCTTGATTGTATATGACGGTCTGGACCTGCCCAAGGCAAGACGAAGGACCGGTTTATTTTCAAGTTCCCGGCCATTGGAACCGCTCCCGGGGTCGTCTTTCTGACGGGAGACGCCGCGACCGCGTGGTACGCTCGGCGCTACCGGCATCGGTGAAATGACAATCGTCTCCACAGCACCGGCGGTGACCAACGCCATCCACAATGCCTGCGGCGTCCGCATACAGCACTTTCCCGCTACCCCAGAGAAGATAAAAGCCGTAGTGAAAGACTGGCAAAACGCTTTAGACCGGGGCGCCAGACTTGCATCTCTGCCCCGGTTTTGTTTTACTGGAACCGGAGTTAATCCATGAATGAGAATGAATACCTTGCCGGTATATTGAACGATCAGTTCCAAAGGGACTTGCCCGCGGTACTGGTATCGTTCCATAATCTCACAGGCTCTTCGCCGCGTCACGAGGGGAGTAAACTGCTCGTCACGGCGGATGGTAAATCCTATGGAACGATCGGCGGAAGCATCCTGGAGGCTTCCGCCATCAATAAGGCCAAATATGCTCTGAAGACGAAAAAGCCGGACCTGTTCAGGTTCGATATGGCCGCAACCGGGACCGGCAGCGAAGGCATGATGTGCGGCGGTAATGCCGAGGTGCTGATCAGTTACCTGGACCCGTCTCCCGCCAACAAGAAACTGGCCGAACGATGGCTGGCTGCCGTAATCGGGGGAAAGGACTGTTTCCTCCTGACATTTTTTGACGGTGACGAAGGGAGCGTCCAGATCGGAGGCTGGTCGCTGATATTCAAAGACGGCTCTCTGCTGGGAGACATGTCTCTGGATGAAGCCGCTACCGGCAAGATCAAAGAAGCGTTACGGACCGTCACCAGCGCAACGGTGCTACAGGTCGGAGACTGGAACGTGCTGATCGATCCGATGCGGAAACTCAAGACCCTGTACCTCTTCGGCGGGGGACATGTTGCCGTACCGACAGCCCATATCGCAGCAATGGCTGGTTTCAGGGTGGTCGTCGTCGATGACCGTCCGGAATACGCCAATGCTGAAAGATTCCCTGAGGCGCGAGAGACCGTGGTAACGCCGGACTTCGCTCATGCCGTCGAAGACCGGCCGATAGACAAAGACTCATACATCGTCATCATCACCCGCGGCCATCAGTTCGACCGGGTAGTGCTGGAACAGGCATTGAAAACGAACGCGGAATACATTGGAATGATAAGCAGCCGTCGCAAGAGGGACGTCATGTACGCCTCACTGAGAGAAAGCGGGGTGCCGCAGTCCGCTCTTGACGCCGTGCATTCGCCCATCGGTCTCGCCATCGGCGGCGAAACGCCGGAAGAAATCGCCGTCAGTATCGTAGCGGAACTCATCAGCGTCAGGAGCGGCGCCAACCCATGAGTCTAAATCCTTATGTCGCGATCGTCCTGGCGGGAGGTCTTTCCAGCCGGATGAGCCGCTTCAAACCGTTGCTGCCTCTCGGAAACAGCACTATCGTCAACCATGTTATCCACACATTCCGGCGGAACGATATAGATGTTGTCCTCGTAGGCGGGTACCGGCGGGAAGAATTGTTTTCCAGCGTCATTCCAGGTGACATTACCCTGAAAGATAATCCTGATTATGAAGTTGGCATGTTTAGTTCCGTGCAGGCCGGCTTGCAGGAAATCGGGCCAGAGTACCGGGGTGTTTTCGTCATGCCGGTGGATATACCCCTCGTAAGATCGGCCACGGTACGGACATTGCTGGTAAAAGCCAGAGAAAATCCTCGCCATTTGCTCTACCCTATATTCAGAG
Source organism: uncultured Dehalococcoidaceae bacterium (assembly GCA_964589285.1). Taxonomy (GTDB): domain Bacteria; phylum Chloroflexota; class Dehalococcoidia; order Dehalococcoidales; family RBG-16-60-22; genus DAOUEG01. The sequence continues at coordinate 4,461 of CAZPSP010000004.1, read as the reverse complement.
GACGGCGAGGTCATCCCCCGGTCATTCCGGCTGAGTTGCTGCCGGACATTGCTGACTACAAAGGAGGGGGCGGTCTAAGGGCTGCGCTAGCCGGATACGAAGACATCGCTATTGATGTTCCCGTGGCAGACGGCGGCATTCTCCTCGATATCGATACACCGCAGGACTATGAGGCCGTTATAAACCGCTTTAACAACTATTACATTCCGACGGCCGAGGAGTGTGAAGCCATTTTTGAGATCACGGGAACAAGCCGGGACCGCATCTCGCACGGCAGAGCAACATCCCGTGTGGCGGGGGCTATCGGGCAGGCATTACGTGAAGCCGGCCAAGAAGTAGATATCGGGCTGATTATGGCCTCGGCCCTGTTGCATGATATAGCCAAGGGGAAACCCAGGCATGATGAAACAGGCGGTGAGATATTGCGCGGCATGGGTTTCGATCTCGCTGCAGATATCGTCGGTGTTCACACGGACCTGGCGGGAAAATTGCCGGATGATGTACCGTTATCAACCAAAATAGTGTACCTGGCTGATAAATACGTCCGGGGAGATACAGTGGTCGACCTTGAAACACGTTACCAGATTTCACGGGAGCAGTATGGAAAAGACCCGGATATTGAAAAGCATGTCCTGCTGCGTAAGGAAAGGGCGCTACGCACCAGGCAGGAAATCGAATCATTGATTAGCACACCGTTGGAGCGCATCGTTTTCGCCGAAACCGGAAATTAAAAAACGAAAAGAAAAAACCCCATGACAGAACCCAGGATGTGCAACGGTGGATGGGTCAAGCCGGAATCAAGAGAGACGTTTGCGACATACAATCCGGCTACCGGAGAAGGATCGACCGAGTGCCCCTGGCTGGAAAAAGGGACGTAGATAAAGCGGTCGCCGCTGCCCGTAGCGCATTCGCGGGATGGTCCCGGACGCCCCGGGCGGAACGCTTTACCCTTGATTCCGTGACGATTATGCGATTTGTTGACAAGAGAAGGTATCTAGGTGTTAAATACCTTAAATCATCAAGAAACGCTGTTTCATATTGAGAGATACACACGATAAATGAAAAAATTGAACAAAGACGCGATCTTTTGGCGCTGTTCCTCGGCAACGAGGACGAATTAGCGCTGGGAGACATAGCCAGACAGGCGAATCTCAATCAATCGCCAAGATTCCGGATATCTCCAAAAAAAATAGATGAACTTGTACCGATTCTGAAAAAACCGCTCTCGATATCTCGCAAGACATAGATTACGCGGTATCGGAGAAGAGCTCCGTTACCACTGATCATCTCGTTTCTTGAAGGAGCGGTTGCATACAATTCGGGTGATACAGGAGGCTCGGCAGTATGGTATTGGAACAACTGCAGGGGATAGTCGGCGCGGGCAATATCTCATTACAGGACGGAGAACCGGATAGCGATGAAAGAGTCCCGTCCGCCGGCATTCGCTCCCGCTGCATAGTGCATCCCAGGGACGCTTCACAGGTACGGGAAATCGTTTTGCTCGCCAGGAAGACCGGAACGCCTCTCGTTCCGGTAAGCTCAAGTAAACCTCATTTTCACGGAGGCGGCGTGCCGGCTACCGGCGGCGCGGTAGTCGTGGACCTGAGCGGCCTGAAGAACATAATCCACATCGACCGAAAGAACCGTGTGGCCATGTTCGAGGCTGGTGTTACCTTCGGGGAACTGATACCGGCGCTGGCAAAGGAGGGGCTGCGGCCGAACATACCGCTGCTGCCGCGGCAGGGAAAGTCGGTTGCGGGCAGTCTGCTGGACAGGGAACCGGTGGTGATGCCCAAGTACCACTGGGACATCGCTGATCCGCTTGCCTGCATGGAGATCATCTTCGGGACAGGCGATATGTTCCGCACCGGGGCCGCCGCCGGTTCCGGGAGCATCGAGGAGCAATGGGAAGCCGGAGGAGCCCAGAAAGAAGCCGCCGGGCCTTCTTCGTCATCGTGGTACCGTATCATCCAGGGTTCGCAGGGAACGATGGGCATCGTCACCTGGGTAAGCGCCCGCTGCGAACTGATACCGAGGATAGAAGAGCCGTATTTCATAATGTCTGACCGGCTCGGAGATCTGCTGGAGATGACCCACTGGCTGCTCCGGCTGCGCCTTGTTAATGAATGTTTCATACTCAACGCCGCGAATTTTGCGACCATAGTGACAACAAACGGCACTGATGCCAACCGGCTCAAAGACAACTTGCCTCGCTGGGTACTGTTCTACAACGTTGGCGCATATGATTATTTTCCTGAGGAACGCATCAGGGGGCAGGTCGAAGACATCCGGGGTATCGCAACACGGAATTCTCTGGTTCCAGTCTCTCCCATGGCCGGCGTCGATGCCCGTTCGTTTTTAAGGCTCGTCCAGAAGACCTCTGAAGAACTATACTGGAAACTCAGGCCGAAAGGGGCGTTTCAGGATATTTTCTGCGTGGCCCAATTCGACGATGTTGACCGGCTGGCGGCAGCCATGGAAGAAACAGCCGCCGCTCATGGTTGTTCCGGTCAAGACATCGGCGTTTACCTGCAGCCGGTGGTCCAGGGTGTTAACTGGCATTGCGAATTCACGATATTTCACAATAACCGGAACGAGAGTGAAACCAGGCGGGTAAACAGGGCGGCCGGAGCTGCGATCGAAGCTCTGACGTTTCACGGAGGCTTTTTTTCACGGCCGTACGGAGAGTGCGCGGGGGAAATCGTCAACCGGGATGCGGCAAGTCTGGAAGTAATGAGAAAACTCAAGAAGATAGCGGATCCGGACAATATCATGAATCCCGGCAAGCTCGGCCTTTAACGGTCAATTAGATGATGCAAGGGGGTTATATCGTGGCACTGGAAGATTACCGCGGTGATATGGAAACATGCTGCCGCTGTTCGGCCTGCAAGTTCATACCGCTGGAGAAAGTAAGCGGTCACGACCGCGTGAACGTATGCCCGAGCATTTCCCGCTATAAGTTCCATACTTATTCCGGCGGCGGCCGGTTGGCGGTCGGCGTAGCTATGCTGGAAAAGGAAATAGAGTTCAGCGAGAGGCTCCTGGAAGTTGTGTACAATTGCCAGGTGTGCGGCGGCTGCGATGTCTCCTGCAAGTATGCCATGGATATGGATGTCCTGGAACCAATATACGCTATCAGAAGGGAATGCGTCAGTAACGGAAGAACACTGCCGGTCCTGGATAAGTTAATCGGCACGCTGCGTTCCCGTGGTTCGATGGTGACTGACATGCCATCAGGCCGCGGCGACTGGAGCAAGGGCCTGGCTGCAGCGGACGCTGTAAAGGAGCAGTCGGCAGTGGTGTTCCATGCCGGCTGCCGGACGAGTTTCAATAAGGACAGGTGGAACGCCGCACGGTCCGCGGTCAGATTGATACAGAAGGCCGGCATCAACGTGGGGGTCTTCGGGGAAAAGGAAATCTGTTGCGGCGGGCGAGCTTACACCATGGGGTATGAGAACGATTTCCTGAAACAGGCCCATGAGTATATGTCCCTGATAGCGTCCGCCGGCACGAAGACGCTGGTCACCGGCTGCGCGGAGTGTTATCACGCTTTTAAAGTGTTGTATGACAAATATGACCTCAAGAGTGACCTGGAAGTCCTGCATGTCAGCGATTACCTTGACCGGCTGATGAGGGAAGGGAAACTCAAGCCGGCACGAAGCCTGGGCCTGAAGATCACCTACCATGATCCCTGCCATCTCGGCCGTCTCGGCGAACCATATGTTCACTGGAACGGCAAACAGGTGCCGGGACATGCCAGGGTATTCGATCCTCCCCGGACGTTCCGCCGGGGCGCGAACGGCGTTTACGAGGCGCCGCGGCGGGTACTCACAGCCTTGCCGGGTATCCGCTTGGAGGAAATGATGAGGAACCGGGAATACGCGTGGTGCTGCGGCGCTGGGGGCGGAGTAATGGAAACGAACCCTGCATTTGCCGGCTGGACGGCCAGGGAGAGAATCGAAGAAGCAGCGGCCACCGGAGCGGAAGCCCTGGTTACCGCCTGCCCGGGTTGCGAAGATATCTTCACCAGGACCATCAAGGAAACGGGTCACAATATACAGCTCTACGACCTGACCGAACTCGTAGAAGAAACAGTCAGGTAACAGGGGGATCGTTATGGCGCTTCACAAAGACCGATACGCCGCATTTGAAGACATCGTCGGGGAGGAAAACATCTCGGCGGACCCGGTTGTTCTCTACTCATATTCATGGCGCTCCGGGCTTTACGCCGGGACGGACAAGTTCACACCATTATTCGAAGCCGTCGTGCTGCCGGGCACCACGGCGCAAGTCCAGGGCATTGTCCGTCTCTGCAACCGTTTCGGTCTCAAGTTCAAGGCATCCAGCACCGGCTGGGGACCTTACAATGACGCAACCGGGCCGGGAGTTATCAAGATAGACCTTCGGCGCATGGACCGCATACTGGAAATCAATGAAAAATCAATGTATGCCGTCGTAGAG
>CAZPSP010000003.1:0-44691 GCA_964589285.1 uncultured Dehalococcoidaceae bacterium | reverse complement strand
GGCGACGGCCTGCGGGACGCTCTTGACCCCCGGCTGAGAGGGCTTCTCTAGGCGGACCACCCATCAAAATAATGTTTTCAACGTACGCGGGCTGAGTAACATCAGCCCGCCTGCGCTTTTACCAGTAAAGGAGGAAAAACCATGAGTACCTGGCACGAATACGTCCAGCAAACCGGCAAGCTGCCGGAATGGCCCTACCCCATCGATTACACAGAAGTCAATGAAATTGTTTCCGACGTCCTGGTCATCGGCGGCGGCGTGGCCGGCATGCAGGCCGCCATCAACGCCGCCCGTCTGGGGGCCAAAGTGACGGTCCTGGAGCGCGGTCATGCCAAGCGGAGCGGCTGCGGCGGGGCCGGTGTCGACCACTGGCATGGCGCGGTCACCAATCCCTGCTCACGCGTGACGCCGGAGCAGTACACCATGGCCTGCTGGGACAGCATGAAAGGCTGGACCGGCGCCCACGTACGCTACATTATTACCAAGGAAAGCTGGGACACGCTGCTGGAGTGCGAGCAGATGGGCGTCCAGATACGGGACGTCCGGGATGAATTCAAGGGGGCGGACTTCCGCGATGAAGAAACAAAGCTGATGTTCGCCTATGATTACTATAATCGCCACGTGATACGTGTCTGGGGCTGGAACATCAAGCCGAAGCTGTATGATGAAGCCGTACGGCTCGGTGTGAACATACAGAACAGGATGATGCCTACCGCCCTGCTGACCGCCGGCGGCAAACAGGGAACGAGGGTAGTCGGCGCGACGGCCGTTAATACCCGGACCGGGGCTTTCAATGTGTTCCGGTCCAAGGCCACGGTCATCGCCACCGGCGGCATGGTGAGCCGGCTGGCCTGGTTCTCTCCGGAACTCACCGCTTCCGGCTCGATGTCCGATATGAACGCTGCCGGAGTCGGTCAAGCCTTGGGCTGGAATGCGGGGGCGGAACTCGTCAACGCGGAAGCTTCCGGCCATAACCGGCTGAGCGGCCTGGGCTACGCGCCCTACAGCATGGGCGGCGCCCACAACACCTATCACGGCACACCCATCGTGGACGCGGACGGCAATGAAGTGCCGTGGAAAGACCCTTTCGGGAACGAACTGAAGACCGTGGAAGACCGCTTCCTGCCGCAGCCCGGCCATGAATTCATCCTCGGCGAGGGCATCGGCATCGGCTTGTATTTGCCGCAATTCCGCTCCAACGAACTGGCCACCGATCTCCCCGAGATGCTGCGCCAGGGCAAGTTCAAGCTGCCGCTGTACGCGGACCTGACCAAGCTTTCCGAGCATGAACGCCGGGCCATCTTCGGTATGATGGTCGGCAATGAAGGCAAGACCCGCGTAGCTGTCTATGAAGCCATGACCAAAGCCGGATTCAACCCGGATACGGACCTCTTCCAGGCCCCGGTGATGCCGGTGGAAGGCTATAACCACTCTAACTTCTGGGGAGCGGGCATCAACGCACCCGCGAATATGCGGAGTATGGGCGGCGGCTCCTTCCTTACGGACTGGGACCTGCGGTCCAACCTGGAAGGGCTGTACATCGGCGCGGGCGGTAATCTTTATGGAGGAGGCTGCCACGGCGAATCCCACACCACCGGGCGTTACGCTGGTAAACGCGCCGCCCTCTACGCCCGGAACGCCCCCGAACCGGTGGCTGACAGGACCCAGGTGGATAAGGAACGCGAACAAGCCTACGGCGCCACCCGTAATTCAAAGGAAGGAAACGGCTGGAAGGAGATCAACGGCGCCATTGCCCGCATCATGCGTGACTACTGCGGCCGCTACAAGAACGAGACGACGCTGAACCTCGGACTGAGACTGCTCAATGAACTCAGAACCGCTGAAATGGCCGATGCCTACGCTTCCAATCCTCACGAACTGGGCCGCCTGCTGGAATGCAATGCCCTGATTACCGTGGGCGAGCTGGTCATGAAGGCTTCCCTGGCACGCAAGGCGTCCCATGCCGGTATGGACTTTATCCGGCTGGACTACCCGGACATGAACCCGCCGGAATGGAACAAGCTCCTGCCCATCCGCCAGGAAAACGGCAAGGCCGTCACCCGTGATGTGCCGCTGGACTTCCACCTCAAGGCGCCCTATGCCGACAGCCTGGAAGAAAATTACCAGAAGCACGCGATCAAATAACCGCCCCAACGCCGAGCGTTCTGAGCAGATATGGAGATATGAAGATGACGGAAAAAGCTTATATAGTACCGAACCCTCCGACCCCCAACAAGGCGGTCGAGTTTAACGCGGATATCTGCATCGGCTGCAACAGTTGCGTCAACGTTTGCCCGGACGATGTCATGATGCCCAACCCGGAAAAGAAAAAGCAGCCCATCGTGGTATACCCGGAAGAATGCTGGTACTGCGGCGCGTGCGTGGAAGAATGCCCGCGCCCCGGCGCCATCACGATGCTGCATCCGACCCAGCAGCGGATATCCGTGAACTGGAAGCGGAAAGAGACCGGGGAACTGTTCCGGCTGGGCATGAAGAACCCGCCTGCTCCCGACAATCGCCCGCCGAGCGGAGAGTAATACCGGGTCCACCGCGGGAGACGAAGATGTCACAGGAAAAGTACGATATCCTGCTGGAGGTCGCCCGGGACCGCCGGTCCACCCGGCAGTTCAAACCCGATCCGATACCGGAAGGGTATATTGAGAAAATGCTGGAAGTCGCCCGCTGGGCGCCGTCCGGCTTCAATACCCAGCCCTGGGAATACGTTGTGGTGCAGAAGCCGGAAGTCCGGAAAAAGCTCATCGAGATACTGGACCGTAAATCGCCGCCGATCACGAAGCCGGACGCAGTCGGCCACCGCCCGAGCTTCCGGGACGCCCCGGCGTTCATTATCCTGTTAACGGACTGGCGGGCAAAGACCGGGCTGCCGGGACACCCCGAGGCCAGGACCCCGCAGGTGGAGAGCATTTACTGCTCCAGCCAGGCCAGTACGTTCGTGATGATGCACCTGGCAGCGGCAGCGCTGGGACTGGCCTCCCAGTGGTATTCGTCGGCTTCGCGCCCGGAAACAGAAAGCGAGATCAGGAAGCTCATCGGTTTCCCGGAAGAACTTACCATCTACGATATGATGGTCGTCGGTTACCCGGCCAGCCCGCCCGGCCCCAAGGAAATCAGGCCGCTCGCGGAAATGATACATTACGATGACTGCGGGCTGGATGACTTCCGTACCGGCGAGCAGGTCAAGGCTTACGCCGATAAGACCTGGACCTGGTGCATGGGCGAACACTGAAGCGGTCGGTAGCCGCTCATGGTGAACCCTGACGGAATGAAACCGCTCACCCTGAACCTGTCAAAGGGCGGAGCGGCTTCCTCATCCAGGCGTTTCAGCGGTTCGTACTAGTCCACAACGCGGGAGAAACCGGTCTTGACCTCGCAGGGACTAGCGACGTACATATACGGTTCGCGGTCTGGCTCGTATTCGGGCCAGGCTGTGACGCCTTCAGCCCGGGGTTTACCGTCTCTGGCAAAGGACGTCCAGAAGCCCATCATCGCTTCCGATACATATCTATCGTCTTCATCCAGGCCGGGGTCTTCGGACTTCGCGCCGGCTGATTTGACAGCCATGCGGATGGAGTCCCACCAGCCGGTGGTATCGTCCCAGTCGCCGAAGACGTAGGTCAACTCGATGGAGTGGATGGAAACGCAGCCTTCCTTCTTCCATTGGGACGGGACCTGGTCGAAGATACAGGCATACCCCTGTTTCCCCTTCTTTCCCACGGCCTGCAGCATATCGACATAAGCTTTGATGATGAACGGCATTACGAGCGGGCCGGGCCCCGTCAGTTCTCCCAGATTAGCGCTGACGATGAGCGGTGTAGCGTTGATGGAACCAGCCTTGAAGAGAGCCACCGGTGAATCCGGCAGCACCCAGCCGTCAACGACCCCGTCCCACATACGCTGAAGAGGCTTGGATGGGTCACCGGCCGCGACGATTTCCTGGTTGGCCTGGATGATCTCTTCCCAGGGTACGTTCCGGGCTTCTTCCAGGCTTTGCAACCCCAGCTTGTCAAACAGTTCGATCCCTCTTTGTACGCTTTCCTCCATGGACTTGGCGCCGAGAATGGCCGTGGCGGTGCCGCTCTCGCAGATGGATTTGTGGAACAGCCCTTTCGCCAGCGGAGAGGCCATCATCATGGAGACCTTGGCGCCGCCGCCGGACTCGCCGAAGATGGTGACGTTATCCGGATCTCCGCCGAAGGCCGCGATGTTCCTCTGTATCCACTCCAATGAGGCGATGAGGTCAAGGAAAAGGTAGTTGCCGGACAACCCTTTCTCCGATTCCTTGTTCAACCAGGGATGAGCAAGCAGGCCGATCGGCCCGAGCCGGTGGGTCAGCGTCACCAGGACGACCCCGTAGGAAGGCAGGCGATAGTTGTTCCAGATTTTGTCCGAACCGCAGCCCATTTCATATCCGCCGCCATGCATCCAGACCATCACCGGCAGTTTCTCATCCGGCCCACGGGCGGGAGTGACGACATTGAGGTAAAGGCAATCTTCACTGATAGGCAAAGCCGCCGTCATGCCGGGAATATCGACTTGCGGAGACATGGGCATGAACGCCGTGCATTCACGGATGCCGTCCCAGGATGCCGAGGGTTGAGGAGGCCGCCATCGCAGCGGGCCTACGGGTGGAGCCGCGTATGGAATGCCGCGGAAGACCGAGACCTCTTTGCCAGGTTCGCCGATGATCGTGCCGGAAACATAGCCCTTATCCGTTTTGACAAGCTGCATGTAATGCCTCCTTTATATAATTGGCATGAACAATTCACGTCAAACGCATGGTAGCATAACCTCAAAGCGGGAACAACTAACGGCTTCAGGCTGGCAGCGTGGTTTTCCTTCCGGACCTGCCTGACCTGTTCAAGACCGATACCGCCGCCGGTCCGCGGGCACGGAGACCCGCGCTCCCTCAGGAAGTATAATTGAAGGCTTTTTTCACCAGCATGATGAACTTCTGGATGATGGGATTATCGATATCCATCCGCGTAACGGACTCGGCAGTGATGGAAAGGGATTCCTTGAGCGGGACCAGCTTGAAACGGCCTTCTTCCACCTGTTTTTCAATGTCCTTGAGAAGCGTGAAACTCAGGCCCCGGCCGTTTTCCACCAGCGTCTTGCACCATTCCACGGTGCCCACCTCCGCGGCCAGGACCGGCTCCTCCAGCCCTATCTCGCGGTACTTATCGAAGATGACCCGGCGAATGACCGAGGTTTCCGGCCCGGATACCAGGGGATACTTGTAAAGGTCATCCCAGCCGAGCGGTGCGTCCGGCAGGGGTTGCTGGGCGGCGGCGAAACACACGATCTCTTCCGGGTTCGAGACCCGGACGTAGTTGAGCTTCTCACCGGGATAATCGAACTTGGGCACGATGGCAAGGTCCAGCGTGGAATCGAGGACGTCCTGGACCATCTCGAAGGCATTACCGCTCTTGACCATGAGCTTGACCTCATGGTCGCGTTCATCGAACAGTTCCTGGAGCAGCGGCGTGAGGAGCATGTCATACACGCTGGCGATACCGACACGGAGATTGGACTCCCGGACGAACTTGATATAGCGTTCGGCGTCCACCAGGCGCTCGTAGATGCCCTCCGCATACTTGAGCAGTTCTTGGCCGTGCGGTGTGAGCGTGGCCTGGTGCCGTTTGAACTCGATGAGCTTGACACGGGTGAACTTTTCCAGTGACTGTATGTGATAGGTGACCGCCGGCTGGGTCAGGGAAAGCTTCTCCGCCGCGGAACTCAGGCTCTTTTCCTTGGCGACAACGCAAAATATGACGAGGTCGTTAGGGTTCAGGTTGGGTATTATCGGCATCGCTCTCACCTCCTCCGGCTGCGCAAAACAGGGGAACCGGGCATTTATAATGCCGGGTCGCAGATACTATTACGGTTGTATTAAAGGAGCTTATGTTTTTATAAAACCATTTATATTGTATAATTAATCGATTTGTGTTAACAATGGAAGGGGAATTCCGTACGTATTACGATATCACACGGGCCGGGGACATAAAACACGGGATTTTCCGGCCTGCCTGAGTTCCGAATTCACCAGAAAAACCGGGAGGTAGAATGCGCCCATGAAAATCAGCGTTATCGGTGCAGCCGGATATGTCGGGTCCAACGTGGCCATCATGCTGGCCGTCAAGGGACTGTGCGATGAGATCGTCCTCGTTGATCCCTTCAAACCCAATCTCGTCGTCCATCTCGGCATGGACACCACGACGGGCATATCGGAGATCGGCGTCAACGTGCATGAAGGCGAGTACCCGGACATCAAGGACTCCAACATCGTCATCGTCGCCGCCGGCGCGGCGCAGGGACTCATCGCCTCACGCATGGAAATGCTGCCCAAGAACCTGCCCATCATCAAGGAGATCGCCGGGCACATCAAGGAATTCGCCCCGGACTCCATCGTTCTTACCGCCACCAATCCGGTAGACCCGCTGAACTACGCCATGTACCAGTTCACGGGCTTCGACCGCCGCAAGGTCATCGGCTATACGCTGAACGATTCCACCCGGTTCAAGGAGATGGTAGCGCAGGAACTGGGACACAAGCCTTGTGAGGTCGACGGCTTCGTCTTCGGCGAGCACGGGGAAAGCCAGGTACAGGCCTTCAGCACGATCAGGATTAACGGCAAACCGGTCGTCTTCACCGAGGCCACCAAGAAGAAGATCAAGGACCGCGTTCCCCTCATCCTGAAGACCTATGAAGAGCTCCAGACTGGCAGGACGGCCGGCGTCACCTCCGGCTACGGCACGAGCAAGATCGTGAACGCTATCGTCAACAATACCAACGAGACCCTACCGAGTTCCGCCGTCCTTGACGGCGAGTACGGCCAGAAGAACATCAGCATGGGAGTCCCGCTCGTCCTCGGCAGCGGCGGCATCCACGCCATCAGGGAACTGGAACTGGCTGACGATGAAAAGGCCGGGTTTGCCAATACCGTCAAAGTACTGAGCGCGGCCATGCGCCAGGTGGACGAATTCGTCAAAGAAAACAAATAACCGGAAGAGTCCGGACAAGATAAAGAATAAACATTCGGAGGGATTCCATTGAGTATCGGTGCAAAGAAATATCCACACCTGTTCTCGCCCGGTCAAATCGGGAAAATCAAGACCAAGAACCGTATCATCAAGACGGCTAACGGCACGTCTTTCATCGAGCGTGACGGGTTCGTCGGCGACAGGGCCATTGCGTATTACGAAGCGCTGGCCAAAGGCGGCATCGGACTGTTGATCGTCGAATCCTGCGGCGTCGAGTTCCCGCTGGCCTGTCAGCACGTCGAATGCCAGTTCCGCCTCAGCGACGACAAATACATCCCCAGCTACGCCAAACTGGCTGAAGCGGTGCACGCACAGGGTTGTCCCCTGATGGTCCAGTTCCAGCACGCCGGCCCCTGGAATCCCACCGGCCTGCTCCCGGAACGTGACACCAAGGCGGCCTCGGCGTTGACCAAAGAAGAGCTTCCCGGAGACGACTTCGCGGTACCGCGCGCCATGTCCCACGATGAAGTGTATGAAGCCATCGAGACCTGGGTCAAGGCCGGCGAGCGCGCCTGGAAAGCCGGGTTCGACGGTGTGGAGATCAATGGCGGCACCTGCCACCAGATCAACACCTTCTTCTCCCGGATCTGGAACCGCCGCGAGGACGAGTTCGGTCCCCAGAGCCTGGAGAACCGCGCCCGGTTCATGTGCGAGGTCATCAAGAGGACCAAGGAACGCTGCGGCCCCGATTTCACCGTAACGTGTCTGATCAATATTGAAGAATATAACCACCCGCTGGCCACAAGCCGTGAAGAGGGCGTGGGGTTGGCCAAACTTTGCGCCGAAGCCGGCGCCGACGCCATCCAGTGCCGCGCCCATATCTACGGTCACCGCGAAGGTCTCCTCCAACCGGACCGCCTGCTCTATCCGGAACCACCGGAATGGCTGCATACCCTGCTCGGGAACCTGGACTGGAGCCGCAAGGGACACGGCGCTACCTGGCCGATGACCTACGCAGTCAAACAGGTCGTGAACGTTCCAACGTGGGCTTCCGGCCGCCTTAATCACCAGATGGGTGAAGAATTCCTCCGCGACGGCAAGATGGATTTCATTCCCAATGTCCGCCGTCTCCTTGCCGATCATGACCTGCCCAACAAGGTCCTCAACGGCCAGGAAAAAGACATCAAACCCTGCTGCGGCTGTCTCCACTGTATGGACGTCCGCAACAAGAACGAAACCATCGAGTGCCGCGTCAACATCGATCTGGGCAAGGAGCGGCAGTACGCTATCAAACCCGCCGCCAAGAAAAAGAACGTCATGGTCATCGGCGGCGGTCTTTCCGGCATGCAGTGCGCCCAGACCGCGGCGCAGCGCGGCCACAACGTTACCGTGTATGAAGAGAGGCGCAGAATGGGCGGTCTCGTACCCATCGCCGCTCTCGTCAAAGACCTGGAAACAGACGTCCTCATGGACCTCATCGCCTGGCATAAGCGGCAGCTCAAGAAGCTCGGCGTTAAAGTCGTCATGGGCAAGAAAGTCGATGTCGAATTCGTCAAGCAGCAGAAACCGGACGTCGTCGTACTGGCCCTGGGGGGCACGGTCATCTTCCCGGACTGCCCCGGCATCCGCGGCAAGAACGTCATGGACCTGACCAAGCTGGATACGCTCCTGACCGTGCTCGGTCCCAAGCTGTCCGACTTCGGCGCCAGCATCATGATGCCGGGCGTCGGCAAGCGTGTCGTCGTCATGGGCGGCGAACACCATGGCTGTGAGATCGCCGAATGGCTGACCAAGAAAGGGCGCAAAGTCACCATCTGTCATACCGGCGAGGAATTCGCCGAGGGCATCACCGTGGATGACAAGCTCCGGCTCTTCCCCTGGTACGAACAGAAAGGCGTTAAGCTGTACGGCGGCGTGAAATACGAGGAAATCAACGAAAAAGGCCTCGTCATCACCACCAAGGAAGGCAAGCGGATGCTCATCGAAGCCGATACCGTGATGCCGTCTCTGTTCCTGAAACAGAACCTGGACATGGAAGAAAAACTCAAGGGCATCGTCCCTGAAGTATATACGGTCGGCAGTTGTGTCAAGCCGGAACCTGACCTGATGGTGGATGCCACCAGGGCGGGCGGCGCCGTGGGCCACATGATATAGAAGAGAAATTCGTAAGTGGACCTGGGGGTAGAAGGTACGTGAAAAAGCTATACTTTCCGTTCGTGTTCCTGGTGGAACTGGTGATATTGGGCGCATTTATAGGTTGGATGTGCTATACCATACCCACCCTTAGCCCGGAAAACTACCAGTTTTACGGCGATGCAAATCACGTACCCTACCTCGACCAGTATATCGGGCATTCCGCAGTCACGATAGTCCGCTGGATACTGTTCGCCATCACGGTGCTCCTGGTGCTTTTCATGCTGATAACGATAATCGGCGAACTGATTAGATGGTGGCTCAACTTCGGACGAAAAGGCAAAGACTACAACCAGTTACCCGGCAGCAAGGATGAACCGCAGATAGTGCGTTTTAAGAACCCGTTCAAGCTGTGGCACTACCTGGTCATGATAGCATTTACGCTTGCTGCAATAGTCGGTATTATGCAGGCTTTCCCCAGCTGGGGACCTGGGCGCAGCCTGCTGACAAGCATCGGGCTGGACACATGGCGCAGCCTCCACCATTACTTCTGTTACGTGGTGGACGCCACACTCGTCTACTTCATCGGTTACTTTGCCTACAAGTTCATAATCAAGAAAGAACGCATGCGGGCCATGTTTCCTACGTTCAAGGACATCACGGACGCCATCGATATGAACCTGTACATCCTCGGGCTGAAGAAACATGAGCCCGAATACGGCCGCTACACCTTCGGACAGAAAATAGACTTTTTCCTGATTATCGTTGGTATTCCCACCCTTTCCGTTACCGGCCTGGCCATGCACTATACATCGATATCGGAACCGGTCATTACCGGTCTGGGTATTGCGCTGGTGACGGTACTTCATCGCAGCGTGGCGTTCTTCCTCGCATGGTTCATCGTCAGCGTCCATCTTTACTATGCGCACCTGGCCCCCGGATTCTTTCCCGTCAATACCGTTATCCTCACCGGGAAGATGCCCATCTCACGGTATAAAGCACTCTATCCGCTTGATGCCGACCGGTACCTGATCGCGGAACAACAGGCCAAAGCGGCCGGTAAACACGTTACCGGTCCTAAAGACAAACTGCCTCCGGATACGGATTTAGTGTGAACGAAGAAGTATCTTTTGATGCTATAATCGTCGGGGCGGGTCCGGCGGGAACGACCGCCGCCTACGTTCTGGCCAAGGCCGGCCTCAATGTCGCGCTCCTGGAACGCGGCAGCAGTCCGGGCAGCAAGAACGTCTTCGGCGGCGTCCTGTACACGACTGTGCTCAGCCGGCTGGTACCGGACTTCGCGGAAGAAGCACCGCTGGAACGGCACATCAAGGGGATCAGGATGTTCCTCATCTCCCCGGACAATGCCATATCCATCGGCGTCGAGAGTGAAGACCACAACAAGCCTCCGTATAACAACAGCTTCACTGTTTCCCGGGCCAAGTTCGACCAGTGGTACGCCTCCAAGGCCGAAGAAGCCGGCGCGATGCTCGTGCCGGAGACGGTGGTTGACGACCTTCTCAAGGACGAAAAGGGCAAGGTCGTGGGCGTGCGGGTGCGCGGCGAAGAAGGCGAACTGTACAGTAATGTGGTCATCGTCGCGGACGGCGTCAATTCCGTCCTGGCGGAAAAGGCCGGGCTGCGCGGTAAGTATGTCCCGCGGCAGGTCTCGCTGGGCATGAAAGAGATCATCGAACTCCCCCGCTCCGTGATCGAGGACCGTTTCGGCATCACCGGCAACGAGGGCGTGGAACTGAAATACATCGCCGGGGATGCAACCAAGGGCATCTGGGGCGGCGGCAACATCTATCCCAACCAGGAGAGCCTCTCGCTGGTATCCTGGCTGGCGCTGGAGCCGCTCAAGCAGAGCGGTCTCAAGGCAACGGACATCTTCGAGCAGTTCAAGGAACACCCGTTTGTCCGGAACTATGTCCGGGACGGCAAGGTGGTGGAATACCAGGCGCACCTGGCTCCCGACGGCGGGTACGATAACATCCCCACTTGTTTTGGAGACGGCGTGCTCGTCTGCGGCGATGCCGCCCGGCTGCTCAACGCTTCCCTCCATTACGAGGGCACCAATTTCGCCATGGCCTCCGGCGAGGCGGCCGCTAAAGCCGTGCTGGAAGCCAGCCGGACGAAGGATTATTCCGCCGCGACGCTCTCCCGATACCGGAAGCTGCTGGAAGAAAGTTTCGTGCTCAAGGACCTGAAGCGGTACCGGAAGATGAACCTCTTTGCGGAAAAGAACCCCGAGTTCTTCGGGCCTTATTTCGATGTCCTGACCCAGACCGCCGTTGATTTCTTCGCCGTAAAAGAAATGCCGAAACGCACCCAGGAATGGCAGATGCTGAAGGATTTCCGCAAGAACCTGAAGAAAGCCACCGGTTCCAGGTTCCCGCTGCTCGCCTTCATGTGGAAGTCTATTAAAGGAGCGTTTTCCTTCCTATGAAGATAGACGACAAGCTGGCGCTGAACCTGTTTCATGTCGCCAAGGAACCGCACCTCAAGATAGACCAGGACATCTGCCGCCGCTGCCCCCACAAGGCTTGCACCACGGTCTGTCCCGTGGAAAACTATACCATCGAGGGAGATACGGTGGTCCTGTCCTGGGAAGGCTGCCTGGAATGCGGCACCTGCCGGATAATCTGCGACCAGGGTTCCCTGGAATGGGACTATCCCCAGGGAGGCTGCGGCATCCTGTATCGCCCCGTATAAACGATGGGCGCCCCACATGCGTAAGCATTCCTCCCGGACGTTCCTCTATTGGAGCTTGGTAATGAACCTGGAAAAAGCCATACGGGCCGATTTCGGCTCGGACCTGTCCGTCCGCGGCGAGTATACTGCCAGAGAAAAACTCGCCGGTTACCTGACCCTGGCCCGCCCGGTCTTTCTCCTGCTGACGCCGATCAACGCCGCCAGCGCCGCCGTGCTCAGCATCCGCGGTATCCCTTCCTGGTACCTTTGCCTGGCAGGGTTCTTTACCGGCGCCCTGGCCGCTGCGGGGGTCAACATTTTCAACCGCTGGGCGGACCGGCAGCGGGACAAAACGCTCTGGCCGCAGCGCTCGATACCGAGCGGACGGGTTGGGGCTGGAGGAGCGCTGGCCGTATCCCTGGCATCTTATGCCGCCGCGCTGGCATTATGCTGGATATTCTTCAACCCGACGGCCTTTTACCTGCTGCTGGCGGCGATGATTTTCGGTTCACTTTATTCCACCCACCTGCGTGATCTGATCGGCTATCTTTCCCTGCCGCTGATCGAGGGCCTGATATTTATCTGCGGCTGGGCCTGTCTGGCGCCGGAGACCGTGTTCGCCACAGCCCTGCCCTGGTACCTGTATTTACTCGGCGTTGTCTGGCAGTCCGGTCACATCATGGCACATTATGTCCTGAACGTCCGGTATGACAAAAAAGGGAACCCGGTCATCGTTACCCCGGCTTTCTTCAGCAAGCCCTCCCCGAAGACGGCCTCGGTCATAACGCTGGCCTTCACCGGCGTCCTCTTCATCATGAGCGTGCTGCTGCCGCTGCTGACCTCGCTGAGCTGGCTGTATATCGTCCCGGTGGCGGCCTTCGGGCTGTATACCCTGTACCGGTGCCGGGCTTTCCTGAGGTCTTCCCGCGATACAAAAGAGATGAACCGGGCATGGAGCGCCCTGGCGATGTACCGCATGACCATTTCCGTGGCCATTATTCTGAGTATCCTCGTTTATCCGTAATGATTTGATATGACTGACAGAGTACCCCTGGAAAGAGAACCCCTGGACGGGGCGGACGCCGTGAAGCAGTACGACAACGGCGCCCGCTACTACATGCTGCCGGAGTACAAGTACTTCGTCCGCAAGATACTGCGGCGCGGCATCCGGAGCGGGCGTGTGCTGGACGTTGGGACCGGCAGCGGACGGCTGGCCATCGAACTCGCCAAAGTGAAGGGGACTGAATTCCGGATCACCGGCCTGGACATCTCGCAGGACATGCTGGACCTGGCGCGGGAGAACTCAAGGAAGGCCGGCGTGGCGAACCGAATGGAGTTCGTCCTGGGCACCGCCGCGGACATGCCGTTCCCAAACGGGGAATTCGACCTGGTGATGAGTTACGCTTCCCTGCACCACTGGACGCGCCCGGAGGACGTCTTTTCCGAGTGCCAGCGGGTGGCCGGGAAGAACGGAACCGTCATGGTCAGGGACAACCGCCGGGTCTACGGCAATCCGTTCTGGGAAGTGTTCATCTGGGGCCTGCGCCTGTTCATGAACAAGCGGCACCGGGACAACTGGCCGGGCGTGATACGGTCGAGCTACACGCTGCCGGAGATACGGGACATCGTGAAAAAATCCAAACTGAAGAATTATGACATCGGCACAGATTTCATCACCTTCGACCTGTATGTAGAAGCGCCGGTGAAAAACGGGTAATATGACGACAACAAGACTTACAGTATCGAGAATCAAAGCGGAACTCCAGGAGAAAGGACTGCAGATCAGCCCGGACCTGGCCGCCCGCCTGGAACAAAAGTACAACGCTCCGGCCGTCAGTACCGGACGGCTCGTGGTGTGCCTGCCCTCGCCTGAGGGAAACGGAGAAGTGATACCCGTGTTCATCGTGAACGGCACGCGTGGCGCGGATTCGCCGTACCAGCTTGCCGAGACGCTCTCCGGCGGACTGGAAGTGCGGAAAAACGATGAGAAATACACCGATATCACCATGTTCCCGCGCCCGAAGTTTTACGACGAACTGACCAGCAACGGTACCCCGATGAGCAAGGTAGCCGTTGTGGTCGGTCCCGGCCACCTGCGGTCCGTGGTCAACCAGCAGTGCCACTACCAGCAGATCGGCAAGGCCTGCAAATTCTGCGCCGTGCAGCACTGGTGGAACGCCGCCCCATCCAAGCAGCCGCTCCAGATAGCGGAAGCCGTCGAAGCGGCCGTCGAAGAAGGCGTTGCCAGACACATTTCCATCACCACCGCCACTCTCAACACGCCGGACAAGGGGCTGGCACAGCTCGTCGAGACCGCCGGGCTTATACATGAACGCGCCGGTATCCCCATCATGCTCGAATTCGAGCCGGTGGTGGACCTGAAGCTGTTCCGCTCGATGCTGAAACGTGCCCGCGACTACGGCGTGACCACGGTCTCGCTGAACATTGAGTGCTTCGATGAAAGCCTGCGGGAAGAGGTAATGCCCGCCAAGGGAAAGATACCGGTGAACGTTTACCTGGAGAACTGGAAGGTCTGTCTCGATGTCTTCGGGAAGAACGAGGTCTCGACGACGGTCGTGGTGGGCATCGGAGAAAGCGACGAGTCCATCCTTAACGGTGTGGAGATGGTCGCCAGGGCGGGCGTCATGACGTTCCTGGTACCGCACAGTCCCGCCGCCGGCGCGGCATACGCAGACTTCACCCCGCCATCCGCGGACAGGATGCTTTATCTCTATGAAAAGGCCAGCGAGATTCACAGTAAACACGGGCTGGATCTTTACGCCTGTACGGCCGGCTGCGTCAAGGGCGGCGGCTTCAGCGGGATCAAGGATGTAGCGAGGTTTGGAGCATAATTTGGACCAAACATTAAAGATCAAAGATCAAAAACGTGAAGCAATTCACAACCAACCACATAATCGTATAAACTATACAGACAACAAGAAGGAGGAAACTAATGGTTAGTGCAAGGACCTACACGAGCGATGTAGGAGTACTGGGAAGGGTCAAGACGGAATTACAGACTCACGGCGTGGTCGTTCCGCCGGAACTGCAGGAAGAACTGACGCGGGACTGGAACGCCCCGGCCATCGGCAGGGGCCGGTTCGTGTTCCTGCTGGAGAACAAGGAATTCGGGCTTTATACCACCGTCCTCATCATCAACGGCCATTTCTCGAAGAAGTCACCCTACCACATGGTCAAGTCCGCCGACGGCAAATACGAGGTCTGGAAGGACGATGAGAAGTTCACTGACGTCAGCATGATGCCGCGTCCGAAGTATTACGATCTCAAGACCAGCGACGGTATCCCCATGAGCGACGTAGCCGTCATCGGCGAGCCGGACCACTTGCGTTCCGTGCTCAACCAGCGCTGCGGCTACCAGCGCATCGGCAAGGCCTGCAAGTTCTGCGCCATCGAGTCCTGGTGGGCCGGCTACATGGACAAGACGCCCGCCCAGGTCGCCGAGGTGGCCGAGGCCGCCGCGAAGGAAGGCATGATCAAGCATGTCACCCTTAGCACCGGCACCAAGCTTAGTGCGGGCAAAGGCCTGGAAGACGTCGTCGAAGCGGCGAAACTCATCGATCAGCGGGTGAAACTCACCAAGACCCTCAACTTCGAGCCGCTCACCGATTTCGCCATGCTGGAACGCCTGCTCCGCGAGGGCAAGGAAGCCGGCGCCTGCACGTCCCTTTGCAACGTAGAATGCTTCGATGAGAGCCTGCGGGAAGACATCATGCCGATCAAGGGCCGGAACTCCATGGACGACTACAAACGCGTCTGGGAGAGGTCCCTGGAAATCTTCGGCGAGAACGAGGTCTACACCATGGTCATTGCCGGGCTCGGCGAAAGTGACGAGACCATGCTCCGCGGCGTGGAAATGTGCGCCGAAATGGGCGTGGTGGCTTCCATCGTCCCGTTCACCCCGATGGTCAACTCCGCCTACGAATACCGGGAGCCGACGTCCACCGAGCGCATGCTGAAGCTGTATGAAGAAGCCCTGCCCATCTATGAAAAGCACGGCCTGAAGCTTTACGGCGGTACCGGCGGCATCTTCACGTCCCTGAAGGGAATGTAACTTACAGGCCACCGGCATAAGAAGCCGCTCGTGGTGAGCCTGTCGAACCACGAGGCTCGGTAAGAGACCTCATCCTTCGACAGGCTCAGGATGAGCGTGAGGTTCTAGCTCAATTCTTGCCCCCTCCCGGCAGCGGGAGGGGGCTTTTGTGTATAATGGTCGGAGAGGTAGCGCACATGACGTCTCAGATTGCCCCTTACGGTTCCTGGAAGTCCCCGATAACCTCGGACATCATTGCCTCCGGCGGGATACGTTTGGATTCTCCGGTGTCCATCGACAGCGGGGATGTCTACTGGCTGGAGATACGCCCCGCCGAAGGAGGCCGCTCCGTGCTCGTAAAACATTGTGCAGACGGCACCGTTACCGATGTCACGCCCGCCCCGTTCAACGTCCGCACCCGCGTCCACGAGTACGGCGGCGGCGCGTACCTTATCCATAATGGGACCGTCTATTTCTCCAATTTTTCCGACCAGCGGCTGTACAAACGGGAACCTGGCAAAAAACCTGTTCCGATCACCCCGGAAGCCGATATCCGGTATGCCGACGGCGTCTTCGACCGCCGCCGTAAACGCATCATCTGCGTTTGTGAAGACCACACCGCGCCGGACCATGAAGCCATCAACAGCTTGGCAGCGATGGATATCAACGGCGAAAAGCCTTTGCAGACGCTGCTATCCGGGAACGATTTTTACTCATCGCCGCGCCTCAGCGGGGACGGCACCCGCCTTTGCTGGCTGGCCTGGAACCATCCGGACATGCCCTGGGACGGTACGGAACTGTGGATAGCCGACATCGCCCCGGACGGTTCCATCGTGAAACCGGTCAAAGTCGCCGGCAGCCGCAACGAGTCCGTCACCCAGCCCCGGTTCTCCCCGGACGGCACGCTGTACTTTATCTCCGACCGGAGCGGCTGGTGGAACCTCTACCGCTGGATCGCCGGGGACATTACCTGTCTCTGGGAGACAGAAGCCGAGTTCGCGGAGCCCGACTGGGTTTTCGGCCGGTCCAACTATGCCTTCCTCTCGTCAGAGCGGGTCATCTGCACGTACTCGCGGGACGGCATCTCTCATCTCGCCGTCATCGATACCGCCACGCTCAAGCGAACGGACATCAAGACCCCCTATACCGCCTTGTCTTCGCTGGCCGCGACCAAGGACAACATCGCTTTCCTGGCCGCTTCCCCGTCCGAAGCCGCGGCCGTCGTGGAACTCGATATCAAATCGGGCGACGCGAACATCCTGCGCCGTTCCATGAATATCAGCTTCGATGAAGGTTATTTCTCTGTTCCCGAACCGGTCGAGTTTCCCACGGAAAACGGCCTGACCGCTCACGCCCTGTACTATGCGCCGAAAAACCGCGACTACACCGCGCCCGCCGGTGAACAACCGCCGCTGCTCGTGCTCAGTCACGGCGGACCGACCAGCCAGACGTCAAGCGCGCTCAACCTGAGCATCCAGTACTGGACGTCGCGGGGGTTCGCAGTTATCGATGTTAATTACGGCGGCAGCAGCGGCTACGGGCGGGAGTACCGGCAAAGGTTGGAAGGGAAATGGGGCATCGTTGACGTGGACGATTGCGCCAATGCTGCGAAGCACTTCGTTGACAGGGGCCTTGCAGACCCGCAGCGGCTTGCAATCCGTGGCGGCAGCGCCGGAGGTTATACGACCCTGGCCGCACTGACCTTCCGTGATGTGTTCAAGGCCGGGGCCAGCTACTACGGCGTATCAGACCTGGAAGGACTGGCAAAAGAGACCCACAAGTTCGAATCGCGCTACCTGGACGGGCTTATCGGAACGTACCCGGAACGGCGGGACACCTACCTGGAACGCTCCCCCATCCAACACGTGGACAGGCTTTCCTGCCCGGTTATTTTCTTCCAGGGCAGCGAGGACAGGGTCGTCCCGCCGGACCAAGCGGAGATGATGGTGGAAGCCCTCCGGAAAAAGGGCGTGCCGGTGGCCTATCTCCTCTTCCCCGGCGAACAGCACGGCTTCCGGCAGGCACAGAACATCAAGCGGGCGCTGGACGCGGAACTCTACTTCTATGCCCGGATGTTCGGGTTCGAGCCGGCGGAACCGGTAGAGCCGGTTGAAATATACAATCTCTAGGTGCTGGTAACCTTCCTCCCGTCCCGGACGTTGTATCTGGTGGAGACCTTTCAGGAGTTCGAATGATACACAAACTTCTCGCAGCTGTCCTGTTGATAACTTTGATCGCCCTCGTCCCCGGTTGCGGTACCGGCTCGGCCGAAGAAACCCTTACTTTCTCGGAATTGATTACCGGCGCGGACAACTACAACGGTAAGACTATCACCGTGGAAGGCTTCTACTTCAGCGGCTTTGAGATAACCGCGCTGGCGGGGTCGCTCGGGCACGCACAATACGATCCGGACAGGATTGTCCCGCAACAGCCGCTCATCTGGACGATGCTGGAGCGCGGTATCCAGGCGGAACTGGATACCCAGACCGATACCCCTTCCGGCTATCCGGAGTACTTCGGCAAGGTCAGGGTAACCGGTACGTTTGAGACCGGCGAGACTTACGGTCATATGAACGCCTATAACTACAGGCTGACCGTGAGTAAAACGGAAGTCCTCGGCTGGACCCAGTCCGAGGGAGGTTACTAGTCCACCCGCTCGGGAGACCCCTGCCTCAGTGAGACCGGGGGCCTGAGTACTTCCATCACCATGAAAACGCCGCGGATGTCCCGGTAATTCCTGAAGAAGCGTTGCTTAATGTAAGAATGGCGGACCTTTCGCGGTCTGCGTATATTTATACGTTCAAGTTTCTCGCGCGGCCGGGCTTCTTCTTTGGGAACTACTTCACGAATGTCCTTCCGGCGCATAATAGGCCGCAAAGGCCTTCCCGCCTCGGCAGGTTCCGTGTCCTGATAAACACTATTTCGCGGTTGGTTCATTGCCGGAAGGTCCTTCCTGCTGTTCCTCGGAGAACGACTCGCGCATCCGGGTATCTGACTGGACGTTCTGCATGCGGTAGTAGTCCATGACGCCGAGGTTCCCGGAGCGGAACGCCTCGGCGATAGCCAGCGGCACCTGGGCTTCGGCCTCGACCACCTTGGCCCTCATTTCCTGGACGCGGGCGGACATTTCCTGCTCCTGGGCTACGGCCATGGCGCGGCGCTCTTCCGCCTTGGCGCGGGCGATGCGCATATCGGCCTCGGCCTGGTCACTCTGGAGTTCCGCGCCGACGTTCCGTCCTACGTCCACGTCTGCGATATCGATGGAAAGGATTTCATAAGCGGTTCCGGAATCCAGACCTTTCTGCAATACCAGCTTGGAAATCTGGTCCGGATTTTCCAGCACCTCGCTATGATTGTTCGCCGACCCGATAGCTGATACCGTACCTTCACCCACACGGGCCAGGATGGTCTCTTCACCTGCGCCGCCGACCAGTCGCTCGATGTTGGCACGGACGGTCACCCGAGCGATAGCCACGAGCTGAATGCCGTTCTTGGCCACCGCCGCCACGCGGGGGGTTTCTATGACCTTGGGGTTAACACTGACCTGCACGGCTTCCAGGACGTTACGGCCCGCCAGGTCAATCGCTGCGGCGCGCATCCATGGAAGGTCAATATTAGCACGGTCCGCGGAAATTAGCGCGGTAACCACCCTGCTGACATTACCGCCGGCCAGATAGTGCGCTTCCATTTGAGACACGTCCAGTTGCACTCCCGCCTTGGTTGCACTGATGAGCGGCCTCACGATTTGCGGCGGGCTGACCTTGCGGAGCCGCATCCCGATAAGCGTGGGAATAGACACTTTCACCCCGGAAAAGAGGGCGGTGACCCATAATCCTATAGGTACGAAATAAAAGAATAAGACAATAAGAATGATTGCAGCGATGACGATGCCGATAATTGCTCCTGCTTCCATGTTTTCCTCCTTAAGATTGCCTTTCCAGTGTGCCGGTACCTTCATCTGGTACAGCCTGTACCACGCGGCGGTAGCCGGTGTCCAGGATGACCACGACTTCCGCACCGCGTTCTATCCAGTCACCTTCCGTGACCACGTCGATTCTCCTGCCTTTTATGTCCGCTACTCCCGCCGGCCGGAGCGGAGTTAGAGCGATGCCTCGCGAGCCTACCAGCGAGTACCGTTCATCCATGGGAGCGGCCGGTTCTCCTTCCCTCGGTTGCGGCCTCCTGTCAGGGAGCAGCGAATCCACCAAAAAAAGACCGCCGATGGAACGTTTCTTCGGGACGAATCTCAGCAGCAGGAAGGTGCCTGCGATGATCGCCACCAGGCTTCCAGCTATTACATACCCTGCATTCAATAACTGGTCCGTGGATGAGAAGTCCTCCACCATGGAGATGTACAGGCCGCCGAGAAAAGCCAGGATGCCCAGGATCCCGGCCACGCCGAAGCCCGGAATAACGAACGCCTCCAGCGCTATCAGGACAACGCCGGCGATGACGAGGACGATGCCTTCCCATCCGGCCAGTCCCGCCAGGTAATGCCCGAAGAAGAACAGCCCCAGACAGGCGGCCCCGATGATGCCGCCGATGCCGAAGCCGGGGCTGATTAACTCGAAGAGGAGCGCCAGAAATCCCACCGTTATCAGCAGCGATGAAACGATGGAATTGGTCAGCCAGCGAACCAGGTTCTCGGCAATACTCGGGCCTGTCTGAACGATCTCCCGGTTTTCCAGCCCGAGTTCCTGCACCAGGGCGGCAAAATCATTCACGACCCCGTCCGCGTAGCCCCACTCCGAGGCCTGGCTGGTGGAAAGGGTCAGCAATCGTCCAGACTCGATGAGACCTTCGATCTGCACGGAGGGATCCACCATAGCTTCGGCGACCAGCGGGTTGCGCCCGTTGGCTTCCGCGGTTGAAGCGAAGGCCGTACGTACTGCGGAAATGGTCTTTTCGTCGGCGGTCTCACCGGTAGCCCCGGAGATAGGTGTCGCGGCTCCCAGCGATGACCCCGGTTCCAGGTAGATCTGTTCCGCCGCAATGGCGATCAGCGCCCCGGCGGAGAACGCCTGGCGCTCCACGAAGGCGACGGTCGGGATACCGGTATCCAGGATGGCGTCTTTGATATCCAGCGCCGCGTCCAGCAGACCTCCGGGCGTGTTGATGCGAATGATGATGGTACCGGCGCCTTCATCCTCTGCGGTGGAGATGATACGTTCCACGTAGGCAGCGAGACCGCGTTCTATCTCGCCTTCTATCCGGATCGTGTACACTTCTCCCGCCTGGGCGAAGACAGGGACCGCCCTGCCCGTTATCCCGAGCAGCAGGATGATGAAGAAAAAGGTTATCCGCCACGTAGCCGCCGTTCCTCTCATCCACTTCTCCGTCCGGTTCATTCTTGAAACTACCTGTTACGGTATTTACAGATTGTAACCTGTAATTTGAATATACGCAAGGTTCAGGGAACCAACCTCAACCATATAGGAGATTTAGTCCTCTCCGGGCTACGTATGGTCCCGGTACGGCTGTTGTGCAGCACGTAGAGACAAAAATCATCCATCCGGTATCTTGCCGCTAATGGGAAAAAGTGGTATGTTGGCTGAATAATCATGTGATTATGGTGAGGGGGCATAAGTATGGGAAACAAATTGACAGAAGTATTTCTCCTTGTCATCTTTTTAGTTACGGGACTTGCGGTCAGCGCCTGCGGAGATACACTGACCCTCAGCGCCACGGAGGAAACAACCGGAATGGAACTTCAAGTGATCAATCTGCCCGAACCGCGCTACACCAGTGACGTGTCCCTGGAAGAATGCCTGCTCAACCGCCGGTCGGTGAGGGAATATACCGGTGACCCTGTCACGCTGCCGGAGCTTTCCCAGCTCCTCTGGGCGGCGCAGGGCATCACGAACGAGTACGGCCACCGCACGGCGCCATCGGCCGGCGGCCTCTACCCGCTGGAAATCTATGTGTTCGCCGGTAATGTGGACGGCCTGGAACCGGGAATCTATAGATACCTCGCGGAAGAACATGGGCTCATCCTCATAACCGCCGGAGACAAACGTACCGAACTTGCCGTCGCTTCTCTCGACCAGGAATGGGTAGAGCAAGGCGCACTGGACTTCGTGATCACCGGGGTCTGGCAAAGAACGACTGAAAAGTACGGCGACCGGGGCACCCGGTATGTTTACATGGAATCAGGGCATGCCGCGCAGAATATCTGCCTGCAGGCTGCAGCGATGGAACTCGGTACCGTCACCATCGGGGCCTTTCATGATGATCAGATCAGGGAACTCCTGGATTTGCCGGAAGGTGAAGACCCGCTCTACGTCATGCCGGTGGGGAGGAAATAAAAACAGGGGGAGCGGGCCTCCCCCTGTGAATATTCTACGGGCTAATCCCGATATTATTCTTTTATAAGGCCCTTGTCCAGCAGGTACTGGCGGGCGACCTCATCCGGCTCCATTTTGTCCACGTCTACTTTGGCATTAAGTTCCTGCCATATCTGCTGTCCCTGGGCCACATATTCACCGGTGGCAGACTGGCCGCCTCCGGGGAATGTAGCAACCAGCTTATTGATGATGTCTTCCACCTCGGGGTATTCTTCCAGTACCTCGGTCCTGATGTAGGGAGTGAGGTCATACGGCGGCCAGAAAGCCTGGTCGTCCTGGTAGACATACCAACCGTTTTTAGCGATAGCAGCGTCAGTCCCGAAGGCCATCGCTACCTCGCACTCGTGGTTCTGGAGAGCCAGCAGAGAAGAACCTTCGCCGCTCGTTTTCTGGGCTTCTTCCGGCACAGTGAAACCGTAGTGTTTCTCCAGGGCCGGCAAGCCGTCAGGCCGGGTGGAAAACTCGAAATTAACGAACATCCGTGCCTGCACATCATTGGCATTGTAGAGCGCAGCCAGGTCCGAAAGATTGCTCAGATTATTCTCCTGTACGAATTCCGGCCATGATACCAGCACGTAGGTATTGTTGTTCCATATCGGGTCCAGCCAGGTAAATCCGTTACCGGCATCTTCATCCTTTACCTGCTGGTAAATAGCATTGTTGTCCGTACCGGGCGTGTACTCGTGTCCGAGATGGGTCATCCAGCCCGTCCCGGTGTAATCAGCACAGATATCGATATCACCCGCTTCCATCGATGAACGCAGGAGCTGGGTAGCCATATCAGGAGCGTACTCGACCGTAAAACCTTCTTCTTCAAGAAGCTGTACCATCATCTGGCCGATGATGTATTGCTCGGTGAAATTCTTGGCGCCGACGGTGATGGTTTTTTCACCGCCCGAGCAGCCGGCAGCCATAAGCGGCACGAGACCGACGATAACGGCTAAAAAACAAAAAACAAACTTACGCATAAAAATCCTCCTTACGATTTCCGCTAGTTTAAAGAAAGGCCTTCTTTTCCGGAAAGCTTTTTGCTAGGTATCACCTCCCTTCTACTCTTTTCTGACTGTATCCTCAATCCTCGCGGGGTCATGAATTTCTCAATCGTTTCCAATACAAAACCAAACACGATGGCCAGGATAGCGGTGGGGGCCGCTCCCTGCAGGATCAGCAACGGTTCGCCGGCGGTGACCCCCCGGAACGTGGGAATACCCAGTCCTGGACCGCCGACCAGCGGGGCCAGCACGGCTGTTCCGATGGTAAGCGTTGCAGAGATACGTATGCCGGTGATGATCACGGGCAACGCCATGGGAAGTTCGATTTTGTAGAAGATCTGCAGCCGGGTCATGCCCATGCCCTCGGCTGATTCGATTACGGCGCGGTCGATGTTATAGATACCCGTATAGGAATTCCTCAGCATCGGCATGAGGCCGTAGACCACCAGGGCGATGATCACCGTCTGGTAATTGAACCCGAAGGTTATGGCCCCTATGGTCAGCGGAAGAATAGCGATGATGGCAATAAGAGCCAGGCTGGGCATGGCCTGCCCCATACTTACAATGCCCATGACGATATTAGATACCCTGTAAAATCCGGGCCGTGTCAGAATGACACCAAGAATCACCCCAACGGGTATAGCGATGAACATGGCCCAGAGGACCATGACAAGGTGATCCGCCAGGTACTTCAGCAATTCTCCCGGAGTAGACATGGTATTGATGCCGACTTTATCCAGGCTTGTTACCCAGATGGTAAGGCCAACCAGGATTATCACCATAGAAACGAGGACTACGCTGCGTCTCAAGAGACGTCCTCCTTGGGCTCGATCGCTTCATGTAAAGCTTCCTGGATGGCATCCAGGGTCAGTATTCCGCGCAAGCGCCGGTTCTTGTCCAGCACGGGTAGAGACTTGAAACCGCTCGCCAGCATCAGAGAAAGGGCCTCGTTCAAAACAGAATTTTCTTCTGCGGACTGTACTGAGGACTGTATCGCATCTCCGTTGACCCAGCTGGCCTTTGCTTCCAGTTCCGTCACCCAGCCCTGGAACACGTCTTTATCGTCAAGTACCGGCACCGGGTCTCCTTCCGCCTCTTTCAGCCGGTCTCTCACCAGGTCGAAGGGATCATTCGGCATGACCGAAGGCACGTTCTGTTTCATTACTTCCCTGACACGTATCAACTGCAGCCCCTTCAAGGCGCGGTCCGCGCCGACGAACCCTTCCACGAACTCGTCCTTTGGCCGGTAGAGGATATCCGCCGGTGAATCGTACTGGACCAGTCTGCCTTCTTTCATCAAGGCTATCCTGTCCCCCATCTTTATCGCTTCATAGATATCATGGGTGACGAAGATGATGGTCTTCTTGATTTCCTGCTGTATCTTGAGAAACTCGGATTGCAGTTCGACGCGATTGATGGGATCTATAGCTCCGAAAGGCTCATCCATGAGCAGTACCGGAGGGTCCGCGCCGAGGCAACGGGCTACGCCGACGCGCTGGCGCTGCCCGCCGGAAAGCTCGGCGGGGTACTTGTCCATATACTCGTCCGGGTCCAGTCTGACAAGTTCGAGCAACTCCCGGGCACGGGCGTGCCGCTTTTCCCGGCTCCATCCCTTTAAAACAGGAACTGTCTCGATATTCTGCCCGACGGTCATGTGGGTGAAAAGACCGATTTCCTGGATAGCATATCCGATGCCCCGGCGAAGTTCGCTGGCTTTGATTTTGGTGTTATCAACACCGTTGATGTAAATTTTACCGCTGGAGACCGGGATAAGCCGGTTGATCATTTTCATGGTCGTGGTCTTGCCGCAGCCGGAAGGCCCCAGGAAAACGCAAATTTCTCCTTCATTCACTTCCAGGCTGACATCGTCTACCGCTTTTGTCCCGTCCGGATAAATCTTGGTGACGTTCTCCAGTTTTATCATGCCATTACTTCCCTATCCTGATACCTTTCGGGGTAACGAGTTTTTCCAGCAAGGCCAGCAGCCCATCCACGATAAACGCCAGAAGGGATACGAGGATACCACCGATGAGGATGAGGTCCGGACGCATGTTGGTAAGGCCCCGGAAAATCGGGACGCCCAGACCGCCCGAGCCGATGAAAGCCGCTATGGTGGCAATACCGATAAGGAGGATCGCCGAGTTGCGTACGCCGGCCATGATAACGGGTGCGGCCAGGGGCAACTCGACCTTTAGGATAATTTCCGTCTCGGTCATACCCATGCCGCGTCCCGCTTCTACCATGGCCGGGTCCACGGATTTAATGGCGGTGTAGGTATTGCGGAGGATGGGAAGCAGCCCGTAAAGCACGAGCGCGATAGTGGCGGGAAGGACTCCCCAGCTCTTGATGCCGATGGCGCTGAGCAAAAGTATGAGCAATCCGAAGAGGGCCAGGCTGGGAACGGTCATCATGATCTCGGACAGGTAGAGGACCGAATCAGCGATATGCTCTCGGCCCCGGCCGCATATATAGATGCCGATAGCCACACCGATGATGACGGCTATCGTTACTGCCACGAAGGTAATCGACAGATGGTCGGTGACCCATTCGAGTACCCTATCCGGGCGGCGTACCATGAATTCCCAGGCTTCTAGCAACATAACAACAATCTAATAGCAAACAAACCTGCAAAAAGCACTGCTAGAAGTAAGTCCGCTAACCCATCCTAAGCGGAATCAGCAGTCATTGTCAAATTTATCCCCTTTTTCTCCTTCACATTATGTCGTATTCTTCTACGTGTTACGTAAAAAGTAAGAAATCACGGCAGGATATACCCAACTCCGTACTGGTGTTACCATTCATGTGATGCCGGTTTTCATCACTTGTCTGCATTGCGTATTATGCGGTATGATTAATAAAGGGATTCTCTTTCAGACCGGCCAGATCCCCCTCGGCAAAAGATGAAGAATACAGCCCTGCGGCTGTTGCTATCAACAATAAAGGGGGGATAGTTATCTCATGTCAAATTCCTCGCCAGCCAAGCCTGATCTCGCCAAATACACCCATGAAGTTATCCTGAAAGACGGCTCCAAGATTCTCCTCAGACCGATCATGCAGAGCGACGTACCCCTGTGGCTGGCTCTCTTATCACGTTTGAGCCCTCGCTCCAAGTATTTCCGTTTCCATAATATACCCAAGGAAATGACGGAAGAGGACGCCGTACGCTATTGCACCGTCGATTACCGCGAGACCTACGCGTTTGTCGCCGAGGTGGGCATTGGCGCGCGGCGTAAGATAGTCGGCATTTCCCGTTACTATAAGATTCCCAACCGCAAGTCCGCCGAGGTCGCTTTCCTCATGGATGACGCCTACCAGAACAAGGGACTCGGCACCAAGCTCATGCAGGCGCTGGTAGACGCCGCGCGGGAGAACGGCATCGTCCGCTTCGAAGCCACCGTTCTCGCGGAAAACAAGATGATGATGGATGTTTTCCTGGATTACGGCTTCCGTGTTTCCCGTGAATTGGAAGACGGCGTCTATTATCTGTCCTTCCCCATCAGCACCACGCAGCTTGTTGAATACAAGGTCTCCGTCCGCGACCGCATCGCCACCATCAACTCCCTGAAACCTATCCTGACACCCAAGTCCATAGCCCTGATCGGGGCCGCTCGCAAGACAGAGACCATCGGCAATCTCATGATGCGCTGCATCACCCAGAACGGCTATTCCGGCATCCTGTATCCGGTCAACCCCAACACAGACGCCGTGCTTTCCATTAAGTCCTACCCTTCCGTGCTGGATATACCCGGTCCGGTAGACATGGCCATCATTGCGGTGCCCGCGGCCATCGTCAATAAGGTGGCGGATGAATGCGGTCAGAAAGGGGTCCGGGCGCTCGTCGTCATTTCAGACGGGTTCCGTGAGCGCGGGCCGGATGGCGCCGCCCGCGAGGAAGAATTGCGCAGCATCGCCCTCAGTTACGGTATGCGCCTGGTCGGCCCCAACTGCATGGGAGTCATCAATACAGACCCAGCCGTCCGCTTGAACGGCACCTTCTCCCAGGTCTACCCCGGCCGCGGCAACGTAGCTTTCCTTTCCCAGTCCGGCGCCATGGGCCTGACCATCCTGGAGCACGTGAAGAACCTGGGGATCGGTATTTCAACCTTCGTCAGCGTCGGCAACCGCGCGGACGTATCCTCCAATGACTTTCTTCAGTTCTGGGAGCAGGACCCGGCTACCAAGGTCATCCTGCTGTACCTGGAATCATTCGGTAATCCGCGGCACTTCGCCCGCATCGCCCGGCGCGTGGCCGCCAAGAAACCCATTATCGCCGTCAAGAGCGGTTCGACCCCGGCGGGGGCACGGGCGGCTTCCTCGCACACCGGTGCGCTGGCTACGTCGGATGTGGCCTCGGATGTCCTCTTCCGCAATGCCGGCATCATCCGCGTCAATGCCGTGGAAGAACTGTTCAACGTCGCCACGCTGCTGTCCACCCAGCCGCTGCCCAAAGGCAGGAGAGTGGTCATCGTCACCAACGGCGGCGGACCGGGTATTATCGGCGCGGACGCCGCGGCGCGCAACGGACTGGACGTTGTCGAGCTCAAACCGGAGACCGTGGCCAAAATCAAACCGCTGCTGAGCCGGGACCTGAACGTCGCCAATCCAATCGATACCACGGCCGGCGCCACGGCCGCGGAATATGAGAAAATCCTCAGCGTCCTGGCCGCGGAAGACTATATCGACGCTATTTTGACCATCTTCGCGCCCCCCATCATCGTCGAGGTCAAGGAAATGGAAGAAGCGCTCCGCCGCGTAGCGCCCGTCTTCCAGAAGCACAAGAAACCCATCCTGGCCTGCTTTATCGGCCAGAAGGGTATCAGCGCACAACTCGGCAAGCAGAACAGCTATATTCCCAGCTACACTTTCCCGGAAGAAGCCGTCCTGGCCCTGCGCCGCGCGATAGACTACGCGGAACTCAAGAACAAGCCGGCCGGTGAGTACCCCTCTTTTAAAGGCATCCGTAAGGTACGGGCGCGGCACATCATCGAGGCCGCCCTCCAGCGTAAGACCGATGAACCTCTCTGGCTTTCGCCGCAGGAGATCGCCGGACTTCTCGACTGCTACGGTATCAAGCAAATGAAAACGGTCGTCGCCAGATCGGCGGAAGAAGCAAAAAGCATGGCTTCAGACATGAATTTCCCGGTAGCCATCAAGCTGGAATCCGCCACGATCACGCACAAGACGGATGTCGGCGGCGTCATCCTGGATGTCGATTCCGGGGAAGACGTGGAAAAGGCTTACAATACTATCTACGAAAATCTGAAGAAGATCGGCCGGGAGCAGGAAATGGCCGGCGTGACGATACAGGAAATGATAACCGGGGGTGTAGAGACGATTGTCGGCATTACGCAGGATCCATCATTCGGGCCGCTGATCATGTTCGGCGCGGGGGGCATACTGGCGGAGCTGATCAAGGACGTCACGTTAAAGCTCCACCCGATCACGGACACCGACGCCGAAGAAATGATCGGTTCATTGAAGATTTCCCAGTTGTTCCAGGGTTACCGAGGATCGCCTCCCAGCGATGTCGCGTCGATTAAAGACCTGCTGTTGAGAGTATCAGCCATGATCGAAGACATTCCGGAAATATCGGAACTGGACTTGAACCCGGTCACAGTCATGGCGAAAGGAAAGGGATATCGCATTATCGATGCCAGAATGATGGTGAGATAGACGGCCAGATGAACAACCACCAGGACCAGAAAAACGCGGCCGGCTACGTTTATGACCCCATCTATCTTCAGCACGATACCGGCACTCACGTAGAAAACGCCGGCAGGCTGCAAGCCATTCTCGCCGGGCTGGACAGGACGGGCATCAAGCCCCTGCTGGTGCAGATACCGGCCCGGGCCGCCACCATGGCGGAGTTGATGCTCGTTCACAAGGAATCCTATATCCACAGCATCGAGACCTTCTGCCGGAACGGCGGCGGGTGGTGGGACCAGGACACGCTCATGTCCCCCGGCTCATATGAAGCCGCTGTCTATGCCGCGGGCGGCGGCATCAAAGCCGTAGAAGCTGTCGCCAAAGGAATGGTGGAACACGTTTTCGCGCTGGTAAGACCGCCCGGGCACCATGCCACCGCCGATCAATGCATGGGTTTCTGCCTCTTTAATAACGTGGCTATTGCTGCCAATTATGCGTTGAAATACCTGGCTATAAAGAAGATCATTATCCTGGACTTTGACGTTCACCACGGTAACGGCACGCAGGAAGCTTTCAGCCACAATCCAAACGTTTTGTACATATCTCTGCACCAGTACCCGCTCTTCCCGGGCACCGGTCGCATCGACGATACCGGCGATCATCGAACCAACGGGGG
This sequence comes from uncultured Dehalococcoidaceae bacterium, assembly GCA_964589285.1. GTDB lineage: Bacteria > Chloroflexota > Dehalococcoidia > Dehalococcoidales > RBG-16-60-22 > DAOUEG01. The sequence goes on along the minus strand of CAZPSP010000003.1, from coordinate 15,154 downwards.
CACCTCCATCAATATCCCGATGCCAGCCGGCTGCCGGGACATCGAATACGTCCGCGTGTTCAATGAAATCGTCATACCGGCGGTCCGCCGATTTGCCCCGGACCTTCTCCTGGTATCAGCCGGATACGACGGCCACTGGGCGGACTCGATTAGCCACATGCGGCTGTCCCTTGACGGATTCGTTACGCTGACCCGGATAATAGAAAGCATGGCCCGGGAATGCTGCGGCGGGAAAACGGTTTATTTCCTGGAAGGCGGTTACAATTACCGCGTACTGGAAGTTGCCGTTAACAATACCCTCAAGATCTGGCTGAGGGAAAACTTCCTGGCGGACCCCCTGGGGCCGCCCCCCAATGATATTGCTCCCAGCAACATCGATGATGTCATCGACGCCGTCAAGATAAAACACGGCATCCTGTAGGCGAGACCGGACTATTCGCCCTGTTCCGTATCCGGCGGGCCGGTGATCTCATGAATCTTTTGCAGCAGTTCTTTCTGTCCGAACGGTTTAGCCAGGAAGGCATCAGCCCCGAGTGAAAGCGCCCGTTCCTGGCTGCTGGGATCGAAACTGCAGGCAATGACCGCAGGCCGGGAAGAGTGTTTCATCCCGCTCAGTACATCGTAGCCGCTCATGTCCGGCATGTAAATATCGAGCAGCATCACATCCGGTTTCTGGTTTTCCAGTACTTCCAGAGCTTCACGGCCGGTGGATACGGTCGTGGCGTCAAAACCGGCTTCTTTTAGGATCTCCGCCGTTAACTTCAATATCATGATATGATCGTCTACGATAAGAACGAGCTTCTTCTTTTTCTCTTTCTTTTCCATCATCATCCCAGAACCGGGATAAAAATCAGGCGAACCACGCTGGTATCCCAATATGAAATTACCCTGTCTCTGTCAATTTCGTAACAGTACTGACACCCATTAAACCGGGGTGTGGCACCCAATTTTAAATCACCCATGCCATACTCACAGAACAGCACGGGTAATTAACTAACCACCCCTTGACACACTTGTTCTCACGGAGTAAGCTAGAGTGGTATATTTACCTCGAAACTCTAGGTATAAGTGCCGGATAACGTTCCGCTATGACAGCAACATGTCGCCGCGGACCCGGAACAATAAAGTCTTCCGGCGTCTTGCTCCGGCTTGTTCATGATGGTATAACAGTATAGTGTTGATGGTGTTCTTTCCACGGTTCGGGAATGGTCTTGCCGGCATGGAGTATCGGATATGAAACTACCCGGTGTTTTTGAAAAATATCGAGAGTCAATAGATACCGAGCTACGATCTATTCTGGCGGAACGGCAATCCCCGTTGTATGATATGCTGCGGTATCACCTCGGGTGGATAGACGAAACGGGAAAGCCGCTCGATACCGCGGCCGGGAAAGCCCTCCGTCCCACGCTGTGTCTGCTCGGCTGTGACGCCGCCGGGGGGGATTACCGGCAGGCCCTGCCCGCCGCCGCAGCCCTGGAACTCCTCCATAATTTTTCACTTATCCACGATGACATCCAGGATGGAGACCTGCGCCGCCGGCACCGCCCGACGGTCTGGTCTATCTGGGGCATGCCGCAAGCCATAAACGCCGGCACCGCCATGCGGATATTGACCAACAGCGCACTGGCCCGTTTGGAAGACAGGGGAATAACGCCGGATACTATCATGAAGGTCCAGCGCCTCATGGATGAGGCCAGTCTGAACCTCATCGAAGGCCAGTACCTGGACATAGACTTCGAGCAGCGCCAGGACGTCAGCGTGGCGGACTATCTGGAGATGATCGGCGGCAAAACCGGGGCGCTCATCGCCTGCTCCCTTGAAACGGGCGCTCTGCTGGGCACCGGCGACCGTTCCATGATAGAGCGGTTCAGGGAGCTTGGCTGGAACATCGGCCTCAGCTTCCAGATAACGGATGATGTCCTGGGTATCTGGGGCAACCGTGACGTCACCGGTAAACCGCTGGCCTCCGATATCCGAAGGCGGAAAAAGACCCTCCCCATCGTCCATGCCATGGAGAACGCCCGGGACGGTTATAAAGAGACAATCATAGGGTATTTCAAAGAGACGACCGTGGATGAGAACGGCGTCAACAAGATCCTGGACATCCTCAACCTGACCGGCGCGGAGGACTATGCCCGCCAGATGAGCCGGGACTACTGTCAGAAGGCGAGGCAAGTGCTGGCCGGCCTAGATATCAAGACCGGCCCCCGGCAGGAACTGGAAGACCTTCTCGGTTTTCTGGAAGCCAGGAATTTTTAACGCAGGGAATGAGAATGGTACGTCAGAAACCCGCCGGTACCGGAGACAGGAACGGGGTCCGTAAAAAAGAACACTTGAGTATCAGTCTCGGTTATGACGCGGGGCCGAGCCCGGTTACCACCGGCCTGGAACACTATTTTTTCGTTCATCAGGCGCTGCCGGAACTGGACTACCGTGCCATAGACCTTTCCACCAGCATCCTCGGCCTGCCGCTGTCCGCCCCGCTCATCGTTTCTCCGATGGTCGGCGGCATCGAAGCCGCGGCCGCCATCAACCGATGCCTGGCCGAAGCCGCCCAGGCACTCGGCCTGGCCATGGGCGTCGGCTCACAGCGCTGCATGATAGAAGATCCCTCCACCACCTACACCTACCAGGTGCGGGACGTTGCGCCGGATATTCCTCTTTTCGCCAACCTCGGCGCCGTCCAGCTCAATTACGGCTACCGCATCGATGAGTGCCGACGAGTTGTTGAGTCCATCGAGGCGGACGCTCTCGTGCTCCATCTGAACCCGCTCCAAGAAGCCTTCCAGCCGGAAGGGGACAAGGACTTTTCCGGACTTCTGGCCAGGATAGCCGGGATCTGCCGCGACCTTCCGGTACCGGTCATCATCAAGGAGGTCGGGTATGGGATCTCAGGTGATGTAGCGGAAAAACTGGCCGGGGTCGGGGTCGCCGGCATCGACGTAGCCGGCAGCGGCGGCACCTCCTGGGGCCGCATCGAAGCGTTGCGCTCGGGCACGCGGACGGCGCGTCTGGCCGAATCTTTCTCCACCTGGGGCATTCCAACCGCGGATTCCATCCGCCTGGCCCGGGAACGCGCCCCGGATATCTGCGTGATCGCCAGCGGCGGCATCAAGACGGGGCTGGATGCAGCCAAAGCCATCGCCCTCGGCGCCGACGCCGCCGGTATCGCCCTGCCGCTGTTGAAACCGGGCACGCTTTCCACGGAAGCGGTCGTGGACACACTTGAAGAGGTCATCGAAGGCCTTAAGATCGCCATGTTCTGTACCGGTACGGCGAACATCCCGGCTTTAAAAAATACTCCCCTTCTTAACAGGAAGGAACGAGGATAAGCATATGGCTTTCCCCAAACTGCTCGCCGCCCATCTCAGCACCTACCTGGTAAAAAACTGGGCGCTCGGCAACAAACGGTTTCCCTTGGTACTGATGCTGGAGCCGACCGAACTGTGCAACCTTTCCTGTGCCGGCTGCGGGCGTATCCGTGAGTACCATGACTGTCTGGATGCCCGGTTGAGTGTCGAAGACTGCTTGAAAGCCGTCGACGACACCGGCGCGCCCACGGTCACCATCACCGGCGGCGAACCCCTGCTTCATCCGGACATCGCCGACATCGTCAAAGGCATCGTCGCCCGGAAAAAGCATATCCACTTCTGTACCAACGGCCAGGTACTGGAAAAGTCCCTTGACAAATTCATACCGGGCCCGTATATGAGTTTTGTCGTCCATATGGACGGCCTGGAAGAGACCCATGACCGCGGCGCCGGGAAAGCCGGCACGTACCAAAAAGCCATATCCGCCATCTCCGAGGCGGTGGAACGGGGCTTCCGCGTCTACACCAATACCACGGTCTTTACAGATACGGACTTCAATGAGATAGATGCGCTCTTTGAAGAATTGACCCGCCGCGGCGTCAGCGGTCTCATGATATCCCCGGCCTACGACTTCGAGATCGTCGGCGGGACGCGGTTCCTCTCCCGTGAGGGAATAAGCCGCGCCTTCCAACCGCTGGACATGTTCCGGAAGAAGTACAGTTTCTACAACACCTCGGCGTACATCGATTTCCTGCTCGGCAGGAAGGACGTTCCCTGTATGCCGTGGAGCACGCCGACTCTCACCCCGAAAGGCTGGCGCAGTCCCTGTTATCTCCTCGCCGACGAGCATTACGCTTCTTACCGGGAACTGATGGAGAAAACGAACTGGGACCGTTACGGGGTCGGGAAAGACCGGCGCTGTGCCAACTGCATGGTCCACAGCGGCTTCGAGGCCAGCCTCATCGACCATGCCCGCCGCAGCCTGCCGGAACTTTTCCAGTTGGCCAGGCGCTGATCATTCATTGAAGAGACTATGCTGGTAATCACAACCGCCATGAAACAGGAAGCAGATTGTGTCAGGCGCTGTCTGAATGGTCTGCATGAGGTTTCCAGCACGGACTACCGCGCCTGGCGCGGCGGCCGGAACGGGACGGAGGTACTGGCGGTCCAGACCGGCATAGGCAGGGACAAAGTCCTGCCGGCCATACGCTCCGTGCTGGAAACGCACCTTGTCACGGGCCTTGTTTCTATAGGCTTCGGAGGTGCTCTGACACCGGACCTGCGGCCCGGCCACATCATCCTCTGCTCGACCATTCTGCAGCACGAACACGAGTCCGGTTCTTCTCATTACCTGGCAGATGAGGACCTTCTACAGAAGGCTTCGCGGTGCCTGAAAAGCAACCGGAACGGGTGGAACACCGGCAGCGGCGTAACCGTTCCGGAGGTGGCCGACCATAAGGTCAAGGAAGAGCTGAGAACCCGTTTCGGGGCGGCGGTCTGTGAAATGGAAGATGCCTGGCTGGCCAGCGCCGCCAGGGAACGCGGAATACCCTTCCTCGCCGTACGGGTGGTCATGGACGTGTTCCGGGACGATATGGACCCGTACCTGGACCTGGGCGCCCTCCTTGACGTGAACGGTACAATAAGACCGAAGGCAGCTTTAACTGCTGTTATAACTCATCCCGTCCGGATGAAATCATTATTTTCGGCGTTCCGCGCCTACCGTAAAGCGAGGGCGGGCATAGCCCGGTTCGTTACTCTCTTCCTGGACGACGGGGTACAATAGTATAAGACAGATGAAAGTACTGGTCACCGGCGCTACCGGATTCATCGGAGGGAACCTGACCCGCGCGCTTCTGCGCAAGGGTTACGAGGTACGGGTGCTGGTACGCCCGCAAAGCGACCGCCGCAACATTCAAGACCTGGACGTGGACGTCCGTATCGGGGACCTGACCGATGTCACCTCGCTCGACAGCGCCCTTAAAGGTATCGAGGGGCTGTTCCACGTCGCGGCGGCCTACACCTTCTGGTCGGCGGACCCGAAAACGATCTACGACAGCAACGTCACCGGCACCGAGAACATTCTTATGGCGGCCGCCCGTGCCGGCGTGGAAAAGATAGTATATACGAGCAGTGAATCGACGTTGAAGATCCCAGCCAACGGCACTACCTGCCAAGACTACTCTCTCAACGATCCCGATTCCCTGCCCGGAGACTACAAGCGGTCCAAGTGCCGGGCGGAAAAACGCGTCTTTGAATTGTGCGGTGAGGGACTGCCTGCCGTGGTGGTGAACCCTACGACGCCGGTCGGGCCGTACGACATCAAGCCGACGCCCACCGGGAAGATCATCGTCAATTTCATCAACGGCAAGATGCCGGCATTCGTGAATACCGGCCTGAACATCGTGGACGTGGAAGACGTCGCGGCCGGGCATGTCCTGGCTATGGAAAAAGGCAACTGCGGGGAGCGCTACGTGCTCGGGAACCGGAACGTTACCCTGAAGGAGATCCTCAGCATCCTGGCCGGCATCACCGGCCTCAAGGCCCCCACGGTCAATATCCCCATCTGGACGGCGATGACAGCAGCCTGTTTCGACGAGTTCATCAACGGCCGGATACTCCGCCGCAGTCCCGGTATTCCGCTGGCCGCGGTCAAAGCGTCCCGCAAGTTCCGGCACTTCGATTGTTCACGTTCCGTCCGGGAACTCGGACTCCCTCAGACCCCCGTTGAAGAAGCCTTTGAAAAAGCTGTACTATGGTTTTACAGGAACGGCTATCTGCGCCGGTCCATTACCGTTCCCCAGAGGAGTGTTGCTTGAGCAGGACGAAGGCAAGAGGCCCGCAGACGGAGAACGTCCTCGCCGGCGCCGTCGGGGAGGCCATCAGCAGGACGCAGGAATACCTGCTGGGTATTCAGCACCCGGATGGTTACTGGAAGGGCGACCTGGAGGCCGATGCCTCCGTCTCCGCCGGCTACATTACCCTGATGCACTTCTTCAGCTTACCGGTGACGGAAGAGCGGCGGGACAGGATAGTCCGGACGCTCCGTGCCAAACAGAACGAGGACGGTTCCTGGAGCGCCTATTACGGCGGGCCGGGGGACGTCAGCGTGACCGCCCAGGTCTACCTGGCCTTGAAGCTGGCCGGGATCGGCGCGGAAGACGATTGCTTGCAGCGCGCCTGCCGGTTCATGCTGTCCAGGGGCGGCCTGATGAAGGTCAACATGATAACCCGTATCTGGCTGGCGCTCTTCGGGCAGTTCGACTGGAGAGGTATTCCCACGGTGCCGCCGGAGATCATCTTCTTCCCGTTCTGGTTCTACTTTAACATCTACGAGTGTTCGAGTTGGGCGCGCTCCACTATGATGGCGCTGACCATCCTCACCGTGAAAAAACCTCTCTGCGCCGTACCGGAAAGCGCCAACATTACTGAACTGTATGCCGAGCCGGAATCCGAACGCGATTACGCCATCGGGACCAGTCCCGGCTGGTTCTCCTGGGAAAATTTCTTCCTCACCGCGGACAAGATTTTCAAGTACTATGAGAAGCTCCGCTATAAGCCGCTGCGGAAACTAGCGTTGAAAAAGAATGCCGGCTGGATCATCAAAAGGCAAGAAAAGGACGGGAGCTGGGGCGGCATCATGCTGCCCTGGGTTTACTCCCTCTTTGCGTTAAAAGTCCTCGGGTATGATCTGGACCATCCGGTGATGAAGAAAGGACTGGAAGGGCTGGAAGGGTTCATCGTGGAAAGAGAGGATTCCTTTCTCCTCGAACCGGCCACGTCTCCCGTCTGGGACACCGCCTGGTCCATCCTGTCTCTGCGAGAGTCCGGAATATCCGAAGAACATGATTCTCTACGTAACGCGGCTGCCTGGCTCCTCTCTAAAGAAATCCGTCAGCCGGGTGACTGGCTGGTCAAGAATCCCGGCGTTCAGCCTGGGGGCTGGTCGTTCGAGTTCCATAACCGGTGGTACCCGGATATCGATGATACGGCAGTGGTGCCGCGCGCCCTGATGGCGGTCAAATTGCCGACCCGCGAGGAAGAAGCGGCCAAGGCCGCCGCCATCGAACGCGGCGTGGAATGGGCGGTGGAAATGCAGGGCGATAACGGCGGCTGGGCGGCTTTCGACCGTAATAACAACAGGGCCATGCTGGCCCACATTCCGTTTTCAGACTTCATAACACCGCTCGACCCAGTCAGCCCGGATGTGACGAACCACGTGATCGAGCTTCTCTGCAAGTTCGACGGGGTCTATGAGAAAGAGATCGAGCGGGGCATCGATTACCTGAAGGACTGCCAGGAACACGACGGCGCCTGGTACGGGCGTTGGGGGGTCTGTTACCTGTACGGCACCGGGCTCGTCATCCCCAGTCTCCGGGCCGCCGGTGAGCACGTTAACCGGGACTACATCCAGAAAGCCGCCAAGTGGCTGCTGAACCACCAGAATCCGGACGGCGGCTGGGGCGAATCCTGCCGCAGCTATGATGACCCGGGCGCGCGGGGCAAAGGCGAGAGCACCGCTTCTCAGACGTCCTGGGCGCTCATGGGACTGATGGCGGCCGGCAAGACCCGGAGTGAAGCGGTCAAGCGAGGGATCACCTATCTGCTGAACACGCAGCAAAAGGACGGCTCCTGGAAAGAAGAGGCTTTCACCGGGACCGGTTTCCCGCGGGCTTTCTACCTGAGATATGACCTCTACCGCATATATTTTCCGCTCATGGCCCTGGCCAGATACCGGACGATGTACGAGGAGGCAGCCGCCGGATGACCCCCGAGAATACCCTGGAAGAAAACCTTGCCGTTGTTCCGCCAAAGGACCGCATTCTTCTCCTGCCCCATTGCCTGCGCCGGGCCGCGACCTGCCAGGCAACCTATGACAGTAACGGCCTGCAATGCGTCCGCTGCAACCCGGACTGCCCGGTGAACCAGTTGACCGCGGCCGCGGAACGACTCGGCTATGGCGGTATCTGTGTGGCGCCCGGCGGGCGGCTGGCCTTGAAATATGTAACTGAAGCGAAGCCGCGGGCCATCGTGGCGGTTGCCTGTGAAAAAGAACTGGAAGAAGGCATCCACGGGGTGCGGGAGAGCGCCGGGAAGATGGGCATGCTGCCGCTCATCGCGGTGATACCCCTGACCCGGGACGGCTGCATCGATACCGAGGTGGACATCGAACAAGCCCTGGGGCTGATTTCCGCCGGTTGCGGCTAAACCCCGGGATCACCTGTCCATACCTTACCCATTTATTGCAGCCTTGCTGCTAGCACCCTGCCGTTGCCCCGGAATATGACCAAAATCACATCCTCCCATGCTCCCGGTACGGTACAATGGAAGAAATTAACATATGGAGGAGCGGAATGTTCCAGATTACCGACGCCGCCAGAGACAAGATACGGACGGCACTGGAAAGCAACGAAGGAAAATTCCTGAGAGTTTACATCAGTGGAGCCGGCTGAGGCGGTCCCCGTCTGGGGATGGCTCTGGATGAGCCTGAAGCAAATGAGACAACCATACCTGTCAACGGACTCGATGTCCTTATGACCGATATGGTGCAGGAACTCGCCAGCGAGACCGTTATCGATTACGTCATCGAACCCTACGGCGAGGGTTTTATCATCGATGACGGCCGGGGCCGCTGTTAGCCGTACCGGCATCTGACAAAGCAATTGTGCAAGGAGGCAGCTATCGCTGCCTCCTTTTCCCTCTATTCTGCGTAGCCGCGGATGGGAACTGCATGCCCCGGTCCGCGGGCAAGACCTACTTCCGGTTCCTTGCACCCGGCCGATTTCCGGATCCGGCATGGGGCGGCGCCATGAAGAAGGGGTCCATCTTCATCCGTCCGTTCTTCATTCTCATCTTGAGTGTCTGAATGAGGCGTTCGGAGATACGTGAGGAGCTTTCAACAAGCTGCCCGACAATGTTTTTCAGGTACGGCTGCAGCCGGCCTTCCGGCCCCGTAACGCTGAGAACAACAGGCATATAATACCCTTTGATCGGCGCCGCCGCACATATCGTCCCTACGAACCGCTCTCCCCGGGAAATAGAGTATCCGCAGCGGCGGATTTCCTTTATCTGGGCCATCAGGACATCCTTGTCAGCTGAAGCCCTTTCCGTTTCCGGTATGAGTTTGATATTGTCCAGGATGATAGCAAGCTTTTCTTCATTGAGTTGCGCCAATAATACTTTTACCGTCGCTCCGGCGAATATCCCTGAGAAGGAAGGCGCCCTCACGGTTTCCTGAGTTACCTTCAGACTGTGCCGTGAGGGAATCTCAAAAAGATGTACATATTCGGTGTTAAAGACGGTATCCAGAGCCACCGTCTCCTCCGTTGCATGAGCCAGGCGCCTCATCTCATCCGCGGCGCAGTTGATGAGCTGACGGTGCGGCGCGCAGGGATTGGCGGCAAGGCTCTTGGCGAGGGCGCCAAGGTAGTATTGCCGGTTCAGGCAATTCTCGATGGCAAGGTCATATTTTTCAAGTGATTTCAGCAGCCGGTGTACCGTAGATTTACTGAAACCGCACTCACGGGCTATGTCGCTGATGCTGTTGATGCCCCTGGCAAGGCACAACAGAATTTCTCTGGCGTGGGCTATGGAACCGATGATATCATCGTTTTCCACGGTCGAAGTAATTTTTTCTCTGACAGCTACCATGACAACCATGTTCCTCCATGCAAGGTTTCCGGGAAGATCAGTCAGTTCACTATTGAGTATTTCAGTTTTGTTCCAGCTATATGAACGTTTATTCATTCGGTGTACGAATCATTATAGCATACAGTGTCAAGAATGGAAGAATAGTTCCTCGTCATGGAACTGTAAGCGTCGGTTGGCTCCGCCTTTTTCTATTCTGAAACAGGTCCCTGCATACTGCAGGATGTTAACGAAGTACGGGCGGTATGTCCAGTTCAGGGTTAGATTATCCGGTTATTAAAGCGGGCACATGAGAAAAGCCATTATCGGAATAGTAGTTATCATATGCGGAACGAAACGCTGCCGGACTTGTTCGTACCCGGGGGCGCCGACGGGAAATCACTTCACGACTGCCGGCGGTTTTTCCCGGTAGCTTTCCAGCTTTTGGGATATCAGCGCCGCCGATTTTTTCATTTCTTCAATGAGCATTTGCGTTTTTGAATACAGCCTCACCTCCGGTCCTATAACGCTCAACGTAGCCGGGAATGTATAATGCAGTATCGGGACGGAGAGACACATGACGCCGGGATTGCGCTCACCGTAACTGACCGCATACCCCTGTTTCCGTATTTCTTTGATTTGTGCCAGCAGGACTTCCCGGCTGGTAATGGTACGGTCCGTCACCTGGGGATAATCGATAGTGCTCAATGCAGTTCTGAGGTGTTTATCATCCAATTGCGATAGATGGACCCTGCCGGAAGCGCCGGCATGCAGCAGACCGCCGGGCCTGGTCTCCTGCGTAACTTTGAGATCATGAATGCTTGGGATTTCATACAGGTGCAGGTTCTGCACGCCGATCATCAAATCCAGCATCACGGTCTCTTCCCCGATCCGGGAAAGCCGCTTCATCTCTTCCAGCGCGTATATGACCAGGTATTCGTGGCTCGTCCGCGGGTTGGCGTTCAGCTTCGTTACCAGCGGCCCCAGGTAGTAGTTGCGATTAATAGGGTCCTGCATCACCAAACCGGTCTGTTCGAGCAGCTTCAGCACTCGATGGACGGTCGACTTCCCGAGCCGGCACTGGCGGGATATCTCCGATATCGTATGCACCTGCTGGCTGAGACACATGAGGATATTAGCGGCATGGGCAATGGAACCGGATGATTTTTTTTCTGTCATGACGCGCCGTTCCTAATAGCTGAATTATTGTTCGCAAAATCCATTCTACTACATCATAATTCGGCGTTGCAACCCATTGATGCCCAAAAAATCGCCGGTAATTCCTTACCGCGGATTGTGTAATACCCGCTAACGTTGTTCGTATAACTGAATGAGGCATCGAGGAATACGTATGTTTAGCGACCACCTGCTTCAGGGCAAAAAAAGAGAACCACTATCCGGGCCGCTCAACGAGCAATATCTGCCGGGTTTGTACCGTTATGTCATGTACCGTACCGGAGACGCCGCCCTGGCGGAATCATTAACGGTGCAAATTTTGAGAACAGCGCTGACCGCCAGGGCCGGTTCCGGCAAAACGGGAAAATGGACAGTGCCCCTATTCTCCGCCGCCTGTGAAGAACTGCGAAGGTCCGATCCAGCCGGCGCGTTCCCGGCCTTTGACGGTCTTTCTCCGCTGGAACGGGACGCAGTGGCGCTCAGGCTCGGAGCCAGACTGGATGTCCGGACGATATCGAAGATCCTGGGGCTTTCGCCATCCAATGTCCGGGCTGTTATCTACCGGTCGCTCTGTAAAATGACACCGGGAATAAACGACGGCACATAAGGGCAAAACCAATGAGGGGAATTGCTGCATCGATGTAGAAACGGCTAACCTCCCCTGTTCTTGTTCGTTATAAAAGATAACTGTTAGAATGTCCGGCAGGGGATGTCCCGTTCTAAAAAAGAACCGGAGGCGTGACCATGCAAACGATAAGAATGATCGTGACCGCCGCCCTGCTGGCGGTACTGGCGCCGCTGGCCGCCTGTAACGGTCTGGCTGGAGAAACGACAACCGGAACCACCCGGACATCGATGGGGCCGGTCAGCACCGTTCCGGGACAACCGGTAGGAGTAGTTTCGGTCATATCACCCGATGAGGGTCCCACCGTGGTCCCCGCCGGTCCTCTCGTGGAGATCACACTGAAGAACGTCTCACAGACCGATATCATCAGCCTGGACCTGGTCATGGACGAAGGCGGACCTCACCGCAGGTTTTCGTTCGCTTTTGGGGTTTCCCGGAGCCATCCTTTCCAACCGGGCACGACCATCAGCGCCGGGCAGCGGCTTATCGGCGGCGGGTTCGGCGGCGGGCCGCCGTATGGTGACTTCCCCTATTCGCTGAGCATCAACGGCACGCTGGAGAGCGGGGAGACCTTCGCCTTTACCTGGCGACCGCCCGATGCCGGCCCTCAATCGCTCGATTACCTCGGTCAATGGAGCTACCAGTTTCCGGACGGGCTGGAAGAAACAGGCTTCGAGTATGACCGGGATGCCGGACTCATCGACGCCATCGCAACCTGTACCGCGAACATCGACGGTGAGGACTACCTCGTCTTGAGCTTCGATGCCGTGTCCTCAAAGCATAACAGCATGATCTTTATCTTCGATGTACAGGACCCGCTTTCTCCGGCTCTTGTCTCCAGTCTCGCCGTTCCCGCGGGGGAAAAAACATCGTATCACGTACGCAGCATGGACATCAGGGACGGCATTCTTTACGCCGGAATGTTCGGTGATAAAGGTCTCTGGGCGGTCGATATCTCCAATCCGGAAAAGCCCGTTGACCTCGGTATTTTCGATGTCGAAACGAACGATTGCGTCAACGCTTTCGGAGAGGGGTACCTGCTTTCCTCCGGCCAGCTCTACCATGGCATAACCATCTGCAACGTCTCGGACCTGCAGCATGTTTATGAAACAGCCCGGATCGACCTCCCCAGCCGGGACGTCTGCCTCGATGTTCATGGCAGCCTGCTGTTCACGGGTATCGGCAGGACGCTGAACGTGTATGACATCTCGGAACCGGCGATGCCGGAGCAGGTCGGTTCCCTCGAACTGGATGTTCCAGACGCCTTGAGTACGGACCTCGATGTAGCCACACCCGGACCGGCGCCCTGGAAAGACTGGGTCCACATCAATGACATTCAGGCCTCTGGTGACTATGTGTATGTCACCTATGGAGCCGGACAGGTCCAGGTGATCGATGTCTCCGATCCGGCTTCCCCGGAGCAGGCGGCCATGGTTGATACCGGCGGGTTCACCGCTGTTCTCACCCTCGACGGTAATTACCTTTACGTTACCACCGCTGGTGCTGAAACGTATAAGACAAGCCTGGTCGTCGTAGACGTCACGGACCCGCTGCACCCGGTGACCGTTGCTTCCGCTCCCATGGAGACGGACTTCATCCTCGGCGGCGTGACCTTCGCGTATTGCTGGACGCCGCCGCAGATTATCGGCGACTCTGTCTACGTAGCGGGCAGGAACTATTTCGATGTTTTCAAGATAGACAGGTGAGAAATCCGGAGGGGGTATGTTATGAAGAAGCTTATTGTGCTGGCACTGGTAACGCTCATTGCCGCGGCCATCGGTTCCTGCGGCGTCATTACCGGCGCCGGACCCGCGCCCTCGACAACCGCAACCGCCACCACGACCGGCCGCGAACTTTTCTACTACCAGAGCGAGAGAGGCGAACTGGGCGCAGCGCTGGAAGAGAACGAGAAAGAGACGTTCGCCGGTTGCTGGATAGACGGCGCAAAGTTGGTCGCGGTTTTTACACGGGACAGCCGGGACATCATTGATAAATACGTGGAGAAAGGCTCTCCGCTGGACAAAGTCATCGAACTCCGCACATTTCCGGTGACCCTGGAAGAATTGAAGAACGCCCAGCGGGAGGCCGCGGAACTGCTGGATAGTCTGGACCTCTTGAACGGTTCCAGCATCGATGTCAAGGAAAACATCGTCGAGGTCTACACCACCGATAAGGAACTGTTCGATACCACACTGGCGGAGGCCGGCGCGGTGCTGCCGGACCATGTACGGGTCGTCGTCAACTATGAACCCCTGGGAGAACCGCCCTTCGAGGTCAATCCTCCCGAGGGCGTCCACTTCCCGCAGCTCAGGATGCGCAGTAGTATGTTCATGCAGGCGCTCCTGACCGGTACACTGGAGTTGAGAGACGGGTACCTTTACGTCGGTGACGACCTTATCATCTGGCAGGCGGACTACTTCCTGACGGAAAGAGACGGCGCCATCGAGGTGCTGGACCGTGACGGCGAGGTAGTCGGGCGCGTCGGTGAGGAGATCACGATGGGCGGCGGCGGCATCGACGGCAGCTACATCAACAGCTCACTGAAAGAACCCCTGCCGGAGGATTTTACACCACCATGTTTCCTTCAGGGTAGTGAAACGAGTCTTGGTTCCGACCTGTTCCATTTACAGGTCCTGGAGCAGGGCGGCGAGAGTATGTATTTCCTGACACAGCAGCCCTCCCTTCTTGACACCCCGGATACCCGGGAATGGCCCGTGGCTACCTGTGAGTTCACGGCCACTTACAAGGAAGAACTGCTGGAGATTCCCCGGTACGAAATAGACCGAGGCAGCGGTGGTTCGGAAAAGAATACGGTACTGTGGCCGGAAGACTACCGCGCCCGCATAGTCAACGGCGTAGTGGAAATAGCCGATGACTCCGGCGTTACGGTGGTGCGCAATGGTGAAAAAGTGTTCCTGAAAGGTAAAATGATCAACCCGAAGAATTCGGAACTGGCCGTGCGGCTTGCCAGCGAACTCCCGGACGGCATGGACGTCGATTATTTCCTGGTCGCGGATACGATTCCCTGGCAGCCAGACCCGGAGATCGTCACCACCTCCCTTGAGATCAATGGCATTACTGTGAACATCACCGCCCCGGCGGACCTGTTCTTCTCAGACCTCAAGCTGGAACCAGGCGTCTGCGAAAAGGAATACTACAGCATAGGCAGTAAGGAAAGCTACAAGCCCGGCGATCCCTGCCTGTTACTTACCGGAACGGTGCGCAATATGAGCCCCAACCGGAGTGAAATCGCTATATCCGTCACGGGGATGGACCCGGCCGGGAAGAGGGTCGCCTACACGCTCGATTTGCCGAAACTGGCGGGGATGCTCCAGCTTCGTGTGTTCCAGGGCGAGTCCGAAATGTTCATTCTTCACCTGAGCCCGAGCGACGAGGTGGCGCACCTGGAGATCGG
>CAZPSP010000002.1:0-45038 GCA_964589285.1 uncultured Dehalococcoidaceae bacterium | reverse complement strand
CGGTTTGCTTGGAAACACCGTACGGAGACATCGCATCGAGCGGGTGGGCTTCATCGAGAGGGATATACCGGGGCGTGCCGTAGGCGGCGCAGGAAGAGGCGTAGATGACTTTTCTCACCCCGAAGTGTACGCAGGCATCGAGAAGGTTGAGGCTGCCCAGGATATTGGTGCGGGCATCGAAGACGGGCTCCCGTACGGAACGGGTAACCACGGTCTGCGCCGCTTCATGAAAGACGATTTCCGGTTTTTCTATTTTGAATATATGCCGGATTCTCCGGTCCAGGATGCTTGCCTGGTAAAACACGGTCCCCGCCGGCACGTTGGCACGGCAACCCGTTGATAAATTGTCCACAACTACTACTTCATGGTTATCGCGCAGCAACGCGTCGGCTATGTGAGAACCGATAAAGCCGGCACCACCCGTTACCAGTATTTTCATACAATACCTCCAGTACTACATTCGGTGAAGAGTATAATTAATAGTTATCAGCCGGGGAGTCCCAATCGATGATCGGTTTCTTAACGTCCGGCATCGCGTTGACCACAAGCTCGATCAAGCCCCCGTACTTGATATGGTAACGGTCCCAGACGTCATAAAAATCGAACAAATCGTTGAGTTCCAGTTTACAGGTAAAGCAGGGTGCGCAGACGAACTTGGGCGTCCGGGTATCGAGGCAGTCTTGAAATGTTTCCAGTATCTGTTTCACCTTGTACCGCCCGGCGATCGCCGCCCTCCACTGGCGGAAGTTGCCATTGTTGATGAGGATTAGACCGCTGCCGCCGCCGCAGCAGTAGTTATGAACGCCGTGAGGTTCCATTTCCCGGAATCGGCGGCAAACCTTCCTCAGAATCCGCCGCTGGGAATTAACCATGCCCATTTGCCGGGTCACATTGCATGGATCGTGCAGGGTTACCGCAAAATCATTGCGTTCTGGAATCAGTTCGAGGGCGCCGCTTTCCACGATGTCTTTCAGCAGCTCCAGCCAGCTGATCCTCGGGATCAACATGTCCGGCCCAAGAATACGGTCGGCGACTCCCGCCAGGGCCTTGTACGCGTGGCCGCATTCTCCGAGAACGATCTTCTTTACCCCGAGTTCACGGGCGATCTCTATCTGCTGGTACACGATCCGGGCAAATTGTATATCATCATACCACAGGCCGAAGTTGGAACCTCCGAAGCCGATCTCGCTGGAAAGGGTCCAGTTAAGACCGGCTTTCTCAAAGACGATGGCAAAGCATTCCGGACAGGTCAGCCAGGCGGGAGACTCCAGGGAGGTCTGGATAAAGAGAAAATCCGCGCCCTTTTTATCCACGGGAAGAGTGGTGTGCCTGCCCGTCTTTTCCAAAATGCCTTCTTCCACCGTCTCGATCATGTTCTCTATCTTCTCCGGCGGACAACCGGAAGGGGTATCAATCAGTGCCACTGTTCCCAGCTCATGCAGCTCCGGAGGCGCGATGCCCATTTCCTGGCTAAACAGTTTGCGTAATTCACGGGCGATCAGGCCGTTATCTACGCCCATGGGACAGACCTGGGAACACCGCCGGCAAAGTGTGCACCGGTAGGCAAGTTCGGCCAGCCTGGCGATCAACGTCCATGTCAAGACCGTATCGGTCGGATCATCCGTGCCTTCCAGGTACCGCTGCTTGATGAAACGCAATATTTCACCACGATATGAAGGACGGTATATCTCTTCTTTTCCGCTTGACTGAAAGATAGGACAGGCATCACTGCAAGTCTGACAGCCGACACAATTCTCCAGGGAGAGGATCAATGGCTGCCAGAACGTCCAGTTATCATCACGGGAGAGCAGTTTGCGCATGCCGCTAAGGAATGCTCCGGTCAGACCGGCTTTTTGTTCTGGAGCAATATGTACGGGGAGGCGTAAGGCGGAAAAACCATCGAGCGAGCAATCGTACTCTGATTCTGGAAAATCGGGTACGATCTTCTCAGGAAATTGAGGAGATGGTCCGGGTAAAGGGAGTAGTTTACTGGCTTCGATCACGACAGGCGGCCGGTCCGCGCCGAGATTCTGTATCAAGTGACTGTTGCGCGCGAGTGCCATCGTCAGTATCCTTTCCGTGAAACGTTCTTGACCAATGATGACCAGGTGTTTGCTCCGCCGACGTGAGGGGCCGCCCAGGTAACGGGACGCCCCAGGTTCCGCGAGAGGATTTTTTCCAGGTGACCGCCCTGGCGGTTGCGCACATGGTCCCAGCGCAGTTCACGATAATACCTGAAAAAGAGCCGCGGCACGTGACTGAAGGGGAAAAATATAAGCCAGGCGGAAACCAGTAGCACATGAAGTGACGGCGCCAGAGGCGCGTGAAGCTTGTATTGCCAGTCGAACTGGAATTGCCTTGTTGCGTAAGCAGCGACAGAGCCGTAGTCGTCACCAAAGTGCATCAGGACCGCTAAATAACCCTGGACGATCATCGCCAGGATGAACACCCACTTCAGGTAGTGTATTGGTGGATAGGATTTTCTCATTGTCCGGCTGAAGACCCGTCCGGCCAGTATGCCCGTTCCTCCGCTGAAGGCCAGGGCCGCTCCGAGATGCCCCAGTACTCTGCCCGTTCCAGCACTCACCTGGAAGTCAGCCAGCGACTCTACTACCAATAGTACATGCCAGGTAAACAGGAGATATATACCCGCGTGAAACAGGAAAAGCGGCAGCCAGAACCATGGTCTGTACCGCAAGAAGCCCTTGAGAAATACCAGGTCAGTCATCGTGTTGGCCCATTTATGGTAGCCTATATGCTTCCCGGTCTCAGATCTGACCAGGTCATATACGGGGTCTTTACGCTGTATGTCCCACGCGAGATTGACCGGCGCCGTCAACGCCCTTGTAATCCGGAGGATAGTAAAAAAGAAACAAAAGGTTATACTCCCGTAAAAGATAACCAGCGTTACCATGACTAGCTGCTTTTCTCCACCGGATTATCGTTGGTCGGGCCCTTTTCCTCTTCTTCGGATTGAGGGCGTACCAGACCAAGCTCACGTGCGTACCGCATCAATTGTACATATTGGGGTTGCAGTCCCAGTTTCCGGTTAAGGTTAGCGCGGTGGATTTCTACTGTCCTCCGGCTAACGAACAGCTTTTCAGCAATTTCAGCGTTGGAAAGACCGTTGGTAACAAGTTGCAGTACCTCTTTTTCACGTGGTGTCAAACGGTTGTACAGGTCCGGCTCGCGTTGTACGTTCTGAACAAAAGCATCGATGGCGATCTGGGAAAGCCGGTTATCGAGATATCGTCTGCCGGCGTGCACTTCCCGTATCGCTCGGAGAAGTTCATCGGTGCTGGATTCTTTCAGAACATAACCGCGAGCGCCGTTCTCCAGCGCGCCGAGCACATAGGCTTCATTGTCATAAAAGGAAAAGACAATGATCCTGGACTCCGGATAATTCGTCGATAGTTCCTTGATCAGACTGTTGCCGCCGTGCGGCATGAATAAATCAAGTATCACCAGGTCTGGACGCTTTTCGGAGACCTGCTCGGTTACCTCTACTCCATTAGAAGCTTCCGCAACTATTTCCAGGTCGTCTTCCGCTTCAATTACCGGGTGTAAACCCTTCCTCACCACTTCGTGGTCGTCAGCGAGTAATATCCTGATCTTGCCCACGTTCATCCTCACTCCACAACCCGGATGCAGCTATATCTGATCCGGGTTTATTCTACTGTTACACTTTTTGCCAGGTTCCTTGGAAAGTCTATCGGGCAATGCCTGATTTTGGCGGTGTAGTAGGCAAGAAGCTGCAGGATGACGGTGTTCAGAACCGGGGACAACAACGGGTTTGTGTCCGGCACCGCAAGCACGTCATCCGCTTCCTGCCAGAGCTCCGTGGTATGTTCGTTTCCCACCGCGACGACATAGGCATCACGCGCTTTTACCTCCTTAATGCTGGTAAGCATGGCCGTCAGAGCATAGCCGGGAGATGTCACCGCGATAACGGGTGAATCATGCTCCAGTAGTGCGAGCGGGCCGTGCTTCAGTTCTCCCGCGGGACAAGCCTCCGCGTGGATGTATGAGATTTCCTTCAATTTGAGGGCGCCTTCCTGGGCAATGGCGTAATTACTGCCTCTCCCGATAAAGAAGGCATGCTGAGAGCCTGCCAGTCTGACAGCGCAATCTATGATGGGCTGCCGGTTATCCAGTATGGACTGGACCTTGCCGGGAAGCTGTGCCATTTCACGATGCAGGCTGCCCCAGCCGTTTTCCGGACGGCGTTCATAAAGGTACAACGCCAACTGATAAAGGACCATTAACTGGCCCAAGAAACTTTTTGTGGCCGCGACGCTTATCTCCGGACCGGCGCAGATAAGGAGGACTTGATCGGCCAGGCGGCTCGCGGAACTATTAGGTACATTAGTAATCACTAGGCACCTCGTGCCCTTTTCTTTGAGGCGTTTCATAGCTTGCAGGATATCCGCGGTTTCCCCGGATTGCGTGATGAATACGGCTTCCGGGGGGGCGGGATAGTGGGGCCGGTAGTTGATCTCGCTGGCAAGCTTCACTGTAACAGGAATGCCGGTCAATTCTTCCAGGACGTGTTCGCCGACACAACCGGCATGGTAAGAAGTACCGCAGGCGACGATGAGCAGACTGGAAGGCTGGGGTCGTCCCGGCCAGAGCTGGTTAAAGTCATTGGCAACAAGTGTATCCCGGATTACCCGCGGCTGTTCGCAGATCTCTTTGATCATGTAGTGTTCAAAACCATTCTTCCGCGCGTCCTCGTTTTTCCAGCAAACATTTTGCACGCTGCGTATAACGGTCTCGCCGTTATTGATCACCTGCAGTCCGGAATCCTGTAAAACACCGATGTCCCCGTTTTCAAGAAATATGACCCTGTCCGTATACTCAAGCAGGGCCGGGACATCGGAAGCGATGAAATATTCATGATCTCCTATGCCGATAACGAGCGGAGAGTCCTGCCGGGCGACCACGAGTTTCCGCTCGTCTTCTGTAATGACCGCGATAGCGTAAGAACCTTCGACCTCTTTTAGCGCTCGCGCCACGGCATATTCAAGCTGCCCGGAAACGTAATATTTTTCGATGAGATGAGGGATGACCTCGGTGTCGGTTTCCGATAAAAACCGGTGCTCTTCTGCTTTTAGCTGATTTCTAAGAGACTGGTGATTGGTGATGACCCCGTTATGGACGACGGCAATTTTCCCGGTGCAGTCCACGTGCGGATGGCTGTTGAGCGCGGAAGGAATTCCATGTGTCGCCCAGCGCGTATGTCCGATTCCGACCGTACCCGGGTGCGGGCGAGTGGTCTTTTCAAGTTCACTGATGCGGATTGAATTCTTTTCGACGGTAATACCGCTACCCCGTACCGCTATGCCCGATGAATCATACCCACGGTACTCCAACCGTTCCAGCGAGGAAAATAGTACTGCTTGAGCAGGTTGATGGCCGATATAGCCTACGATTCCACACATGAAAGACCTCCGAAGCGATATACAGATGCATCATACCTGTTTGCTCGGAATGCCTATATCCGCACAACCACATAAATCAACCTACGGTAGAGACTTAATGAAATAGCAGACAGCTAGTATATCTAGCGTTTTACGTACTATGAAGTATAGTCGGAACCACCGTATCATTACCGAGGTTCCTACGGGATACCGAAAAGAATGGTGAAGCCTGGGCTTGTAAGCAGCCGGCGGTATCAGCTCCGGTTCATGATGGCTAGCAGATCAGATAGCCTGATGACGGCGATATGTCTCCGACCGTGACGTTTATCGATGATGATTATCTTATCTTCTCTGATCTCAGCCATGGTCTCGGTGCCGCAACAATCACATTTGACCTTATAGCCTTCAATAGTGTCTTTTTGCATTGCCGTAATCCTTTCGGGTCAAGGTGGTACCATTCATTTTGGATAGGGAGCGATACGGGTGTCAATGTAAGTACACGCTTAGCGCATGAAATATGTAGTTACGTATTTTTCATGCTCTTTCAGGCGTTTCAGCCTCGGTTTGAGAACCCGTTATCAGTAATAATCACAATCCCGTTCTATCCATTATGTAATTGCTATTGCATGAATAGATGTCCTTACCGATAAAATCCGCCGGTAAATATGACTAAAATACTCATAAATAATCGTTATGTTCTGGCAGGAGGGTCATTATGATGGACAGGTACATGGATTCGAACTGGTATAATAAATGTTGCCTGGTGACCGGAGGCATGGGGTTCGGCGGTTCTCACCTATGTGAACAACTACTGCGAAGAGGCGCGAAGGTCTTCGTCTTGGACAGATTGAATCCTCCGGATTCGTACCTCGATATCAGTGGTCTGGCAAACAATGTTCACGTCATTTCCGGTGATGTTCGGGACCTGGAACTCATCAAGTTCATTCTCTATCGTTACGAAATCGGGTTTGTCTTTCACCTGGCCGCCCAGCCCATCGTACCCATGAGCGTTTATATGCCGTATGAGACGCTCTCGGTTAATATGATGGGGACTGCCGCCGTGCTGGAGGCTGTGAGGACATCACCCCTGGGACCCGCACTGGTATTTGCTTCCAGCGGAGCGTATTACGGGACCACCCGCCAACAGGCGATGATCCCGGAAGAACAGCCGGCCGGAAAAGCCGCTAACCTCTACGGTGCATCCAAGATAGGGGCCGACTTCGCGGTGCGCTGTTACGCCCAGACTTACGGCACCCGGGCCGCTGTCTGCCGTTTTATGAATACTTACGGACCGGGAAGCACCAATTTCAGTACCATAGTCCCCGGGGCGATCCGGAGGTTGTGTGAAAACGAGCCCTACGATTTCGGAGACCGTGATGATGGCTCCACCGTCTTCGAATTCCTCCACGTGCGTGATATGGCCCGCGCCTATTTAGCTGTTGCCGAACACATTGACGCTGTGAAAGGTGAGGCATACAATTTCAGTGGTGGCAATCCTCTTTCCATCCGCGAATTAACGGTGCTGATCAGCCGTTTGTTTGATGGAAAGGAGAGAGAACCGGTTTTCAGAGGCCGGCCCCAGTCCGTGCCGATACGTAAATGCCTCGATTGCTGCAAGGCCGGGCGGTTACTCGGTTGGCAGCCGGAGATATCACTGGAAGAAGGACTTGAAGAGACTATCCGGTGGTACCATGAAAACTGGCCTCGCCTGGCTCAATATGTATCATCCGGTTTTTCTTCTCATGTAGACCAAAGAACGCTGGTAGTGTGAAAACCGGCTGTCTGTGAGATAGCGGTAGAGGCAACAATGAGAGGGAGGATGAAACTCATCCTCCCTCTTTTGTAAGCCGGGTGATAGTCGCCGGCTTACCCTCCTCCCCTCCGCCACCTCGGTGATATTCTAATTGGTATGGTACATAATAACCCGATCGAGAGTCCGTGAAAATAAGAATCGCCCCCTACTTGTTTTGGAGGAGGCACGGTACCGGTATAGAGTGTTTACCTTGAAGGTCATTAGAAGGCTCATAGTGTGGGAATAACGTTTACGAGAATGCCGGCTACTCACTATTTACCCTCTAATGAAGTGATTGCGTACTATTACGTATTTCTAAGTTTGCGTTTTAGAGATATACTTCTATATACTCCTGTATCGCGTGTTATTGCACCTGTCCCGAATTGATACCGCTGATAATCCGGACCTTGCCAATATGACTTTCTTGCAGAAGCTGATCACAAGGATAAAGGATGACACCAGTCGTCTGGACCAACGGCTTGAGAAAAGGTTCGGCTATCGTCTTCTAAAAAGAACGTTCGGTGAATTCTCCAGGGACGAAGTAACGGATAGGGCTGCATCAGTCGCCTATTATGCGGTGCTATCCGTTTTCCCGCTCCTGCTCGGCATTGTATCCCTGCTCGGTTTCTTTTTGCCTACCGGTACTGTCAAGGAGACCGTGTCCGAGGTCCTGGAACGGGCTTTACCCGCCTCCACATCTCTCATTGAAAACAATCTGAACAATATCGTGGAGTTCCGGGGGATTAGCGCCGTGATCAGTGTCGTATTGCTGCTGTGGAGCGGCAGCAATCTGTTTGCCGCAGTGGGACGCGCGGTGAATCGCGCCTGGGGCATAAAAAAAGATCGTCCTTTTATCCGAAAAAAAACCCTTCATATCATCATGGTCCTGGCGGCGGGCCTGTTGCTGCTTCTATCATTGGGCATCACCACGACCCTCAACATTATCGAGTCCTTCAATGGCGTGGTCATTTTCTGGTTGTTGACCGTCGGCGGTTACGTCATCGGGTTCGCGCTCATTTTCCTCGTGCTGCTTCTCATTTACAGGTTTACACCCAACCTGAAGACGGCCTGGGGAATGATTTGGCCGGGAGCATTGATATCCGCTGCATTATTTGAACTGGCGAAGTTCGGTTTTATCTGGTACCTTGCCAATTTCGCCGACTATAGCAGAATATACGGTTCACTGGCTTCTCTCATCATCCTGGTATTCTGGATCTGGATCTCCGCGGTTATTGTTCTGCTCGGTGTGGAATTCAATGCTGAACTGTACAAGATGCGTACCGGGCAGGAAATCACTGCCAAGTAATGCAGTTTCATCCGAGGAAACAAACAAAGGAGGATACAGTAATGGAAATCGAATGGTATCGTGATCTGTCTATTGCCGTGGTGGGATTGCTTGTGGTGCTGGCCCTGATCGTTCTGATCATCGTTGCACTGGCGCTCTATTTCCGGGCCCGCAAGGTCCTGGCAAATGCTCAGAAGCTCGAACGCAAGATCGAGGATTTCGCTGAATACCGGCTGTCCGGCACAAAATTGGGGCTGGTGCTCGGTTCTATCGGTAGTGTTATCGGCGCGGGGTTCTATTCGTATCAGTCCCGAAAGAAAAAGCAGAAGTCGAACGGCAAGTAAGGTAGGCGAAACCGTAAGACTTGCTGCTTTTTCAATCTTTCTAGAAGAACCGCCGCTTAGTACGTGCCTTCTACCGGCTCTTCAGCCGGATGAAGTGTATGCCATTTTTGGAATAGAATGTTATCGGACTCTTCATTTTCCGGGTCGGGCTGACAAGCGTCCACCGGGCAGATATCGGCGCATTTCGGGAACTCGAACGAGCAATAACATTCCGTACAGCGGTCCGGGTCGATATAGTACCTGTATTCATCCTCCTCTATAGCGCCGTTCGGGCATTCCTCCGCACAGGCGCCGCAGCTTATGCACTCTCTCGTGATGAGGAAAGACATGTTCCTTCTCTCCTGTACCAACGGAAAAGATCAAACGCTAACGGACAACTTCCGGGACGAATGGGTGACGACTGAGCCGGGGTGAATGATAGTGGACGTGAAATCGGTAGGCTTGACTCCCGGCAATATCTGGCAATTCCTCCCGACAGCGGTATGGGCAGGAATTATCGAATCTTTACCGATGACAGTGATGTCCCATTCAGCAGGTGCGACACTGGGACCGAAGCCTAGAAAACAATACTCGCCGATTTTAGCGTTCTCATCGATAATGCACCTATCGACGATGCCGTGCGCTCCGACCGTAACGTTCGACATGATAATGGAATCCCGGACGATCACATTCTCATCGATGGACACTCCCGGTGACAGCACCGAGTTTTCCACCCGTCCCTTGATGACGCAGTCTTTCGCGATGAGGCTGTTGCTGATATGCCCGGACCCGTGGCTGACCTTGGTTACCGGCGGCCACTCGCGAGCGTCTGTCAGAACATGCCAGTGACTGTTGAGGGTAAAAGAAGGCTCTTCTCTGATAAGTTCCATATTGGCGGCATAATAGGCATCCTTGGTGCCGATATCCTGCCAGTAACTCTCGAATTCGTACGCATACACCCGGTTCTTTTTGACCATCTCCGGCAGGATCGAGTATCCGAAGTCATGTGATGATTCAGGATTTTGTGCATCCTTCACCAGGTATTCCCGGAGTATAGACTTGCTGAAGATATAGATACCCATCGATGCGGTGTTTTCATCAGGAAACGGTGATTTCTCTATGAAGTACTGTATTCTCTTGTCCGGTCCGATCTTTACCGTTCCGAAGCGGAAAGCTTGATCGAACGGTATGCGTACGATGCCCACTGTTGCTTCGGCCTTTTGTTCTTCATGGAACCGGAGCATTTTCCGGTAGTCCATTTTGTAGATATGGTCGCCGGCCAGGATGAGAATTGCTTCGGCGTCGAGTTGATCAAGTTGCTGAAGATTTTGATAAACGGCATCCGCGGTACCCAGGTAGGGACCTCTCGAGGGCTCGAGGATGCGTAAGGTGATGTCCGACGCATTATTGGCTTTCCATCTGTTCAGGTAATTTGCCATCTGTACACGCTGGTAGTCAGTCAGAGCAAAGATGGTCTCGATCCCGGAATGAACACAATTACTGAGACTGAAGTCGATTACTTTAAAACCTCCGGCAAACTCGATAGCAGGTTTCGGTCTGACATGGCAAAGCACGTCCATTCTTTTTCCTCGCCCTCCGGCGAGGATTACCGCAGCCATTTTCATAATGACTTTTCCCCCTCCTCCTTGGTGCTTATACGATCAATCGGGCGCATCCGATCGGTCTGAATGTCCCGAATCATTGTTTCAATTGTCCGGACGGAAATTATGGTGAGCGCCCGCAGTTGGATTTCTGTACCCAGCCTTTGCCGGGCCTTCCGGTACCAGAAGGAAGGTTCATCGTCGATGGTAGGTACTTTGTTCATTTCCCTTCATTTCCAAACGTGATTATTGCTCCGGTGAGCGTAAGCTATTAAGGAAAGAAGATACAGGTAAAACCGGCACGGGCTGTTACTTACCGGCAGTCTCATTGTAAGAAACCCCCGGTGTAATAGTCATAAAATCCAGCTTTGAATAATTGCAAAACTATGACATTTAACTGTTTTACAGCGGCTGGCTGATATGGCGGGAGGGATCCGAAAAAAGTGCAATCAAAGGAATAAGAGTGCCTGCCGGCGTCTTCCGCCACCGAGTCATGTATTAAACATGCATTAAAATAGTAATGAAATAGCAATGTTATGAATTTTTTTTGTATTTTATTACTTTTCCATGCTCCACAGGCTATGCTGTGAGTAGTATTCTGCAGGATTCGATCAAGATGTGAGGAGGATTGGTTATGACAATGCAAAGATGGAACCCGCGTTACGCAATGAGGAACTGGCGCCCTTACGAAATGATGGAGGACATGGAAAGAAGGTTCGAGGATATTTTGGGGAGATCCTGGCTGCCGGTCTGGCGGCGGACCCCGCAGGCAGAGGAAGAGGAATGGATGCCCGTCGTCGATATCTACGAGCAAGGGGACATGTTGAAAATCAAGGCGGAATTACCAGGCATGAAAGAAGAAGATATCGACGTGTCTGTCTCGGAAGGAAACCTGATACTCAAAGGCGAAAAGAAAACGGAAAGCGAAATCAAGGAAGAAGACTACTACCGGTGTGAGAGGACCTACGGGAGTTTCTATCGTTCTATCCCGATGCCTTCCAACATCGATTCTGAAAAAGTGGAAGCCAACTATGAAAACGGCGTTCTGGAAGTATCTATTCCCAAAACGGCGGAATCCAAGACGAAGAAAGTACCGGTAAGCGCCAGAAAAATGGCAGGCAGTGAAAAGCATGAGTCCGGCGGCAAGTAACCGGGCATGTAACGTTCTTCCCTTCTATTTCAAAATGCCTGTTACAGGGCAGGGTGCTTCGACACCAGAACCCTGCCCCGATTTTTCTCATAAGGTAGCCGGAACGTCTTTATACATAATCTCTCTCAGCCTTTACCGCGTACTCTGAACAAAGAACGACCCTGTTTTTGTCAATCCGGATTAGTCCTTGGCGTTCAATCGCTCTGATACAAGCGTAGATAACAGACCGGCTGGTTCCGGCTTTCCGGGCCAGGCTGGAAAGAGAAATAATACTACTGCCTGCCGCTAGTTGGAGCAACATTTTCTTGATTCCTGAGAAATCCGAGGCATTGCGGAACGGCAGGTCATTCCCCGGTTCTTCATTTCCATACTCTGGTCCGGGAATTGCACGGTCGATTTTGAAAAACCTGATACCGGGACGGTACCTGTTCAGGATGCTGCGGATGATATCCACGGCCGGGTCAGAATAGCAGCCCATGATGGTAACGATACCATCATCTCCGATATCTGTATGCTCTATGGCCATTTCCGTGTTGTCTCTGAACATCCGGAGCATCGGCCATACGATATCCGGCCGGCACTGGAACAAGATATAAAAACGACCGCCCATCACTCCCCACCCGCGGGAGAACCTGGTAACCGGTGAGATCCCTTTCTCCTATGCTTTCACGCCGCCGTGAGTAGCCCTGTACAGTCGGCATGGCTTGGTTGTCCCGCAGTCATGATATATCTGGTCCATTTGTTGAGTGAATTTCCGCGTGACCACCAGCCTGTCATGATTGAGCCAGAGTGTTTGGAAGGCTTTACAGCCAGGGCAAAAGGTAATAACTTCATCGGCCTTGATTGCAGGCCTGCTTTTCTTCTTTACAGATGGGCTGACTTGAAATTGTACGCTTGCCGTGTTCGTCGGCATTTTGAAGCCCCCCTTGCTGTTTTAGATAAAGTTATTCTAGGGGGTTGTTTGTCGAATAGTTATAAAATGCCCACGTATATCGTTGAAAAAACGTATCATCTCTGCGGAAGTAAGGTAATAACAAAAAGAAGCAGGATGGTGTTTGCTTTTGGCCGGGACCCGGCAGAGCCTGGTCAGTCTGACACAGGGATATCGATGATATATCCGGTCTTGGCAATAGTGCGGATGAGCCGGGGAGAATCCGTATCCAGTTCGATCTTGCGGCGCAGCCTCGATACCCAGGTCCGCAGAAGCTGGACGTCAGCCCGGTATTCCGGTCCCCAGATGCGTGTGAGGAGGTCTTCATAGGTCATGATACGCCCGATGTTATGAGCAAGCTCGCTGAGGATCATCCATTCCATACGGGTCAGGTAGACTTCGGAGTCCTTGACGATGACAAGCTGGCGTGTGAAATCAATGGAGATGTCCCGGTAGTTCAGGGGTTGGGCCGTTTTACGACGTTCCGGCGGCGCCATGCGCCGCATAACGGCTTCTATCCGGGCTACCAGTTCATCAGGGCTGAACGGTTTTAGCAGATAATCATCAGCGCCCAGGCGCAAGCCGTGGACACGGTCGTTATCGTCCTCTTTGGCGCTCAGTATGATGACAGGTACGGAAGAAAATGTTCGCAGTTCCTTGAGTGTCTCGAATCCGTCCTTGACCGGCATGACGACGTCGAGTACGATGAGGTCAATGGGCTGTGAGTGGACTTTCTCGATTGCATCGGTCCCGTTAAATGACGTCTGAACGGCATAATTCAGGGATTCGAGATGCCTTTTCACAAACCCCAGGATCCGCTTATCATCATCGACTACTAATATCCTGAGCTTTTTCAAGAATACATCCTGGCAACCGGTTCAAATACTTGCAAAATCAAATAAAATGATACGTACATCCAGCTACCTTGTCAATAGACCAGGCACGAACTATCACTGCTAATGGAGAGGGAGGATTGCGCTGACGCGCGTGCCTTTACCCGGATCTGATTCTATCTCAAGGGTACCTCCAGCCAGAACAGCCCGATCTCTCATGCCTGAGAGACCGCCCGCATCCGGTGGTGGTTGAGTAGTATCGAACCCTCTTCCGGTATCTTCCACACTCACTACCAGGTTCTCCGAGGAACGTCTCAGCGTGACGGTTGCCTGTTGGGCGCCGGCATGCTTGACCACGTTGTTCAATGCTTCCTGGATAATGCGGAAAGCGGTTATCCGTGTGGTATTGGGAATCTGCTCGGGTAGTTCATCGTACTGCAAGCCTACCTCGATGCCGATCTGGTTTCTAAGGTTGTCAATATATGCCAGCAGGGCTTCCTCCAGCCCTATTTTTTCTACCTCGGCGCTCCGCAGCGAGTGCGATAGAGAACGGACGTCCTGGGCCAGGCTGATAGTCAGTTCGTCGATTTGATCGAGTATCCCTTTTTGTTCTTCCGGCAATTTTTTACGGGCTTCATGGATTGCCAGCTTCAGTACTGTGAGTGAACTGCCCACGATGTCATGAAGGTCATGCCCGATACGCTGCGCCTCTTTCTCCTGGGCTTCCAGCAGACGCTTTGAGAGACTGCGGATCCTTTCTTCTGACCTTTTGCTCTCTGTCACGTGCTTTCGCAGACCGGCATTGCGGAAATTTACGTCACGGTCCATGGGCATGGCGATTATATGCAAACGCCCATTACCGGCATTAAGACCGGATAAAGTTACCGGTATCGTTTCTTGACTGGAACGGTTGATTAGCCGGATATCAATCGTGCGGAAACTGGTATGACGGAGAACGTCACGCCGGTGAAGATAATAACGATCAGTATCTTCCGGAGCGATGAATGAGGTGAACTTTTCTTTCACGAACTCTTCGCGGGGAGCACCGATCAAAGTACAGGCGGCTTCATTGACCTCTTCCGCAACGTTATCCCGGTTGATCTGGAAAAACGGAACAGGCATGTCTTTGATAAGCCGGCGTGTCAGGTTGAAGGCTGTTTCGAGTTTAGCCTGCCGGTCCCTCAGTTCCGTGTTCTGGATTTCCAGTTCGATTATCCGTGTCTGAAGGTTCTGGAGTCGCTCCTCCGGCGGTGTACGGACGTCCCCGGTATCGTCGTTGGCCGCTTCATGCATGGGTCTGTTTGGATTTTCGTCAGGCATTGTCCATCTCGTTCCAGTAGCTAAACACTCAGTGAAAAAGATATGTACTGCCCATATTATACATCAACATTTTGCCGTGAAAAGGTATTATTCCAAAAAATTCACACTGGAAATAGAAAAAGTAAGAGATACGTAATCCGGATATGGCGAAAACTGAGAAAAGAATTACGCAATAGAAAAATTGCTATCAGTGTTAATCAGGTGATAGAACTATGAATATACCTACAAGGCGATAGGCGGTTTGTTGGTCTTGATCCTGTATGCTTCTATGGCTTCTTTGGTGATCGGCGGGCTGAGGAAGATATGTCCCTTCATGACCTCATGAATGGCGATATCCAGGTCCTGGACTCCGGAACTTTTCAGGACGTAACCGCTTGCCCCGGCGGAAAGGGCTGAATAAACATATGTCTCCAGGCCGTACATGGTCAGGACGATGACTTTTGTCTCAGGCGAGTTCTCCCGGACTTGCCGCGTAACTTGCATACCGTCCATACCGGGCATTTTGAAATCCGTGATTAAAACTTCCGGGTGCAGCTTGCTGACAAGTTCTACAGCTTCGATGCCGTTGGATGCTTCGCCGATAATGTTGAAGCCTCCATCATCCTCCAGTAATCTCCGGATACCCTGACGGATCATGTTGTGATCATCGGCAAGAACGATGTCGATATATTCCTTGTTGAGGTCTCCGTTGTGGTCTGTCAATGTAATATACGTACCGTCATGTCAGGATAGTTCCGGGAGAGGTATCCGGCAGGTTATCCTCGTACCGTATCCGGGAGAAGAATCCACGGATAGTTCTCCGCCTATCAAGGCAGCCAAATCCTGCATGCCGATAATTCCGCTTCCTTCTGAATCCATCTTTCGGGGGTCGAACCCTTTACCGTTGTCTTCGATGCAGACGGCATAAGCATTGCTTTCATTACATATTACCACTCTCACAGTTTCAGCGCCAGAATATTTGGCGGCGTTGGTGAGGGCTTCTTGTACTATTCGGTATATTACTATCTCGATTTCAGAAGGGAGATTGCTCTCTATCCCTTCACAGTTGAACATGACCGCCATCCCGGTACTTGCCTCAAACCTCTGGAAGTGGAGTTGAAGGGCTTCCGGCAAAGGCACCTGGCCGAGGACGCTCGGACGCAGCGAGTGAGAAAGGGTGCGAACTTGTTCGATGAGATCTCGCACAGCGTCCTCGAATTCCTTGACCGCGGGCTCGGCCTCCGGGCTTATCGTTTTTTTTAGATGATGGAGAGAAAGATTAAGCATGGTGAGGCTGGCGCCCAGTTCATCATGGAGGACTTCTCCGATGGTCCGTCGTTCTTTTTCCCGCGTCTCCAGAATACGCAACGATACCTGGCGCAAGGCCTCCCTTGTTTGCCGCATCTCGGTAATATCATGACCTACGCCGTTGCAGCCTACTATCTGTCCGTCATCATTCCGTATCGGGTGAAGTGTAACTGAATACATGCGGAGCCCGCCCTCCGGCATCGGAAGGCCGATCTCGGATGTCAGCTTCTCTCCCTCCAGGGTTCTGCGTATTAGATTGTTCCATTGCTTGACGGTATCACGGGGGAAACCCAGTTCCCGTATGTTTTTTCCTATAATATCATGCTCCGATAGTCCCAGCACGTCACTTACCGCCCTATTGCACAAGATGAAACGTCCTTTGCGGTCCAGGATATATACCATGTCCTGGATATTGTCTACCACCCATCTCCATGTGTTCTCGACGGCCTTGGCTTCGGGTGAAAATGGACTTTGAGAAAAATCTAGACGCGAGTTCAAAGAAATGTTGGCCTCCCCGGGCTTATTATGAGGGTAAGGAGTATTTTCTGGGGTCATACCGGGAACAATATTTTCCCTCAGCCGGAACGGGCCGGCCTTTCTTAAATTCACTTCACTGCGCCTTTCTCCCGGTTTCTGCCTTGGGAAGATCGGTTGTAACGTTCGTGATTATTGTGAAAGCGCATGTCTTTTCATGAAAAAGCAGGTGGTCCCGACACCGGGTACGAAGCGCCGGCGCCGATCCATCACCTGCTTGTCTGATTGATCCGGTCAAAATGTTTCTCTTGTTTCCTTACCCGAACAGCGATTTTTAAACTGTCTCATACTAACTTACTTGCCGATGCGTTCTCTTACATCCCGTACCATTCGTCGTCCCCGATGACGAGCATCATCAATAGTGCGTGACGCATCGTGCCTTACCTGCGAAGCTTTTTCGGCTATCATTCCGCGGGTCACTCGTCCGGAATGCGGCGCCCAAAGCATCCCTACCGTTATCCCGATGGCCGCCCCGATTAAAAACCCTGCTACCAGTCCACGGGCCATCTGACTGTTCATCCCCTGAGGCTCCTTCCTCCACGTCCGTAATCTTTCGTACATAGAGTCAGGAACTGACCTCGCTCTTCATTTCCTGGGCTTCATTCTTGGCGTCCTGGACGATTTTCCTGGCTCTTTCGCGAGCTTCTTCAATTATCTCTTCTGCTTTATTTCTGGTCTCTTCCGCCCTTTGTTTCAGCATTGCTCGAGTTTCACGGCCGGACTGAGGTGCATAAAGCAGGGCGACCGCCGCTCCCGCCAGTAGTCCTACCATGAGACCGGTTCCGAACCCTGACCCGCTATTATTTTCAGCCATTTCGACACCTCACTTTTATGCAATACACAGGTATCTCGCCCGGCATACCAAGAGTCTTGCTGTGTTCAATTAATCATAGAGAAAGGAATATGGAATAGTTATATAATTTTGGGCAGAAATATTACAAAATCCTAAATTATTACCAACGGAAAAAAAGGGTTTCAAGCGGGCTTTCGCCGCCTGCGAGTAAAAATGTCATAGTTATGTTATAACTTCGATGAGGATTATATTACTTCTTTACAGAATGAGTTTTATGCTGAGAAAGACTCCTGCCGTAAGGAGATAACAATGCAGGGATCGATCAAAAATTTACCGGGCAACACGGTAGCGGAAGGGATCACTTTTCACGAAGCAGATTGGGGAGATATCCACGTTTCTTACGAAACCTACCAGAGACCGTTCGACTATACGCCGATGCTTCAAGGCCTGCCCGATAATCTTTGCCAGAGTCCGCACTGGGGATATGTTCTCAAAGGGCAGATTCTGGTAACCTACCATAACGGCACCCAGGAAAAGATAGCCGAAGGTAATGCTTATTACCTGCCTCCCGGCCATACCGTTTTTGTTGAAAGCGGTACGGAATTTATAGAATTCAGTCCAGTGGATGTCTACAGTGAAATGGCCTGGGTGATACTACGCAATATGCAAAAAGCCCCGGAAAAACAGAAAGTAACCACCGTCTAACCGCTTATTCTCACACAACCGGACCGGTGGGGCAGGCTTTCTGGGAGACACCGGAATCAATACATAAAAAGTAAGGCCGGGCCCATATTGACCTTACCCGCCCCGGTAGATATCAGTTATCAAAGGAAGCGTCCCGAGGAGGTCCGGTTGGCCGATCAGTCTTGCTCCCTTAAAAACTCCTCCGGGCGGCTTATTCTGCTTTCAACCATCCTGGCAAGCGGTGCCGGTTTCCTGGCGGGAAGCGCCGTGCCGGTAGCGTTGCCGCGTATCCAGGATGAATTTGGTTCGGCGCTCAGCGGTATACAGTGGATCGTTAATGCCAATCTGCTGGCGTTGAGCGCGCTCATACTGATCGGCGGAGGACTGGGAGACCTGTACGGCCGCAAACGTATTTACGTCGGCGGTCTGGCCGTGTTCACTCTGGCAGCGCTGGCGTCCGGTTTTTCTACGTCTATTGGCATGCTCATCGCCCTGCAGGGTATCCAGGGGATCGGCGCGGCGATGATGATCCCGCAGAGCCTGGCGATCATAAATGACTGCTTCATCGAGTCCGAACGCGGTCGGGCGATCGGTCTGTGGGCTGGCATATCCGGCGCACTGGCCGCGTTTGGTCCCCTGGCGGCGGGGTGGCTGGTAGATACGCTTTCCTGGCACTGGGTCTTCTTCATGATGGTCCCGGTGGGACTCGTCGCTCTGGGTTTGTCCGTGGCGTTCGTGCCCGGTATACGGCCGGGTGAGAAATATCCTCTCGACTGGCCGGGAGGCCTCATAATTCTGATCGGTCTGTTCGGGCTGGCCTACGGCCTGATTTCTGGCCCGGACCGCGGTTGGAGTTCGATAATCGTGATTGTCAGCCTGGTCATCGGGGTCGCTGCTATTACAGCGTTCGTGTACTATGAAAACCACCGGCGGCACCCGCTGGTGAATCTCTCGATACTACGTAAAAAACTGGTCTTTGCAGCCAACGTCGTCACGCTGTTTCTCTATTTCGGTCTGAACGGCGTCATGTTCTACACGGTTCTGTTCCTTCAGCAGGTGCTTGGTTATTCACCGTCGCGGGCCGGCCTTGCCATGCTGCCCCCCATCCTGTTCATCGCCGTCCTCACCGGACCGTCCGGCGTGCTGGCGGACAGGATTGGTCCCAGGCTGCAAATGATCGCCGGGCCTCTCATCGTTGCTGCGGGGATTGCGGTCCTGTCCACTGCCGGAACAGGTTCCGGGTACTTCACTGTATTTTTCCCCGGGCTGGCCTTGTTCGGCATCGGGATGGCGGCCGTTATCCCATCGCTGACCAAAAGCGCGCTTTCCGTCAACAAACGATTTTCCGGATCGGCTTCCGGTATTAACAACGTGATGTCCAGGGTCGCCGGGCTTCTGGCCATCGCCGTCCTGGGCGTAATCATCCTCACCGTCTTTTCCGGCCGGTTAACGAGCGATCTTTCCACATCCGGAATTACTCCTCCCCAGCAGCAGGAGATCATCGGCCAGTCTGAAAAACTCGGGGGCATTTCCATTCCAGATACTTTTTCCGGAACTGAACGCCAGGCGGCGCGTCAGGCTATCGATGAATCGTTTGCTTTGGGGTATCGCTGGACCATGACCATCTGCGCTATGCTCGCCTTTTTCGGAGCCATAGTATCTTACTCTCTGGTCCGGCAAGCGGACTCTGAAACTGACGAACCGGCATCGTAAACACCCTTTTGCCGGATCGATATCATATATAAGAAAAGGAGGTGGAGCCGATGAAGATTCACGAACTGATTGCCAGAGAAGGTTCCTGCATATCTTTCGAGTTTTTTCCGCCGAAAACGGAAGAAGGGGAAGACAACCTGTTTGAGGTCATTGCTCGTCTCGAACCGTTCCGCCCTGGTTACGTGTCGGTGACTTACGGGGCCGGCGGTAGTACTGCTAGAAACACCCACCGGCTCATCAAGCGTATCAAGGACACCACGTCGCTGACCCCCATGCCCCACTTGACCTGCATGGACCAGAGCAAGGATGAATTGCGGAGAATACTTGGAGAATATCGGGACGAGGGGATTCTCAATGTTCTGGCGCTCCGGGGAGACCCGCCCGAAGATCAAAACCTGAAATTGCCGCAAGAACGTTTCTGCTATGCAAAAGAACTGGTAATCCTCTGCCGGTCTTTCAACCATTTTTCAATCGGCGTGGCGGTCTACCCGGAAGGCCATTGCGAAGCACCGGACCTTGAAACGGATATGAAATATACGATAGAAAAGATACAGGCGGGTGCGGACTTTGCCATCACGCAGATGTTCTTTGAGAACAGGTATTTCTTTGCTTTTATGGACCGGGCTGCAAAGGCCGGCATCGATATCCCGGTGATCCCCGGCATTATGCCCATCACCGACATGACAAGAATCATGCGGTTCGCGGAACTTTGCGGCGCCACACTCCCGCTGTCACTCATTGAGAAGATGGAAGCGGCGGAATCGCTGGAAGAAGTCAAGAAAATCGGCATAGATTACGCCACGCGCCAGTGCGAGGAGCTGTGGTCCGCCGGAACGAAATATCTTCACTTCTATACGCTGAACAAATCAGAAGCCGTCATCGAGATCCTTCACAACCTCGGGTTGGGCAGGACTGTTTAGTCACAATAAAGCCGTAATAAAAGTATTATTTTAATTGCCATAGAATGCCCTAATTCGGTCAGGAAAGATGAGCCTTTTTCGGATCAAGGTCACGCTGGGAAAGGAAATCGCTCCAATACCACCGAACACCACATAGGTGGATCGCGGTGTAGTTTCTGCCGGAAAAGAGATTACAGTGTCCTGATAC
The DNA here is from genome assembly GCA_964589285.1 of uncultured Dehalococcoidaceae bacterium. Classification (GTDB taxonomy): domain Bacteria; phylum Chloroflexota; class Dehalococcoidia; order Dehalococcoidales; family RBG-16-60-22; genus DAOUEG01. The sequence continues at coordinate 24,265 of CAZPSP010000002.1, read as the reverse complement.
CAACCACGAAACGGAAAGAGCCTGCTCTTAAGCGGGCTCTTTCAATTCTTAGAATTCGTGTCACTTCTCCGTGTCAATTACGGGCATGCACCCCAGTAGTCTTTCCGAGTTGCATCGGGATAGTACTGCCCGATGCCGGGTGCAGGCGTGTGACATCCCCCACCAGGCCCATCTGTGTCGCGTAGGCGGCAGCCTGTTGACGGTTCCTCAGGTTCAGCTTGTTCAATATGGCCCGCAGGTGGACTTTCACGGTGTGTTCGGACATGAAGAGCTCTCCCGCGATCTCCCGATTGGTGGCCCCTTTCCCGACCAGGCAAAGGACTTCTTTCTCCCGGTTACTGAGATCATCGAATGTAGCAGCGGGATTTCCGGAGAGTGTCTGGCTGTCATCATACAGTTTCTCCCGGGCTATGACAACGTTGCCGCCGGCCAGCAAGTGCAGCAGACTGATGAAGGTATCCGCGGACAGGTTCGTTGAAAGGTATCCCTGCGCCCCGGCGTTGATAGCGGGTATGAAACTATGACCGGGCTGCGGCGTTGTCAGTATTATGAGAATAGCGTCCGGTACGCATTCCTTCAAGCCGTGTAAAATGGTGTTCTCCGAGTCCGGAATATCACAATCTATGATGATGATATCCGGTTTATCGGCAAGCACGGGGATAGTATGGTCTTTGCCATCGATGATCTCCTGAATGACGATAAACCCGGCTTCCCGAATGACCCGCGCCAGACCTTCGCAAATGAGAGGGTGGCGGTGCAGTATCAACACCGATTTACCCGTTGGTTGTTTCTTTTCCGTCATAAGTTCCGAGCTTCTTTCTGACATTGCAATCCTTTTTGGACTTACGCCGGATGCAGTGTCATATTTACCCTGTCTGGCGGGGATCAATGGCCTTTTCGTTCCCAGCGTTTAACGACGTTCTTGTTCGCTCCCTGTTTGAGCACCCGGGCCAGCGCCCGGCTCTTACGCTCCGTTTTCTTCTGAAGTTCCATGCAGAGCCTCCGACCTTATCTAGAGAACGGCGTTCAGATTATTTACATGAGGGTTAACGGTCACCCCCGCAGGCACGACCCTTACGGGGAAGTCTCCCGGTCCCGCGTAAGGAAAAATTCGGCAGTTCCTGCCGATGGACGTATTAGCCGGTACGCTCACGTGTTTACCGAGTACCGTCACGCTGGTCCTGTCCGGATCAAAATTAGCTCCGAGTCCAAGGTAGCACTGGCTGCCTATTTCGCAGTCCTCATCGATAATACAGTGATCGATGATGCTGTGGCTCCCGATTTGAACGCCGGACATGACAATGGAATCCCATACTTCCGCTTGCCGGTCCACTTTGACACCGGGAGAGAGGATGGAGTTCTCAACGTAACCCTCGATTACACACCCTTTGCCGATAATGCTGTTTTTGACGTGACTGGAGTTTGTCAGTGATAACAAGTGCTGCCGGGAAAACGGATTGCGGACCGGGTAAGCCCGATCATGAGCGGGTATCACCCTGCCGTTAAGAAAATCGATATTGGCATTGTAATAGTGGTGAATGCGATTGATATCCTGCCAATATCCCTCGAAAGGATAAACCCTTACGTCTCCGTGTTCTGCCAGGGCCGGTATGACGTCACCTCGTAGGGAGTGAAATGAATATGGTATAGCGGCATCACGTGAAAGAGACTGTAGCAAGACAGATTTCTTGAATACGTAACACCCCGTGCTGACGAACCCGGACCCCATTCCATGGGTTTCGGCAAAGCCTGTGATCCGGTTATCGCCGTCGGTGTTGACAGAAACTCCAGAGTACCATCCGTCGAGCGGAAGGTGGATAACAGCCATGGTTGCGTCCGCGCCGCTGTTTTCGTGCTGCCGGATTATGTTCCGGTAGTCCGCCTGGTATATCTTGTCTGCAGACAGTACCAGCACAGTATCGCCTCCCAGCCGTTCGATGTACCGCAAGTTCTTATAGAGGGCGTGCGCTGTTCCCCGGCAATTTCCTTCCGGCTCCAGCACCTGCACATCTCTGTTGCCCGCTCCGGTCATGTGCCACTGGCGCAGGTACGGCCACATAGCATGGCTGCCGCGGTCAGTCACCACGCCGATGCTCGGTATTTCAGAAAAGAAACAGTTACTCAGTGTGAAATCAATGATGCGCAGACGCCCTCCGAAGGGCAGTCCCGGCCGGCTCCTGCCGTTGCAGAGTATTTCCATCTGGGCAGCCGGCCCGCCGGCAAGTACGAGTGCGCCTGCAATCATGAAAAGTCGGTCTCCTGTTCTTTCCGGTGAGGCCGGGGAGATCTCCCCCGGTTTTAACCTCTTGAAGTGTACAGGAGACGTTGAAAGACTGTTAACTGGCAGAACTGATTGTTTTTCCCTCGTAGTTCTACGAGGTCGTAAAAATAGGAACTACGTAGCAAGGATGAAATAATACGTAATCGGCCGGAACTGGACTAGATGGCGGCACGGTCTTCCGGGAAAATGCCGGTGCGTATGCAGAACCGGACGAGTTCCTTATGCCCCTTCAGTCCCAGTTTGTGCATGATGTTCCGCCGGTGAAACTCGATGGTGCGTGGACTGATGCCCAGACTCTCCCCGATCTGCCGGGCGGTCTGGCCGCCAGCGAGATAGGGCAGCACTTCCCGTTCTCGTTTACTTAGGGCCAGGTTGGGATCAAGCGGGGCAGGGATCCCTCCTTCTACGAAGAAATCAAAAGCACGCTGCGCTACTGACTGGCTGAGGTAGCGCCGGCCGGCCAGGGCTTCGCGGATGGCCGCGATGAGTTCGGAAGATGTCGAGTCTTTCAAGACATAGGCCAGGGCGCCGGCCTGCAAGGCTTTTCTTACATAGCCTTCAACATTATGCATGGAGAGGATGATGACCGCCGTCAGAGGCGACAACCGCACCGCTTCCCTGACCACGGTCACGCCGTCGATGTCCGGCAACGCCATGTCCAGCACGAGGACGTCCGGCTTGAGTTCTTTTACCAGATGCACGCCGTCCTGACCGTTATCAGCTTCCCCGATGACCTGGAAATCGGCTGACTCTTCCAGAAGAGCTTTCAGTCCCTGTCGCATGATCCTGTGATCGTCAACAAGGATGATAGATATGGATGCCATTTGCGATTAGTATACACCCAAGCTGACGGTGCTGTACATATGCAGTGGATAAATCCGCTTTTCACCGTAAGGATTAATCCTTCTGAGTAAAAAAACATAGCTGATTGGGGGATGTGGAACAACACCTTACGATGATACCTTTGTCTTACGGCTATGCCGATGACAGAACAGGGGGATTCTTGTTGTGACACATTCCATCAGAGAGACCTACCGGCGGCGGGAAAGGGCCGGCCTGCGGCAGGGTGAAGACAACCTCAAGACATACCTAGCGGAAATCGGGCGCCTGCCACTGCTTGAACCGGCAAAGGAACGGGAACTCGGTGAGCGGTTTGCTCATGGATGTCCTGAAGAAGCCAGAAAAGCAAGACAGGAATTGATCGTGCATAATCTCCGGCTTGTCGTCAGCATCGCCAAAAAACACATGGGCCGCGGCGTGGCCCTGATGGACCTCATCCAGGAAGGGAACATCGGTCTGATGCGGGCTGTCAAGAAATTCGATTATTCCAAGGGATACCGGTTCAGCACGTATGCTACCTGGTGGATACGCCAGAGCATTGGCCGGGCAATATCTGAACAGGCCCAGACGATCCGCCTGCCCGTCCATACCGTTGAAAACCTGGCTAAGATGCGGCGGAAAAGCCAGCGGTTTTCCCAGGAGTACGGACGGCTGCCCACCACCGAGGAACTGGCGGTGGAAATGAGCATGACGGTGAACAAGGTGGAAGAACTGTTCATGGCCGACCACCGGCAGCCGGTCTCTCTGGAAACCCCCGTTGGAGATGATGAAGACCAGAGAACCATCACTGACCTGCTCGCCAGCGACGCCGTGACCTCTCCAGAAGACCAGGTCGGCGAGACGTCGCTGCATGACCAGATAGAAGATATCCTTGGAACGCTTTCTGATCGAGAAAGGACCATCCTCGAACTGAGGTTCGGGCTGAGAGACGGCCAGACGAGGACGCTTGGTGAGATCGGCCAGCATATCGGGATTACGCGTGAACGGGTCCGGCAGATACAGCAAAAAGCGCTGATGGACCTCAGGAAAAAGAGCGGTGTCGCCGGTTTCCGGGACTATCTCCAGTAACCAGATGAAACCTCTGCACGTTCTATTCAGGTGAGATAAGTTTCTCGATAAAATAGACCACCACTGCCACAATAACGGCAAATAACGCCATCTTCAGACCGGAAAGCAGCAGGTTTCGCCGTGAGACCTTTCCCAGGTACAATCCTGTCCCGAACGTGGCGAGAACCACCGCCACCACAGCAATGATCGCGGCTGTTCCCGGAGGAGCGAACAGGTAGGGGATGATGGGAATAGCGCCGCCGAAGATGGTGGAAAGCCCGTCGGCGATCCCGTCCAACCATGCCTCCCTGCTGACGCGTCGGTCGGCGATGCCTCCCCGCAGGTCCTTGGCTACCATGGCCCGTTCTATTTCCCGGAGTTCGGTATATCGCTCGGTGGTAGCTGCGCTCAAGGCACTGAGAAGATTGGATATCCCGTTCGCCAGCGCCCCGCCGATAGCCGCGGCCAGGATGACACTTGAAGTTGCCGACATCGCGCCGATGACGATGCCGAGAGTGGATAAAGCGCCGTCAATGAACCCGCGGACAATCTTTCCCCGCAAGATTACTCTCCGTGACGCTCTGAAGGCACGACGATATCGACACCGGCGGAAACCTGATCGATGGAATGTATCGAGCCGCCGATGTCCTCGACGATTCTCTTGATCTCCGCAAACACGAGAGATTCGCCTTCGATGGTTATCTCTATCGTTCTCGTCCGTTCATCGTTCTCAAGAACATCGATGGTGACACCCTTGGTCCCTCCAACTTCGCTCAATTGCTGAGCATATTCAAGAATGTCCGGTTCATGAGGGACCAGTACGTCTATGACGATCCTTCTTATTGCCATGCTCCATCCCCGTATGATTCAGTATCGTCAACTGCTTTTGTTCGATATGCTGCGTGTCGGCGTCCGTTCCCTGAATTTCCCCCCTGTAGATTTCATTCATGGCGTCCATCAACGGATGGATCGAGTCCGGCCCGCCGGTCAGAGCAGCTTTCTGCAGCGTTTTCGGTTGGGGTCGTCGTCGGGTCTCATACAACCGCATCCCAGCACATATTATACCCCCTCATCATACACTTTAGTAGTTCGGGCGCCTGAAGGCTGCTTTACCGCCGCTCGTCTTTTTTCCGGAAGTAGGGCTCCGACCAGCGGGAAGACGGAGTTTCCGTTTGCGCTCCCCCGTGATCCAGATAAGCTGACTCCCACACCACTGTTGAACGAGGGCGAAGAAGACAAGAGATAGCCAGGATGACGAAATGGAGAATAGAAACGATAGGGTCTGTGTGCCGTTCCGTTTTGTTCCTCCCGCGCTTCATCATACCCTTGCGAGAACGGTTTTCCCGTAGTAATCTTCTCCGTATATAGGGTGCACCTGTTGTGCCGAAAAAGCTGAATTCGGGGGGTTGGGAAGATGAAAATCGTAGCTTTTGAAGTAGAGGAGTGGGAGAGGAAATCGTTTGAGGCGCTGGAAGCCGGAAACGAAGTCCTGTATACGGAAAAAACAGCGAGCGAGGATATTCCAGCCGGTTTTCGAGACGCGGATATCATCTCAGTGTTCATATATTCGGACCTGGATGCGGAAGTATTGTCCAGGTTTTCTCATCTTAAATTCATCGTAACGAGATCGACGGGGTTTAACCACATCGATCTTGACTACTGTCGCCGTAACAACATCGCCGTCAGTAACGATCCTTCCTACGGGCCGGGGACTGTTGCCGAGCATGTCTTTGCCCTTATTCACACTATCAGCCGTCATATACCGGAGGCCGTGCAAAGGACGCGCCGTGGGGACTTCTCCATGAAAGGGCTTCGCGGGTTCGACCTTCAAGGCAAAACCATCGGCGTCATCGGGACCGGGGACATCGGCATGAACGTGATCCGCATTGCCCGCGGATACGACATGGATATCGTCGCTTTCGATATTCATCCCGACGAAGACGCTGCCGCGCGTATGGGCTTCCGTTACCTGGACATGGACATGCTCCTGGCTGCCTCGGACATCATTACGCTGCATGTGCCGGGCATAGAAAAAACACGCAATATGATCGATGCTCCCCAGTTCGACCGCATGAAACAGGGCGTCATCCTCATCAACACCGCCCGGGGCATGATCGTCAATGCCCAGGCCCTGCTGAAAGCGCTGCATGAGGGCAAGGTTGCCGGAGCCGGGCTGGACGTTCTGAACAGTGAGTCGATGGTCCGTGAAGAGACGGAACTCCTTCGTTCTGTTTTCTCCAAGAACGGTGATTGTCCCAGTTTGCTCATGGATATGCTTCTCGCGGACATGCCGAACGTCATCGTCACGCCGCATATCGCTTTCAATACCACGGAAGCCGTCCAGCGTCTGCTGAAAACGGGTGTCGATAACATCGTGTCGTTCTTGGATGGACAACAGCAGAACGTTATCGTCGGGCGTAGTAAGGAAAAAGTCGAGGTGAAACATGCAGCATGAACAACCGGTCCTGGATTTGGATAATATCGACGCCGTTATTCTCGATATGGATGGTGTGGTCACGCGCTCTGCAGGAGCGCATGCCGCGGCCTGGAAACGAATGTTCGATGACTATCTCAAGGAACGCGCCCGGGAGCATAAAGAAAATTACGTACCATTCGACATTGTCAACGACTACAGTCTCTATGTTGACGGCAAACCGAGGTATGAAGGCGCTCAAAGCTTTTTGGAGTCCCGGAATATAAAAATTCCCTTCGGCAGCCCTGACGACCCTCCGGAGGCGGAAACGGTATGCGGCCTGGGCAACAGGAAAAACGGATATTTTCAACAGTACCTGAAAGAAAACGGCGCAGACGCTTACAAATCAACCGTTGACTTTATCAAGGAACTCAAATCCCGCGGCAAGCGAGTAGCGGTAATATCATCCAGCAAGAATGCCATGGAGGTGCTGAATGCCGCTGGTGTCACGGACCTGTTCGATGCCATCGTTGAAGGTCGTGCATCTGTCTCTCTTGGTCTTAAAGGTAAACCGGAGCCGGACATATTTCTACAAGCAGCGCGTGAATTGAACGTATTTCCTCAACGCTCCGCCATGGTAGAGGATGCTCTCGCGGGAGTGCAAGCCGGTATCGCAGGTGATTTCGCCATCGTAATCGGTGTTGACCGCGCCAATAACACGGAAGAAATGAAAAAACTTGGCGCGGACATTGTCATCAGAGACATTTCCGAGCTGAAAATACTGCCTCAGGAACACACACATGACGCGGCTTCCCTGCCTTCCGCCCTGCAGCAAAGCCAGAAGATACTACAGCAGCTATCACGGGGAATTCCGGCTCTCTTCCTGGACTATAACGGCACGCTTAAGCCCCTTTTGGAAGGTCAAGAGAGCCAGTTGTTCCAGCGGTTGCGTACCGCCCTGAGAACGGTCTCGGAGAGATGGCCGGTTGTCATCATGAGTAAAGAAGCTGTCAGTTCCGTGCGGGAGCGACTCGGGCTGGAGACAATTGTGTATGCCAGCAGCCATGGGTTCGCGGTCGGAGACCCCGGAGAACCCTTTGCGGTCAGCCTGGGAAGACACTTTCTGCCCGCCATCAACAACACGGAAAAGAACCTGGAAGACCGGTTGGGCACGCTGCCAGGCGTCCATATCCGGCGCCTGCCGTATTCCATAACGGTCAAATATGATGAGGCTGATGCCTCCGCTGTGTCCGCAGTCGAACAATACCTCTCCGAATTGTCCGCGGCGGAAACCGAACTGAGATTGGTTCGGGATGGCAAAAAAGCTGAATTTCGTCCCGACCTTGACTGGGATAAAGGGAGAACCCTGCTGCACCTTGCCCGCACGGTCCACGTGGACGGTTCACGGCTCGTGCCCCTGTTCATCGGCGATGATATCACTGATGAAGACGCTTTTAAGGCAATTGAAGGCTACGGTATCGGCGTTCTGATCGGCCCGGAGCACCGTCCCACAGAGGCTGATTACATCCTGCAGGACGTGCGGCAGGCGGTCCTATTCCTGGAGGAAATGGCGAAAAATGCGGAGAAAGACGTTTCCAGAGATACGCACACATTCTCGTATGAAGAATATGATCCCGCTTCTGAACAATTACGGGAGGTCCTCTGCGCTACCGGTAACGGCTACTTCGTAACACGTGCGGCTGCCCCGGAATCATCCGCCGGTGAATACCATTATCCCGGTACCTATATCGCCGGCATCTATAACCGGCTGACCAGTGAGGTAGCCGGTCAAACTATCGAGAATGAAAGCCTGGTCAATGTTCCCAACTGGCTGCCCCTTACGTTCAGGATCGAAGACGGGGACTGGTTAGATCTTGCTTCTGTGAACATCCTGGACTACCGGCAGGAACTCGATACGGGGCGCGGTGTCCTGACGCGGTCGGTGCGATTTGCCGACGTCGCCGGGCGCCATACGCGTTTGACGGAACGCCGTTTCGTTCATATCCAGATGGCGCACGTTGCCGCTTTGGAGACGACCCTGGTTGCGGAAGACTGGGAAGGAAGCATACAGGTCCGTTCGGCCATAGACGGGAACGTGAATAATACGCTCGTCAAGCGGTACCGCCAGTTAAACAACCATCATCTCCTCCAGGTGGATAACGGCTCAGATGGCAGCAATATCATCTGGCTGCTGGCGGAGACCAACCAGTCTCATATCCATATCGCCGAGGCTGTCCGCACCAGGGTCTTTATCGGTGAAGAGCGGTACCGTCCGGAACGCCGCGTTCTGCGGGAGGAAGGCTACATTGCACAGGAGTTCACGGTCCCCATAAAAAAAGGGCAACTGGTGCGAGTCGAGAAAATCGCCGCTCTGTACAACTCACGCGATCGCGGTATTACTGAGAGCTCGCTCGCCGCCAGGGAAGAAGTCCGTTTCGCAGCCGATTTTGCCGGTCTCCTGGCAAGCCATATCACCGGGTGGGGGCATCTCTGGGAGATCTGGCATATCACTGTCGATACTGAAAGTGTGCGTATGGCGCAGATCCTTAATCTCCACATTTTCCATTTGCTCCAGACCGTATCGCCTAATACCATCTCCCTCGATGCCGGCATCCCGCCGCGCGGCCTTCATGGCGAGGCCTATCGCGGACTCATCATGTGGGACGAATTGTTCATCTTCCACTTGCTTAATCTACGGATACCGGACATTACCAAGTCGCTCCTCAGCTACCGCTACCGCCGGTTGCCGGCCGCCAGGCGGGCAGCCCTCACGGCAGGATACAGTGGCGCGATGTTCCCATGGCAGAGCGGCAGCAACGGCCGCGAGGAAGCCCAGACCCTGCATCTGAACCCCAAATCCGGCCGCTGGATACCCGATAATTCCCAGCTTGAACGGCATATTAACCTGGCCGTAGCCTATAATGTCTGGCAGCATTATCAGGTTTCAGGGGACATTGATTTCATGACATACTACGGCACGGAAATCCTTATAGAACTGGCGCGGTTCTGGGCCAGCAAGTGCCGGTACAACCATTCCCTTGACCGCTATGAGATTCACAAGGTCATGGGCCCGGATGAGTTCCATGATCGCTACCCCGGAGCAGAAGAGCCCGGCATCAATAATAACGCTTATACCAACGTCATGACGGTATGGCTCATGTGCCGGGCCCTGGAGTCGCTGGAGATGATTTCCATCTACCGGCGCAATCACATCTGGGAAAATCTGGTGCTGCGTAAAGAGGAACTGGACCGCTGGAATGAGATAAGCCATAAAATGATCATACCGTTCCATGACGGCGATATTATCAGCCAGTTCGAAGGGTATGGGGACCTCCTTGAGTTCGACTGGAACGGCTACAGGAAGAAGTACGGAGATATCCACCGGCTGGACCGCATCCTCGAAGCCGAAGGAGACACCCCGAACCGTTACAAGGTCTCCAAGCAGGCTGATGTCCTGATGCTGTTCTACCTCTTTTCCGCCGACGAGATGAAAGAGCTGTTTGATCGCTTGGGTTATCCTTTCGAGCATGAAACCATCCCGCGCAACATAGAGTATTACCTGGAAAGGACTTCTCACGGCTCCACATTGAGCCGGGTAGTGCATTCCTGGGTGTTGGCAAGGTCACGCCGCGAGGTATCCTGGCATTTGTTCCAGGACGCACTGGAAAGCGATGTACTGGACATACAGGGAGGCACCACCCATGAAGGCATCCACCTCGGCGCCATGGCGGGGACAGTAGACATAATACAGAGGGCTTATACCGGCATCGAAACGAGAGGCAATATTCTTCGTTTCGATCCCGCCCTGCCCAAAGGACTCAAGTCAGTTGCATTCGAGATAAGGTACCGGGGCCACTGGCTGGAGGTGCGTATCACCGGGGAGACATTAAAAGTGGCCAGCCGTCCGCAGGAGATCGGCCCCATTGAAGTAGCCCTCGGCGAAGATATACGGGAACTGAAACCGGGTAACACGCTGGAATTCCAGCTCCAGTTACAGTTGGTCTAGAAGCCAGTCTACGGGTTACTGCGCTCGGAGGCAGCAAAATACGTGATTCTACTCTTAGTTTCGACTTAGAGATTTGGCGTTTGAGTTAATCCTTCTGCGTCCCGTCCGCGTCGATGAAGACCATCTTGTCCCACAGGTCTTCCGAGACGAGCTTCTTGAGGGAGGTCTCGGTGAGTTTGGGGGCATACTGGCATTGGATGAAGATGAAGGGGCGGGTCACTTCCAGGATACGGAACGGCGCGTGAATGAACTTGGCGGGTATCCAGATCATCGTCGATTCGGTGATGATGTGGCTTTCCATCTCCGGGCCCATACACATTTCCATTTTAGCACCGAGGTCGCGCGGGTTTGACATATCGGTACCGAGGGCCACCAGCAACTCCGGGTCGTTGTGAATATGGGGACCGTGTCCGGCCATCTTGGTGGCTTCTTCTCCCATGATCATCACGGAAAAATACTTCGAGTCCTGGATAATGTCATTATCCGTATAAGCTACCATACTTGGCATCTTGGCGAATCCCTTGAAGCGCTGTTCGTCAGGTAGTTCGTTAAGAAAGTACCGGCTGTATTTCATCTCTGCCATGATGGTCCTCCTTCAAGCCCTGTTCATTTAGCGGGCTGACAGCAACAGAACACCGGCAAATCCCGTTTCCCGGCTATTGTTGGTATATCGTCGATGGTTGGTTACGGCTGCTACGACCGTACAATGGCTTTGGCCGGGCACCACCATTCCAGGGTATCCATGCATTCGCCGCATTCCGTGCAGAGGTCCTGGTCTATCTTCACCGTGTAGAGTATCAGGCCGTCGGGCTCGGTTACCTTGTCTGTTACCACGAAGGCGTGATGCGGGCACTGGGTCACGCACAGACCGCATTTCAGGCACTTTTTCATGTCGATACTGTAAACCACGATATCCTCCAAAAATAATGTATTGGTTAATGGTTCGGCTACGCCGGTATCTCGTATTTGTCGTCCGGCCACATGTCCCAGTTGATCTTCTCCCGTGCTTCTTTCGGCAATATCTGCCGGTAGGACTTTTCCGTGTGCACCGGTCCCTGGTTGAATTCCATGAATATCCATGGTCTGTCGATCCGTATCGGTTTCCATGGAGAGTGAATGAAGTTAGGCGGTATCCAGATACAGCAGGTACGCGTGATGTGATGTTCTTCCAGTTCGGGCCCGAGATACATCACCACCTCGGAACCCAGGTCCATCGGGTTCTGGGGGTCGGTCCCGATATGGAAGAGCAGTTCCGCATCTTTATGGATGTGCGGCGGATGCCCGGCGTAGGGGAAATCGCCCAGATTATCCGCGAATCCGGGCAGGATCCAGTGGATCAGGTAGAAGTGGCTGCCCTTGGCCAAAGTATCATCCATGTAAGCCATGACCGGGCGGCGTTCATTGGGAAACATACTTGGGTCGTACTCGATGATGTAGTGATCATACTTGCCAGCCATTCGTTAAACCTCCTCGCGGTTGCTTGCCGCAATATTAGCTCAACGAGCACATACTGTCAACATTTCACCTTTTCCTGCTGTTATCTCCTCTCCGGCGGTCCCCCCATCCGTCTCGCGGTTGCCAGCCCGTCCGCAAGTGTGTAGAATAATATAGGGAAAAGTGGTCATTGCCGTACGCAAACCAATAAACTCCGCTTTCGCCCCCACAATAAAGTAATACATTTCACCACGCCAATGCGTAAAACCGCCGCTCCCCGGCGTCCACAGGCTATTCGTTCCCCGGGGGGTGTGCCAGTATTCAGGTTAGGAGGAGTATAGTTGAATAAGGTAGCACAAGTGACCATTACGTCCGATGCTCCCGGCGCCCGTTTGTTCATGTTGGGTAATGAAGCGATCGCCCGCGGGGCAATCGAAGCCGGCGTCCAGGTGGTAGCCTCGTATCCCGGCACTCCATCCAGCGAAATTACGACCACCCTGGTGGAGAACGCTGAAGCCGCTGGTATGTACGCGGAATGGTCGATTAATGAAAAAGTGGCGCTCGAGATTGCCATGGCAGCCGCGACCACCGGTCTGCGGTCCCTGGCGATCATGAAGCATGTCGGCGTCAACGTCGCTCACGACCCCCTGATGTCGGCCTCTTATATGGGGCTCGGCGGCCTCGTCGTTATTTCCGCTGACGATCCCGGTCAGTGGAGCTCCCAGAACGAACAAGACAATCGCTTGCTGGCCCGCCAGGCCTATATTCCTGTTTTCGAACCAGCTTCCGCCCAGGAAGCCAAGGACATGATGGCGGATGCATTCCGTCTTTCCGAGCAGTACGGGCAGATGTGGATGCTTCGTTCGGTGACCCGTATCGGCCATGCGCGAGGAGACGTTACCTTCGGGAACATAGATAAGACGGCCCGCAAAGCTGAATTCGTCAAGGACTACCAGCGGCTGGTCTGCTTACCCGCCAATTTCCGCGCGCGGCGGCGGCTGCTCATCGAACGGATGAAAAAGATCGCTGCCATCGTCGACGATTTGCCGTACAACCAGTTGACCCTCAAACCGGGTGCTAAGCTCGGCGTCATCGCCAACGGCATTTCCAATGGCTATGCCATCGAAGCCATCAAGTGGATGGGACTGGAAGACAAGGTCTCGTTCCTCAAGATCGGTACGCCGTACCCGGCGCCGGTCAAACTCATCAAGAAAATGCTCGAATCGGTTGATAAGGTCCTCGTCGTCGAAGAACTCGAACCCTTCGTCGAAGAGGCCACCAAGGTTGTTGCCAAGGATAACGATATTACCACCAAAGTCCACGGTAAGGACCTCCTGACCCTGGCCGGGGAACTTTCGACACGGCTCGTGGCCGAGGCCCTCAACAAGCTGACCGGTGTTAAACCTCCGGTCGATTTCCAGGAGATCGATGCCCTCCGTAAGGAAACGGAATCGCTCCTGCCGCTGCGGCCGCCGACCATGTGCGCCGGCTGCCCTCATCGCGCTACTGCCTACGCTATCAACATTGCGGCCAAGCGTTACCAGCAGGAGACCGGTAAAGAAGCCGTCAAGACCGGCGACATCGGCTGCTACGCCCTCGGCGCCGGCGAACCGCTGAATACCGATGATACCGCGGTCTGTATGGGCGGCGGCTTCGGGATGGCGAACGGGTTCGCCCACGTTCTGGACCGGCCGGTCATCGGCCACCTCGGCGATTCCACCTTTTTCCACTCCGGTATCGCGCCCATGATAAACGCGGTCTATAACAATGCTAACCTGACCATGGTGGTCATGGACAATTCCACCACGGGCATGACCGGCTTCCAGCCGCACCCGGGCTCACTGGAAAATGTGGACCTGGGCATAAAGATAGAAAATATCGCCCAGGCGGCAGGTGTTAAATTCGTAGAGGTCGTCGATGCTTTCGACCTGGCTTCGCTCATCGACAGCCTGGAACGCGCCATCCGGTTTGATGGACCGGCGCTGGTCATTTCCCGCCGGCTCTGCAATATCCTGGACGCTCGCCAAAAGAAGAAGGAAGGCGTCAAGACCGTCCCCTATGTCGTGGACACGGAGAAATGCGTCGCCGGCAGTCCCCCGGCCTGCCAGGCTACCTGCCCGCTCCATATCGATATCCGCGGCTATGTGAAATTCATCAAGGAAGGCAAGTTCGATGAAGCCCTAGCGCTCATCAAGCAGACCCTTCCCTTCCCCTCCATCATCGGCCGTGTTTGTACCGCTCCCTGCGAAGGCAAGTGCGAACGCAATAACGTTGAGGAAGCTATTTCCATCAACGGCCTGAAACGGGCCGCGGTGGAATATGGTAAATATACCGATGACTTGAACATTCCGGCGGAGAAAACTGAGAAAGTCGCCGTTGTCGGTGGCGGTCCGGCGGGGATGATGGCTGCTTGGGACCTCCGTAAGGCCGGCTATAAAGTGACCATCTATGAAGCCCTTTCCTCGCTCGGTGGTATGATGGCCTGGGGTATCCCGGACTTCCGTTTGCCGCGTGAAGTCCTGCAGAGCGAGACCGACCTCGTTGCCAGACTTGGTGTGGATATCAAGCTTAATACCCGGATAGGCAAGGACGTACAACTCGCCGACCTCCAGAAACAGTACGATGCCGTTTTCCTGGCCGTCGGCGCCCATAAAGGACGTGATCTCGGCATCCCCAACAGTAACTCCCACGGCGTCATCGACGGCACCGAATTTCTCTTTAAGGTCAATTCCGGTGAACGGATAGTATCTCCGAACCGGGCCGTCGTCATCGGTGGAGGCAATGTGGCTATCGACTGCGCCCGTACCTGTGTCAGGCTTGGCGTTCAAGATGTCCAGATAGTCTACCGGCGTTCCCGCGACGAGATGCCCGCTATTCCCACGGAGATTCACGAAGCGGAAGAAGAAGGCGTGAAACTGACGCTTCTCTCTGGACCGAACAAGGTTATCACCGCCAGCGGTAAGGCCATCGGGCTCGAATGTGTCAAGATGCAACTTGGCGAACCTGATGCCAGCGGGCGGCGGCGGCCGGTGCCCGTGACCGGTTCCGAATTCACCATCGATGCCGACCTCATCATCGCCGCCGTAGGCGAGGAGCCGGAACTCGATTTCCTCAACGGCCAGGCTGTCACCGATGGCCGCATCAACGCCGACCCCGTGACACTGGCTACCCCGGTTAAAGGTCTGTTTGCCGGCGGCGACGCCGTTACCGGCGCCGCGACCGTTGTCCAGGCCATGGCGGCGGGCCGCAAAGCCGCTAAATCGATTGATCTTTTCCTCAAAGGCGAACCGATGGATGTAGGACGGGAAGGTGAGGCCGTCTTCGAGTCGAAACTCATCGTCGAGACCTGGGGGCTTGCCAAAGAAGCCCGGACCAGCGCTCCGGCCGCTCCGGTTGCCAAGCGGAAAACAAACTTCAAGGAAGTCAATCTCGGCTTCAGTAAGGAGCAGGCCATCGCTGAGGCGAAACGCTGCCTGAGCTGCGACTGTAAGATATGCATCAATCTGCTCGGCTGTCCGGCCCTCATTATCGAGGACGGTAAAGCGTCGGTCGATGAAACCCAGTGCCCCGGCTGCGGCGTGTGCGCGCAGGTTTGTCCCCACGAAGCGATCAAGGCAGGAGAGTAAACGATGACGAGAGAGATTAACATAATCATCTGCGGTACCGGCGGTCAAGGTGTCGTCCTGGTCTCGGAACTGCTCGGTAACGCGGCGGTTAACGGCGGTGTCGCCGTGAAAGGATCCGAGGTCCTCGGCATGGCCCAGCGCGGCGGTTCCGTGTTCAGCAACCTGCGGCTCGGCGGCGACGTCATCGCTCCGATGACCCCGGAAGGCAAGTGCGACGTCCTTGTCGCCGTGGAACCTTCTGAAGCGCTGCGGAATATCCAGTACCTGGCTAAAAACAGCGTCGTTGTTCTCAACACCACCACGGTCATGCCATTCACGGTGTACCTGGGCAAGAGCGGCTATCCCACTCCCGACCAGATAGTGACCAAGCTTAAGGAAGTTACGAACCGCATCATCACACTCGATGCCAGCGGTCTGGCGAAAGAAGCTGGTTCTCTTCAGGCGGCCAACGTGGTCATGCTCGGGGCGTTGTTCGGTTCGGGGCTGATGCCAATCGATCAGCAGCACGCCAAGGACGCCATCGCTTCGCGTTTCAATCAAAAGGTCGCGGCGATCAACTTCAAGGCGTTCGATCTCGGCTACGAGTTCGTCAAGAAAGCCCTGGCGGCCGCAGCGTAAAAGCAGGTAAGGTAAGAAAAAGCCCGGCGGGACTCGCTCCCGCCGGGCTTTTTTAGCGTCAACTTATGGTGATAAGCCCCTGTTTAATGGCCTGTACCACCGCGTCCGTCCGGCTGTTGGCGTGCAGCTTCCTTAAAGAGGACGTGATATGGTTTTTAATGGTCTCCGTGCTGATGCCAAGCGTATCTGCGATCTGCTTGTTCAGATACCCCAGCGCCACGTAGCTCAGGACTTCACGTTCCCGGGCGGTCAAGGGGCCTCCGTTGTAATCCCGGTCGTTGGTAGTGATGAGCATGCCTTCTTTTTCGGAAATAATCATCACCGGCCGGCTTTTCTCCAACGGTTCGATGGGAAGTTCCGGATCCACGATTGTCATGATTGCCACGTAGAGATCGTCCGCGGTAATGCTTTTCGGATGATGAATGATATCGGGAAATTGAGTGATCTTGGATACATCGGTCTCATTGCTGGACATGACGATAATGCCGGGGCCGGTGATCCGTGCCTGGATGGCCTCGATCACCGAGATCGCCCTGTTCACATCATCGTCTATGTCTACGATAATAATATCGGGAAGAAGACCGACCAGCTTGTCGAGGGTTTGGGACGAAAACGGACAGGCCATCATTACCCGGATGGTGTCATACTTAATCAGTGAAAGCGTGATTCCTGTGCAAAAAAGGGACTGTGAAGAGAAAACGACGATACGCGCCTTGGCTTGGTTCATGGTTCATTCCTGTCTGGGTTGCTGACCTTGGGCTATTCAGGTTCATGGGTTACTCGGGTATGTTAACGCCCTGTTTGACCAGGTTCCGTTGTAATTCTTTATAATCGACCTGCCGCGGTTGTATTCCGTCTTTGGCTGCCATTGCCGCCGCAGTGCCGGCCGCCTGGCCGTAGCAAAGGCAGTGTGGAATAATATTGAAGAATTCGTTAATGGTATCGGAACAGGAGAAGTGCCGACCTGCCACCAGCAGGCCGTCCACACTCTTCGGTACCAGCGTCCGGTAGGGTATACACAGAGCGGGATGCTTCGCCGATATTTCCCCTGAATCGTTGTTCGCCAAAACGGCAATAGTGTCCGGGAACACCTCGTCCGTCGTGAGGTCCTTTTCACTGATGGTGTATTCTCCGACGATCCTGCGCCCGCCCTGGGTGCCGAGTTGCGGTGCTGTCTGCATGATGAAGCATTTCTCAAAGCCGGGAACGTGCTTTTTCATAAACTCATAGGTAATAACGGCACGCTGCCGGGCACGGACATCGATGCGCGTCAACTGCTCGACGTCCATGGCGTCGGTACGTTCCTGCTGCGGCTGCATGCAGTGGTACCAGACCACGCCTTCCTGGTTCTTCAGGACGCCCTTGAAGAACACCGGGTAGCCGCCCAGTTTGACCAGTTCCTGCATCAGCCCTTTGAATTCTTCCGGCTGTTCTTTCTTGAACCGGTCGTACCGATCCAGGTCTACGTTGGCCATCCACCAGACGAGCGCCAGCCAGGCGGTCCGGCGGGAATTATCGCAATTATTGTCATACTCGGCCCCGGCGGCGACGAAGATGTCTCCGTCCCCCGTGGCGTCTATAATGACTTTCCCGAGTACGGCTTGCCTCCCGGATTTGCTCTCGAAGAATACACCGGTCACGGCATTGCCTTCCATCATGACCTGTGTTCCCCAGCTATGCAGCAGGAGGTCCGCTCCGGACTCCAGGACGATGGTGTTCAGTTCGTCTTTGAAGATTTCCGGGTCGACTACCGCTGTGTAGTGCACGCGCTTTTTCCTGATACCGGCGTCTTCCCGCACGTAGAACCAGCCGAGGTTGGCATCGAGGTAATAGCTGACGATGTCCTCGTCCGTCGATCCCCATCTTTCTTTGGGAGGATATGAGGTCCCGCCGCGTTTGTCCAGGCGATCGATAAGTTCCTGGGTGATCCCGTAAATACGCTGTTTCCCGGCCATGTCGCTGAGGTTGGGGAGAATGTTAACGAGGCCGCCGGTCGCCATCCCGCCGAGATGACCGTACCGCTCGACGAGCACCGTCTTCGCTCCGCTGCGGGCGGCGGCCACTGCCGCGCCTACCCCACCCGGTCCTCCGCCGATAACAACGACGTCGGCTTCTTTCCAGACACGGATATCACGGGCCGGTTCGCGGACAGTCCTTTGGTATCCCTTGTTCATGTGCGACCTCCGAAAAAAGTAAAGGGGGCAACCTTACCGGCTACCCCCTTATAGTAACGGTTCTGGAGCTTTTTGAAAAGTCAGGCGTTGATCTTGCTCTCTTCCGGCAGCAGCACGTTGGCCTTGACAAGCCGGCTCTTGAGTTCGTCCATGTTGATATCGCGTACCTTGCCGTCGGTCTCCTTCACCGCGAGGGCTGCTGCGGCGCCGGCGGCATCACCGAAGGCGATGCAGTGCGGGATGAGATTGAAGAAGTTCTGGATGACCTGGTCGGACCCGAACGCGCGGCAGGAGACGAGCATGTTTTCCACGCCCTTCGGAATAAGGCAGCGGTAGGGGACGTGCAGGGAAGGATGGTTCATCGAGTCTTCACCGCGATCAACGTCCGGGAAAACAGCAATCGTATCGCTGAACACGCGGTCGGCCTGGGCGTCTTCTTCCCTCAGAATATAATCTGTGTGGGCGCGCCGGCTGCTGCGGGTGCCGATCTGCGGAGCGGAGAGGGAGATAAAACTCTTCTCGAAGCCCGGCATGTAGGCCTTGAAGAAATCATGGCTGAGCAGCATTCTCTTGCGGCCTTCGAATTCGACACGGGTCAGTTCTTCGATGTCGATCTGGCTCTTATTGGCATAGCGCGGGTGTACCCAGACGATGTCGTCCTGGTTCTTCAGGCAGCTCCGCATGTAGCCGGGATGGCCGCCTTTCTGCATTAATTCCCGCATCAGTTCCCCGAACTTGTCCGGGTTATTGTTGCGGAATTCCATGTTCTTCTTGATATCGACATTGCTGATCCAGTAGCAGAGGGAAAGATTGGCGATGCGGATGGTGGGGTCGATGTCCGTATCATAGGTGATCCCCGCCGACGGGAAAAGGTCGCCGTCTGCCGTGCCGTCAATGACTACTTTGGCCATGATGGCCTGGCGCCCGGACTTGCTTTCAATAATGACGCCGCGGGCGCGCCGTCCGTCCATGATGGTCTTGGCGCCCCAGGCGTGAAGATAAACCTTGACGCCGGCTTCCTCGACCATATCGTTGAGGGCGCATTTCAGAATTTCAGCATCGAAGAGTGCGCTGTAAATGATACGGTCGATACGGACGTTGAAAAAAGAACGGTCGAACCATTCCTTGACGAGCGCTTTATCGGTGTTGCCCCAGAGTTCTTTCGGCGCATAGGCGGTGGCTTCGCGCTTATCCAAGCGGTCGATCCATTCCTGGGTCTGGCCGATGATCTCCTGTTTGCCGTCCCGGCCGGTCAGGTTGGGAATTATGGTCACGACACCGCCGGTGGCCTGTCCGCCGAGAATGCCGTATCGTTCGACGAGGACTGTATCGGCGCCGTTGCGGGCTGCCGCTACTGCCGCAGCATGACCGCCAGGGCCGCCGCCGACGACGACGACATCACATTCGCGGATGATGTCAACATTCTGTGCTGGTTCGAGAAATGTTTGATTTGATGGGTTATTAGCCATAATAATGTACCCTCCTGAAGATGATTCATGAGACGGAAGCAAACGGGAGCCGCTCTTTAAAAAGGATACTCTGTACATTACGATACTGTCAACGTCAACGAGACATTTATCACATCAAATGATGTTCCATGGAACGTAAAATGAGGTTGAAAGTACAAATCAAAGAGGTACTGACCATGCCGATTTATGCCTATACCTGCAAGCAGTGCGGAGAGAAGTTTGATAAATTCCGCGGCATTAATGATGACGATGATACACTGCATTGTCCGGTATGTGACGCGCCCGGACCCAGGCGCGATCTTTCTATGTTTTCCTCACGCAGCGGCAGCAAATCCGGTTCCGGGACCGGCTTCCGCCCCACCTGAAGCTCCGGTTGCTGAAGCCGTGCGCTTTTGAATTAAAAAAATATTCATGGCAGGCATGCCGGAATTCTCCGGCTGAGAAGGGTTGAGAAATGAAATGGAAATGGTCCGTTGTTCTCATGGCCGTGCTGTTGGGAGTTGCCTTCATCCCGCTCTCGATCAACGGCTGCAGGGCGGATAATACCGTTTCCCGGGGAGGGGTGAACCAGGATATGAACTATGATATTGGTACCAAAACAGAACTTGCCACCTTCGCTCTCGGCTGATTCTGGGGACCCGACTCCCGGTTCGGGAGTTTACCAGGTGTTATCAGCACGCGTGTCGGCTATACCGGTGGGACAAAAGTCAATCCCACCTACTACTCTCTCGGCGATCACAGCGAGTCCATCGAGATAACCTTCGATCCCGAGGTCATCTCCTACCAGGATCTGCTCGATGTTTTCTGGGCGTCCCATAGTCCCACGTATCGTTCCTCCAGCCGGCAGTACCAGGCTTTTGTTTTCCATCATGACGAAGCCCAGAAAGCCGCAGCCGAGGAAACGCGAGACGCTATTGCCGCCGGACTCGGCAAAGGGGTCAAGACACAGGTGGTCCAAGCCGGTACCTTTTACCAGGCGGAAGACTATCATCAGAAGTACTATCTGACAACACAGCCGGATATCAGGAGCATACTTCTCGCCCGGTACCCGAACTATGCGGACTTCATTGCCTCAACGGCGGTTGCGCGGCTGAACGGCTACGCCGGGGGGTATATTACCGCCGAAAACCTGGTGCGGGAATTGACTTCCGCCGGCTGGACGCAGCCCGACGTTGTTCGCGTCCTCGAAGCTGCCGGGGAGAACGCCGCCGCCCTCTGCCCGGTGCCGGACTAAAGGGTCATCAGTCCTGGTTGATCGTTCCCTTCGTCAGGGCGATGAACCCTTGTATCAATCGTACGATGAGACTGATGGCAATACCGATTGATATGCCGATCAGGACCACCGTGACGGCGATGGCCATGATCGAGGCTGCTGCATCGTTCGGGATGACATCGAAGTTGAACGGATAAATGACCAGCAGGCTGATCACCGTTGCCAGACCGAAGATATCAAGCACAAAGGTGATGATCTTCCTCAACAGCGGCCGGTAGAGTACGATGATGATGATATGACCGACGATGGCCAGCACCAGCGTCGTTGTTAGTATCGGGAGCCACTGGCCTATCTCACTGGTGAAGAAACTGTTATGAACCCAAACCTCGCGCCCGTTGATTGTTTCCAGATTATAGTAAGCAAAATACTCATTGAAGAAGTTCAGAAACACCAGCAGGATGATGCTCCAGGCGATGGCGAATGCTGAACCGATGATATAGCCTGACTGCTTTTTCCGGAAGTATTCCTTCACTTTACGGTCGATGTGCTGTTCGATGTGCTCCGGGCTGTCGACCGTGTACGGTTCCTCGATAACAACGGAAGCGGGAGCAGTGGGGACACCCTCGTCGGTGCGGCCTGCGGGTTTTTCGGTATCGGAAGTGGGAGAAGAAGGCGTCCCGGAGGACGCAACCAATTTCTCGGCGAAGTCCCCGAAGATGCCCAGCTTGAACCTCTCGCCGTTGTACGCCTTGATCATCAGCACTATCCAGAGCACGAATCCGATGAACCACGTAATACCGGCCAGTGGTGGTCCGACCCAGGGGATAAGGTTGATCACACTACCAACGACCACGATTGACCCGAAGGTGATAATGGCCTGAGCGGCGTGGAACCGTATCCATTCGTTCTTCTGCTCGATGATGAAGAATATGAGCCCGCTGATCCACCAGCCCACGTAACAAAGAAGACCGGCGACATTTGGTTGAAGGTCTACCGTGGATTCCTTACCCGGCGCCTGACGTTCCCGCTCCAGCCGTTCTCTGGCCTCGATGCGGGCCTTCTCTTCCTCGTAGATCTTCTGGCGTTCTTCCGGCGTCAATTCCATCGGCGGTCTCTCCGTTCCGTATGCTTCGAATTGATTATAGACCAGCCGCCACTGATTTACTAGACAAGCGGTGGAAGAATTCGAGCATTAACGTAGTGAAAAAGACGGCTTATAAGGGACAAAACGGGTGCGGTTCTGTGCTTAATGGAACGGTCTATTGACCCGGCGTAGCTCAGGTGATACATGCGCAGTTCTTCATGTCTCGTTAGAGGGGACATGGACGCACGCTCTGATAGATATTACAATAATAGTAATATGAAAACACCCAGAGAAGAAACCCGGAAACTGCGTCAACTGGCGAAATTATATGGCGTCCTGATCGCCTATGACGGCGCGGGGAAAAGTTTCAACTACGCCCCGGAAGAAAGCCTCCGCGCCGCGCTCGTCGCGCTGGGAGAGAACATCGGTTCTTCCGCGGCGAGCTTGAGCGAAGCCCTGCGGCGAAAAGAACGTGAACCGGCGGCACGCGGCATGGAACCGGTGGTAGTTGCCTGGGACGAACGACTTCCCGAAATAATGTTAACCGTACCGGAAAGAGCAACGCGTGGAACATGCCGGGCGACGCTCATCACCGAGTCCGGTGAGACAAGGACCCTGGATGTACGCTTATCAGAGTTACCGGTACTGCGCCGGGCGGAAATTGACGGGGAAACTTACCTCACCTTACGGTATTTTCTGCCTCATGCGCTTCCGTTCGGTTACCACCGTTTTATACTGGAACTGGAGCGACGCAGCCTCGAAGCTACTATCTTCGCGGCCCCTATGAGAACCTATGCTCAACCGGAAAACGTCCGCGAATGGGGTGTCTTCCTCCCGCTCTATGCCCTGGAGACAAATCATAGTTTTGGCAGCGGTGATTTTTCGGACCTCCGCTCGCTCGGTGGTGTCGTGGCAGGATGGGGCGGGAGCGTGGTTGGAACATTGCCGCTGCTGCCGGTTTTTTTGGACGAACCTTTCGACCCCAGCCCCTATTCTCCGGTCACCAGACTCGCCTGGAACGAATTCTACATCGATCCTCGAAAAGCTCCGGAGTTCGTCTCCAATCCGAAGATACGTCAGCTCTACGAAAACGCTGACATGCAATCCGCCCTGGTGGCTCTGCGCAGGGATCGCCTGGTTGACTATCGCGGTGGTATGGAGATAAAGAAAAGGCTTATGCTCAGGATGGCCCAAGGGGTTACGGAGGACCCGGTACGGTCAACCGCCTTCGATGATTTCATCCGGAACAATCCGGACATTGAACAATATGCCCGGTTCCGCGCCGTCATGGACTCACGCCGGCAGGTGTGGCAATCCTGGCCGGAACGTCTGCGGAATGGGGATATCCGTGTTGGTGATTATGATGAAACGGCGTACCGCTATTATCTCTATACCCAGTGGCTGGCCAGCGACCAGATCGACGAGCTGGCCGCCAGCGCGAAACAGAACGGTGTAACTCTCTACTTTGACCTCCCTCTCGGCGTCCACCGGAACGGTTACGATGTCTGGCGTAACCAGGAACTGTTCGCTCTCGGGTCTTCATCCGGGGCGCCGCCGGATGCCATTTTCACCAATGGACAGGACTGGGGTTTTCCACCGCTACACCCCGAGCGCATCCGTGAAGACGGCTACCGGTATGTCCGGGACTACCTCCGCCACAACATGGCTGATGCCGGCATGCTGCGCATCGACCATGTCATGGGTCTGCACCGGCTTTTCTGGATACCGGAGGGGTTGGAGGCTTCGCAAGGTATTTACGTCCGTTACCGGCCGGAAGAGTTGTACGCTGTACTCTGTATCGAATCAAACCGAGCTCAGTGCGAGATAATTGGGGAAGATCTGGGCAATGTGCCTGGTTATGTCCGTAAGTCCATGTCCCGGCACGGCCTGCGGAGAATGTTCATCATTACCTATGAACTTGCAGACAGCAGCGGTAAATCCCTGGGGAAAATTCCCGCTGACATGGTGGCGGCCTTGAATACCCATGACATGGCGCCGTTCGCCACCTTCTGGAGCGGCCGGGACATCGATATCCGGAGTAATCTCGGTTTGCTGAGCGC
>CAZPSP010000001.1:0-52478 GCA_964589285.1 uncultured Dehalococcoidaceae bacterium | reverse complement strand
GAAACCGGCTTCGATATAATCGAACTGGCCAACCATTACTCGAAAAGCTGCTCGCAGGTTTTATTGAGGCTCGGCGAAGCTCTGAAGGGGAAGCTCTTTTTCTACGGGGCTCTCTATGAGCCTACCGGTGGTGATGATGATGGGTGGCAGGTGACCTACTGGACCAGCAGCAACAATGAGCAAGACCCAGAGGCTAACGTTTATGGCCTCAACGGTTTCTTCCCGAGGAAGGGACGCAAAATCGAGCCGGGATCGCTCGTGGATATGGCTATCAAAGAAGGAAAGCCGCACCTCGCCAGGCATATTACCGTACTCGATGATGAAATGGGAGACGGGCTGACGGCTATCGCTAATCCTCTGATGATTGAGGAGTATCCCGCAAAAGTAGCTCTTATCGTGCTCATGGAGCAAGATGCTGACTTGCTAATGCCGATGATCGAGCGTCTCGATCCGATTAATGTGGAAGGTTTATTCCGGCATCTTTAGTTGCGAATCTTGATACTTTTAGTGGGTTATATTGCTTCAAATTTGCTACTAATTATTTTTAACTATAATCGGAGATAATGGAATATTACGCTCAAAATGGAAACAACAGAAACATACGTTTAGCTTCAGGAAGCTAAAGATTCGAGCCTGGCAGTCAAAAGGTAGATCACTAATCTTCTCTGGTTATCACGGTAGGTGAACCGGGCTCTGGTACGATTCTGGTGGCAGTGACATTCTCTAGTTAAAAGCAAGTCATCACCTCCCGCTACTTGTGCTGTCACCAGTGATAGAACATATACTCGAATACTGTCGAGGCAGCTTCGTCATTATAATATTCGCCTGGTCCTCACCTCACAATGCTCTTTACAGCAGCCCGGATATCATCGCGGCCGGGGAGGGCAAAACGTTCCATCGGCGGGCTGTAGGGAATCGGCACGTCCAGGCCGCACACGCGCCGGGGAGGAGATTTTAAATGGCTGAAAACGTCCGGGTCTTCCACGATACGCGCTGTTATCTCTGCGGCGGCACTGCAGGTCAGGCATGCCTCATCGATAACGACCAGACGGCCGGTCTTCCTGACTGAGTCCTTGATCGTATCCGTATCCAGCGGGACCAGGGTGCGGGGGTCGATGATCTCCATTGAAATACCTTCTTTTTCCAGTTCACCGGCGACGGCCAGGGCTTCGTGCATCATCTTCGCCAAGGCTACCACCGTAACGTCCTCACCCTCGCGGCGGACAAAGGCCTGCCCGAAGGGTATGGTGTAGTCGTCTTCCGGTACTTCTCCTTCGATGTCCCCGAGGCCGACGTGTTCGAAGCTGATGACCGGGTTGTTGTCGCGAATGGCCGTCTTCAGCAGTCCTTTGATATCATACGGCGTGGCCGGAAGGATGAGTTTGAGGCCCGGTACGTTCATGTACATGGAATAGGGGTTTATCGAGTGCTGCGCGGCGAAGGATTTGCTGGCCCCGACGGTCATCCGGTAAAGGATGGGGAAGCTCCGTTGACCGCCGAACATGTAGGTTATCTTGGCCGCCTGGTTGACGAACTGGTCCATGGCGACGAAGGCGAAGGTGGCCATGCGCACGTTCACCACCGGCCGGAAGCCGGAACCGGCCAGGCCGATAGCCGCCCCCACGAAGGAACTTTCCGCGATGGGGAGCTGACGAATGCGGTCCGGACCGAACTCATCGAGCAGTTCCTGCTCCATATCCGTAGCCAGATGGAGCGTTTTGGGATCGCGCCGGAACTCTTCCATCAGGGCTTCAGAAGCAGCCCGTGCATAACTGATCTTTCTCATCTTATTCTCATTCCTCGGTACTTTTACGGTGAATAGACATCCTGTAAAGCATCTTCCGGGGCCGGCCACAAGCTTTCGCTGGCGAACCTGACGGCTTCTTCGATACGCGCCATGACAGCCTCATTCATTTCATCCAGGTCTGCGCGGGTGACGACGCCTTCATTAAGGAGGACATCCTCAAAACACTTCACCGGACAGCGTTTCTGCCATTCGGTGAGCAGTTCCTCCGGGCGGAGGTCCGGCATGCCCGGTCCTTCATAATGGGCGCGCCAGCGGTAGGTAATATATTCCATGAAGTACGGACCGGCGTGGGTGCGCACGTGGTCGACGGCCTTTTTCGTAGCTTCATAAACGGCGCGGACGTCGTTGCCGTCCACAACCGTACTCGGGATGCCGTAGCCGCCGGTTGCGCGGTCCGAGATATGGTCCAGGCCCGTGGCGTACTTGACCGGCGTGTTCACGCCCCAGCCGTTGTTCTCGCAGGCGAAGAGCAGCGGCAGTTTCCAGATGGAAGCCAGATTGAGTACTTCGTGGAACTCGCCCTCATTGGTAGCGCCGTCTCCGAAGAAGAGCACGGCTATTTTGTCTCCTCCCTCCAGTTGGGTGGCGATCGCTGCCCCGGCGCCGATGGGTATGCCCCCGCCCACGATGCCGTTGGCGCCCAGCATGCCGATATCGAAGTCTGCTACATGCATCGAGCCTCCTTTGCCCTTACAGTAGCCGGTCGTTCTTCCGTACACTTCCGCCATCATGCGGTTGAGGTCCGCCCCCTTGGCGATGGTATGGCCGTGCCCGCGGTGGTAACTGACGATGCGGTCATCCTTTCTCAGATGGGCGCAAACCCCGGTGGCAATGGCTTCTTCGCCGATGTAAGAGTGGATCAGGCCGGGGATGGTGCCGCTCTCGAAGTCTTCAATACAGCGTTCCTCGAAGCGACGGATGGTCAACATCGTCTGGTATAAATCAATCATGGTCTCGTTGGCAATTGTCATGCGTCTCCTCCGGGGGTAGGTCTCGGATAATGTGCTTACGCTGATTACCTGATTGTACAGCCGTGGAGCGAATGATGCAAAACTGCCCGTTGAGACGGGTAGGACTTGAAATTTACCTGCGGTTGGATTAGTATTTTGCGAAAGCAAAAGAGGAACTATCATAAACGATATAAATTTGTCAGGAGAGTAAAATGCCAAGAAAAGGTGCCAAACTGACGGTCCTGGACCCGGTAGGACAGCCCAGCGGTATCTTCGGGCGCCGTCTCGATCCCGATTCATCGCCCCGGGCGATCCACGACCCCGAATACCAGCCGAGACAGTTCGAGGAGACACTGGAATCGCTGAAGATGGCCTCGCGTTTGGATACGCTGGAAGGCAAGACCGTGTACCTCGTTAATACGGGATTTGCCGGCAGCAAGGAGTTTATGGAGGAACTCCAGGACTGGCTGAACCGGAACCGGCCGGAGATCAAAACGGTGCTGCGCCATAAGAAAACGAGCATGTTCACGGACGAGCCGGAACTCTGGAAAGAGATCAAGGCTAACGGTGACGCCGCCATTCTTGGTGTGGGTGGCTGAGACGGCTGTTCGGCGAGTGTCGCCGAATTTGCCCGGACGCTTGAGCATGACTATGGCATACCCACGGCCCCCATCGTGACCGCCATGTTCGCTGATTACGTTCAGCGTGACGGCCGCAGCCACGGCATGAACCTGCGCTGGACCTTCCCGCCTTACCCGGTGGGCTATATTCCACGAGAGGTCGTAAGGGAATACATCACCGGCAAAGACCCGGTCTCCGGGGCGCCTCTGCTCGACGAGATCTTCCACGCTCTTACCAGCCCGCTGACCGAGGCGGAACTCCATCCTAAAGTGATCAAGAGGCCGCAGCGGCCGAGACTGCTCGAACCGGCCACCGAGGAAGAACTACACCGGCTCTTCCTGGAGAACGGCTGGACGGACGGCCTGCCCATCGTCCTGCCGACCGAGGAACGTGTAGCAGAGATGCTGACCGGTACCGGACGGGCGCCGGACGAGTATGTCGGGATGATGTCGGTCACCACCCACGAGGAACGGCTCAAGTACAACGTGGAAAAGGTAGCAGTCATCGCCGTTATGGCCGGGGCGAGACCGGAGCACTTCCCGGTCATCCTGGCGCTGGGTGCTTCCGGGAGACCGTCCATGCCCAGCTCGACCACTTCCTTCGCCAGCATGATGGTGGTCAACGGACCGGTTCGGAACGAATGCGGCATGAATTGCGGCCGGGCGGCATTGAGTCCGTTCAACTACGCCAATTCAGTCATCGGGCGGGCATGGACGCTGATGAGTATCAACCTGGGGGACGCCAGGCTCGGAGCGACGTTCACGGCCAGTACCGGACATAACCTCAACTACAACAACATGTGCTGCGCGGAAAATGAGGAGAACAGCCCCTGGGAGCCGTTCCACGTGCGGAAGGGATACCAGAAGGAGCAGAGCACGGTGAGTCTGTTCAGGGGCTGGAACATGCAGAACCTCGGCTTCGGGCTGTCTCAGCAGATGCTGGAAAAGATGAAACCGTCGGGACCGTTCGGCGGCTCGTATACCTTCGTCATCGACCCCCTCGTCGCCAAGAGCCTCAAGCGCGAAGAAGGCTTCGATGACCCGCGCAAACTGAGCGAATGGCTTATGGAGAGGACCGACTTCCCGGTCAAGAACCCGGACATGGTCAATTTCGTGGTCGTTGGCGGGGAAACCAATCCGCTATGGATAACCACCGATTTTACCTATTTCCAGACGGTCCTTGTCGACCCATGGATACCGAAAGGCGGCATCCGCAAGGATGAACGGCCGCTGCGTATGCCGGGGGGAATCGCCTGCGCTGACGGCTCGTGCGGTATCTCGCATTAGGACGAAGGAGACGCAGAATGGAAAAGTTCGAAGGAAAAGTCGCGTTCATCACCGGCGGCGCCAGCGGCATCGGTCTTGGTATCGCCAAAGTGTTCGCGAAACACAAGATGAAAGTGGTCATCGTCGATATGCGGCAATACGCGCTGGATGAAGCGATGGACTGGTTCAGGGAGAACGGCGGGGACGTGTACCCCATCAATCTGGACGTGACCGACCGCGATGCCTACGTACGCGCCGCCGACGAGGCCGAAA
Organism: uncultured Dehalococcoidaceae bacterium; assembly: GCA_964589285.1. Lineage (GTDB taxonomy): Bacteria > Chloroflexota > Dehalococcoidia > Dehalococcoidales > RBG-16-60-22 > DAOUEG01. Next base: position 47,562 of record CAZPSP010000001.1, on the reverse strand, counting down.
AGGTCTACGGTAAGATACATGTGCTCGTCAACAATGCGGGCATCGGCTGCGGCGGCCCGATCGACAAGATCAACTATAAGGACTGGGAGTACGGCATCAACGTTAATCTCTGGGGCGTCATCAACGGCGTCATGACCATCCTGCCCCGTATCATCAGACATGGAGAAGGCGGGCACATCGTCAGCACCTCTTCCACCTGCGGTCTGATGGGTACGGACAATATGGCTATCTACTGCACCACCAAGTACGCCGTGTGCGGTCTCATGGAGAGCATTGCCGGTGAACTCAAACCAAAGAACATCGGCGTTTCCATCCTGGTCCCGGGGCTGACCGCGACGGACCTGGGAAGGTCGACATTCGAGAACCGGCCGGAACACCTGCGCAACGAGGGTGAAGTCTGGCCGCCGCCACCACCGAAGGACGGCGGGCAGCGGAAACGCCCCCCGGTGAAGGACATCGCCATGGATCCGCTCGAGACCGGCGAGCGCGTCCTGCGGGGCATCCGCAACAATGATCTTTATATCATGACCCACCCGGAATGGAAGGCCGGTTATGCCGCCCGCCACGACGCTATTATGCGCGCCTGCCCGGACGAACCCCGGCACCCTCGCTGGGACACGTATATGAACTTCGGGAAGGTCATCTACAACGATATCTACGACCAGCAGAAGCAGGTAGGCCCGCCGGACTGGGAATAGCCACCATCAACGCTCGTCCTGAGCCTGTCGAAGGACGAGATTGGATGTCGAACAATCCTGGAAATTATGCATCCGGGTAACGGATGATCGCGCCCTTGTCGGCAGAGCTTGCCAGCCGGGAATAGAGGGCAAGATAACCTTTCTTGACCTTGAGCGGCGGCTGCCGCCAGGCTTTCAGGCGTTGGGTCAGTTCTTCGTCCGGAACGTGCAGATGGATGGAGCTTTCCAGTACGTCTATCGTGATGGTATCGCCGTTCTCGACTACGGCCAGCGGCCCGCCTTCGAACGCTTCCGGCGAGATGTGCCCCACGAAGCAGCCGTTGTTCGTGCCGGAGAAACGCCCGTCCGTAATCACGGCGGTGGACTTGTGCAGGCCGAGGCCGTGCAGGTATTTCAGGGCGCGGTACATTTCCACCATGCCCGGCCCGCCCTTGGGGCCTTCGTAGCGGATAACGACTACGTTGCCGGCTTTGACCTTGCCGTCGAGGATGGCCCGGTTGGCGTCTTCCTCGGAATCGAACACCACGGCCGTCCCGGTGAACTTCCTGACCTCGGGATCGATGGCGGCCGGCTTGCTGATACCGGTATCAGGCGCCAGGTTGCCCCGTATCACGGCAAGCCCGCCCGACATGGCGAAGGGGTCATCGACGGTACGAATGACTTCCGGGTTCTCCGGGAACCGGTAATGGAAGGTATCGATGTTCTCCCGCATCGTCCGGCCGGTGCAGGTCATAACGTCCATGTCCAGCAAGCTTCGGAGGTTAGAGATAACCCGCGGAATACCGCCGGCTTTCCACAGGTCTTCCATGTCTGCGCTGCCGGCGGGATAAACTCTAGCAATCGTCGGTGTGGTCTTGCTGAACTTGTCGAAGGTGTCCAGGATATCGATGTCCGCCTCGGCCTCGTAGGCGATAGCGGTCAGATGGAGAACGGCGTTGGTGGAACCGCCGATGGCCAGGCAAACGCGGACGGCATTTTCCAGGGACCGTTTATCGATGATCTGCTTGGCGGTAATGCCGTTTTTCACGAGATGACAGATAGCCTCTCCCGCCCTCTCGGCTATCCGGAGCCGTTCCGCATAGACGACGGGTATCGATGCGCTGTCCGTCAGCGTCATGCCCATGGCCTCGGCAAGGCAGCACATGGTGTTGGCGGTGCCCATGAAGGAGCAGGAGCCGCACGTGGGACAGGACAGGTCTTCTATGTCACGGTATTCATCCAGGGACAGGTTGCCGGCCTTGTACATGCCCAGGGCCTCGGAGACGGAGGTGGAATCGGCTTTGCGCCCGGAAAATGGCGGTCCGCCCAGCATGGGACCGCTGTTGACGAGAATCGCGGGTACATTCAAGCGGGCGGCGGCCATGAGCATGCCCGGCACGATCTTGTCGCAGGAGGCCAGCAGGACGAGGCCGTCCAGAGGGTTCGCCCCGGCCATGGCCTCGATTGAATCGCAAATTATCTCACGTGAGGGGAGAACGTAGTTGAAGTTCTCCTTGCAGATGGCGTCGCACAGGCCGATGGTGCCGAACTCGAAGACCGTACCCCCGGCGCGGTGGATACCTTTCTTCACCTGTTCGCTGATCTCCCGGAAGTTGAAATGGCCGGGTATCAGGGTGTTCCATGAGTTGGCAATGCCGATGACCGGACGGCCTGACGAGAGATCGTCATCCGTGTAGCCCATGGACTTCACGACGTTCCTGATATCGGCGTTTTCCAGTCCCTGGAATGATGCGGCGCTTTTACTTGGTTTATTGTTCATTTGAAACCTCTGTGAGCCCTTTCAATCTGAGGCTGTTAAAATTCATTGGTCATATTCGCAATGGATTTGACACGAAACAGCGGTAGCGCGGGCCTCCGTGCCCGCGGACCGGCAGGGACGCCGGTCCCACCGGTACCTTGTGACGATAGTTGTTTCCTCTTTTTACAGACAACCTTCAACCGCAGGCCAGGATGACCCGCTTGACCAGCGCCCGCGCAATCTGTATCTTGTACCGGTTGTTGAGCAGCGGGACGGCATCGTCCGTGATGAGGTAAGCGGCGGTCTCCGCGGTCGGCTCTTCGATGCTTTTGCCTTCCAGGTAAGCTTCCGCCTTTTTCACCGGATAGGGTATAGTGTACACCGAGTTCAGGCATATCCGGGCTTTTTTGATGGTACCGTTTTGCGTTTCTATCGCCGCGGCGCAGTTGACCAGCGGGAAATCGATGGACTTGCGGATGGCGGATTTCAGGAATTTGCATTTAACGCCGGGTCCCGGTTTCGGGACGATGATCTCGATGACGATTTCATCATCGTCGAGGACGGTCGTCTTTTCCCCGTTAACGGTGAAAAACTCCGTCGCCTGAATGGTCCTCTTCGTGGTCTTTATCTGTGCCTCAAGTACGATGAGGGCGGGAGCGAGGTCGGAAGGATTGACCGCCACGCAGCCGCAGTTGAAGCAGCGATTGGCTTCCGCGGCGACGGCATCCGGCAACAGGCCGCCCGCGTCCTCAACATCGAGGTTTGCGATTCGTTGTCCGGCCGGCAGTTCCGGCGCTTCGGCGGCGGTTGTCTTGGCGAGAGAGGCGCTGTCGAAAGTATCGGGTTCACGCCAGGCGGATTTCGGTTCGGGCGGTTCCGTCTTGCCGCCGAGGAAACGGTCAATGCTGTTAGCGGCCTCACGACCGGAGGCGATAGACTGTACCACGGTGGAAGGTCCGGTAACGAAGTCGCCGCCGGCAAAGATGTTACCGCCGATGGATCCGTTGTCAGCTACTTTCAAGCTGCCTGCATCGAGGTATTCACCGGGAACGATCGAAAGGTCCGCTGCTTCGCCGAGGGCTTCCATGACGGCGTCGAACTCCAGCGTAAACTCCGAACCGGGGACTGGTTCGGGACGCGGCCTGCCCGATTCGTCCGGCGCGCCGAGCTGCATCTTCGTGCAGGTCAGGGCGACCTTGCCGTCCTTCTTCGCGGCCGAAACGGGCAGGGTCAGGAAACGTACCTCGATGTTCTCCTCGACCAGCTTTTCTACCTCTTCCCTGAGGGCGGGCATCTCCTCCAGTGTACGCCGGTAGAGCATGACCGGTTCCGCCCCGAGCCGCAGCAGTGTCCGCGCGACATCCACGGCAACGTTCCCGCCGCCGATGACCGCAACCTTCTGACCGGGGACGGCGCGGTTGCCGGTATTGACATTTTTCAGGAAGTCAAGACCGGACAGCAGGTGTTCTTCGCCGGGTATGCCGGAATGGCGGTCTTTCCAGGTTCCGCAGGCGAGGAATACGGCATCGTGCTCGCGTGTAAGCTTATCGACATCGAATGTCGAATTCAACTCAAATTTTATGCCTGCCTTCTCCAGTACCGAGACCTGCCGGTTCACCACGTCCTTGGGCAGACGGTAAGGCGGGATGCCGTAGGTCAGGAGGCCGCCGGCTTCCGGCATTTTTTCATAAACGGTGACGGTGTGGCCTAGTCTGTTCAAATAGAAAGCAGCCGCCAGCCCCGCCGGGCCGGAACCGATGACGGCGATCTTTTTACCTGAAGCCGTTTTCTTTTCGGAATAAATTGACGGATTCTCAAGGACGTAATCGCCGAGGAACCGTTCCACGTTCCGCACGGAGACGGACTCGTCATATCCAACGCGGTTGCACTTCGCCTGGCAATAATGCGGACAGACCCGGCCGGTGATGGCGGGCAGGGGATTGGACTCGATGAGAATCCGGGCCGCCCCGGCAATGTCGTTGGCCCGGATACGCGCCATGTAGTCGGGGATATCGATGCCGGCCGGGCATTCCACCGAGCAAGGGGTGCGGTCGACGCGGGAGCTCCCGAAGATGGAATGGTAGCGGGCGTCTCCGTTGACGGCAAAGCAGGTAGCACCGCCCTTTCTCAGGCAATCGAAGCGGTTGTCCGCCACCCAGTAATACCAGCATCGGTTGCTCTGGCAGATGTTCCCGGCAATGGTGCCCATTTCCCGGATGTGCGGTGAGGCGGTGCGGCGGGAAGCTTCGGAAAGAAGCGGGTATCGTTCGCGTATCAAATCGTTCGTGGTGATGTCTTCCAGGCGTGTGAGGGCGCCGATATGGAGAACGCCGTTCTCTTCTCTGATGTAGTCCAGTCCGGGGATTGTCTTAAGATTAACGACGACCTCCGGGTAGTTCGGGAGTACTGCGTCCTTCAATTCTCCGAGGAGGTCTGTGCCGCCGGCGATGATCCTCGCCCTGCGTCCGAACTTTTCAAGTATCGAGACCGCCTTTTCCAGTGAATCCGGGCCGGCGTATTTAAACTTTTTCATGATTATAATCTCCCAGGTACAAATGGGCGAGTCAGGCTTTTCCCAGTGCCCTCAGGACAACGTCCGGCGTGACCGGGTAGCGGTCAACCCATTTGCCGGTAGCGTTGTGGACGGCAACCCCGATAAGCGTCGGCAGAATGGTGGCAACATCTTCGCCGATGCCCACGACGCCGTAGGGCCCGTACCCCATGCCGGTCTCAACGAGGATGGTATCGATCGGCCCGACGTCCATCATCGTCGGTATCTTGTAATTGAGCAGGTTGCCATTGAGGATGACGCCGGTGTTGGGGTCGTGGATGACGTCTTCCGTAAATCCGCGCCCCAGCCCCATGATGGCCCCGCCGTACTGCTGCCCGTGGCAGCCTTCGATGCTGATCGCTTTCCCGACATCGTTGACGTTGACGATGTGCTTGACGTCGATCTCACCGGTCTCGGTATCGACTTCCACCTCCATGAAATGGGCCTGGCGGCAGAGACGGAGCCGCACGCCCAGGTACGTGCCGCGCTGGATATGCCAGGCGTGCTCGAAGAGGGGCGGCGTGAACTTGACCGGGTAATTGACGCCTTCCTTCGCGGCCCAGACCGGTTCCCCGGTCCGCGGGTCGAACGGCCCCATGGCCCCGCTCGGCCCGATGAATTCAGCGAGGGTCATGCGGTTGGCAGGATCGGCAATCTCAAATATTACGCTGTCCCTGATGTCCAGTTCCTCCGGCTTCTTGCCGGGAAAGGCGGGCGGGAACTCGTTCAATTGTGTTTTTCCCCGCGGTTCCACGGCCAGCGCCAGTATCTTCTGCTTGAGGAGCCGGGCGCAATGCCTGACCGCCGCTCCGTTGACGGACATGTTGGTGGAGGTGTCCGGCGTCATGGCGAAGAAACCGGCGTCTATCTGGCCCTTGTACCGGACGTCTTCGATGCGCAGGCCGAGTTCGTCCGCGGCTATCTGGCAGTAGGCCGTCTCGGCGTTGACGCCGCAATCGCAGCGGCAGCCCAAAATGGTAGCGGTGGCATCGTTGCGCTCCAGGTAGATGGCGATTTCCGCCGTACCGCCGGAATCGTCCCATTCGTGAGACCAGTTGAAACCGAGCCCATGCATCTTGCCGTTGGGCAGCTTTTTCGTACCGGGAAGGTGCCATTTTTCGTCCCAGCCGATGGCCGCCTTGCCTTTCTCGATGCATTCCCGCAGGCTGTCCCGCACCTCGAAGCCCATCTCGGCTTTCCTTTTATTCAGCCACTCCATGTCATGGCCTTCCGCGCCGTCGTTCTTCAGGGCTACTTCCGTTGGGTCCATGCCGACCGCCTCGGCGGCGCGGGCGAACACCTGCGTCATGCTGTGGCAGTTGGAGTTCATCTCGCAGCGGGTGGCGAGGTTCGGGCCCGTGTTGATCAGCACCCCTTCGGACTTGCCGTAGAGGTTGGGTATCTTCGTGTTCTCCATGATGTGGCGGACGATACCGAAGACCGGCAGGGCCTGGTTGGTGACCAGCGAATGAGCGTAAACCGCGGTGATGGTACCGTCATTCTTGACACCCACTTTGTAGCGGTAGACGCCCTCGTCCATCTCGCCGCCGAAAAAGTCTTCCCGCCGGCTGAACGTCCATTTCACCGGCCGTCCCAGACGTTTCGCCACCAGGCCGGCGCAATAAGTTCCGCCGAGGTTCCAGGCCGCCTGGCTCCACCCCCCGAAGCTGGCCCCCTGGTACAGCATGTGAATATCGATCTTGTTCATGGGAATGCCGCCGTACCAGCTAGCTATGTGGCGCTTGGAGATATGCGGTCGCTGCTGCTTCAGCCAGACCTCGGCATGGTCGCCGTTCCAGCGGAAGACTCCACAGGGGACTTCCGGGCCTATCCAGGTATCGAGGCCTTTTTTAAACTCGAACTCGATGATTTTATCAGCTTCGGCGAACCCTTGTTCCACGTCGCCAAGCTTTTCGATGACGATGTTTTCCGTGTCGGTGTTGGAGCCGGGACGGGCCTCCGGATTGGAGACCGGCGCTCCGGGCCGGGCGGCTTCCTCGGGGTCGAGCACAAACGGCCGGATGTTCCATTCAACCCTTATCTGCTTCAGGGCTTCCTCGGCGATTTCTTCGCTCTCCGCGACGACGAACGCCCCAACCTCTTCTCCCTGGAAGTGGGCGATACCGGGCAGGACGGCGGTTGGGAAAGGCTCGTGACCGCCCAGCGAGGCTTCTTCCGGCAGTTCCGGGTCGTCATAACGCAGAATTGCCCTCACGCCCGGCAGTTTTTCCGCTCGGCCTGTGTCCATGCTGACTATTTCAGCATGAGGGTAGGGAGAGGTGAGGAACCTTCCGTATAGCATGCCGGGGAGCTTGACGTCGATGGTGTATTTGGCGGCCCCGGTGGCCTTCTCGATACCGTCGATGCGCCGTACGCCGGGCTTGCCGATGACATTGTATTCCTTGAGCGGATACGGGTCTGCTTTAAGGTTATCGAACGATCCCAGCATCCGGGAATATTCTTCATTTTTCATGGCTTTTTTCCTCCATGAGTGTCCGGGATGCGTCCTGGACGGCCTTGATGTGCTGGGGGTAGGTGCCGCACCGGCAGAGGTTGCCGACAAGGGCTTCTTTGATCTCATCCACGGTGGGGTCCGGGTTCTTGTCGAGCAGTGACTTGGCGGTGACGATGAAGCCGGGCGTGCAGAACCCACACTGCATGCAGTGGTGGTTGACATAAGCTTCGATGAGCGGGTGTTTCGTCCGGGCTATGCCTTCCACCGTCTCGATGGATTTACCGTCGCACTCGATGGCCAGCGTCATGCAGGACAGGATTGCTCTTCCGCCGATATTGACGGCGCAGGCCCCGCAGGCGCCCTGCCCGCAGAATTCCTTGGTCCCGGTCATCCCCAGCCTGTCCCGGAGTACATAGTCCAGCGTCCAGTTTGCCTGGACGTTCACCTCATAAACGTCTCCGTTGACGGTGAGGGTGATGGTCCTGTCTTCAACCAGTTCCGCCAGTATTGCTTCCTGTGTCATGTCGGTCACCTTACTGTTAGATTGAAAGTTCGTATAATCTGTTAACCACCGCACCAATATCGATCCTTAGATTTGCGTCATTTTAGCATCTACACCCGCGTCTGTAAATGGTGTGGCTTGAGTGCACTCTCTCAGTCCCTGCCCTGACGGTCCTATGATAGAGTTTCGCGTTCTCATGGTATATAATCATCAGGACTGAAAAGACCGGATTATAACCGGAAAGGAGGACGATCATGGGAAGAGTCCAGGACAAGGTAGCCATCGTCACCGGAGGATCGGCGGGACTGGGGAAGGCAACCAGCATGCTGCTCGCCCGGGAAGGAGCGAAGGTCAATATCGTCGATATCCAGGACAAGCAGGGCGAAGAGACCGCGAAAGAAATCAACGCCGGCGGCGGCGAGGCATACTATTACCACATGAACGTATCCGATGAAACCGAAGTCAGCCGGGTCTGCGGCGCGATTGGGAAGAAGTTCGGCCGCATTGACATCCTGGTGAATAACGCCGGCATCAGCGGGCCTCTGAAGCCTACCCACGAGGTGACGGTGGAGGAATGGGAGCAGGTCCTGGGCGTCGACGCCAAAGGGGTCTTCCTCTGCACCAAGCACGTTGTCCCGTTCATGGTTGAGCATGGCGGGAGCATCGTGAATATTTCCTCGGTCTACGGTATCGTGGGCGGAATCGATGATCCGCCCCCGTTCTGCTATCACGCCGCCAAGGGCGCGGTACGGCTGATGACCAAGTCCGACGCCATGTGCTACGCAAAGCAGGGGATACGCGTCAATTCCATCCACCCCGGCTGGATCTGGACGCCGATGCTGGACGAGGTGGGCAAGAAGTCTCCTCAAGGTCAGGAAGAATTCAACAGGGAATTCCTGAAGAACATCCCGCTGGCGCACTTCGGGGAACCGCAGGACGTGGCTTACGGCGTTCTGTACCTGGCCTCGGATGAATCCAAATTCACTACGGGCAGTGAACTGGTCATCGACGGCGGCTACATCACCCGGTAATCCGGGGGCATTACTCGGAGGAATAAATAATATGAAAGCGCTGAGATGGCACGGGGCCAAAGACCTGCGGTTTGAAGACGTTCCGGAGCCGGTCCCGGGCGCCGGAGAGGTCAAGGTCAAGATTGTCTATGCGGGCATCTGCGGCACGGACCTGCGGGAATACGCAGTGGGACCGTACATGCTGCCGCCTGATACGAGGTCTATCACGCTCGGACATGAATTCTCGGGAGTGGTGACCGAGACCGGGGAAGGCGTGACCGCTTTCAGGCCCGGCGACCGCGTGACCGGCCTGGGATACCGCTACTGCGGCGAGTGTTACTGCTGTAAAAGGATGCAGTACAACATCTGCTACAACCAGGGTTTCACCGGGCTGACGGTGGACGGCTGCATGGCGGAATACCTGGTCACGCCGGACTATTCCTGCTTCAAGCTCCCTGATACGGTCAGCGACGAGGCGGGCAGCCTGGTGGAACCGCTCTCCGTGGCCGTTCACGCGGTCAAACGGGGAAACGTCCAGGCGGGAGATACCGTTGCCGTCATCGGGGACGGGACCATCGGGCTGTGCCTGGTCATGGCGGCGCGGGCGGCCGGGGCCGCGGCTGTTTATGTAGTCTCCAAACACGAGAAGAGGGCCGCTAAAGCCGTGGAGATGGGCGCGACGAGCGTCATCAGTAATACTGCTGATCCCGTTGCCGCGATACGGGAACGCACCAGTGGGATCGGCGCAGATGTCAGCTTTGAAAGCGTCGGTAATAACCAGGCGGCGCAACTGGCGGTCGATGCAATCCGGCATGACGGCACCACGGTCATCGTCGGACTGTTCGAGAAAGCAGGACAGTTCAACTTCGGCGAGGTCCCGCTCGGTGAAAAGAACATCAAGGGCAGTTCCATCTACGTGCGGGAAGCCGAAGCCGTCATCGCCATGCTGGAAGACGGGCGGCTAAAACCGGAAGGATTGATCTCTTCCATCGTCCCGTTCGATGAAAAGGCCGGAGCCGCCTTCGGACAACTCCTCACGGACAAGGAAAACAACCTTAAAATCCTCTTCCGAGTTTCCTGAAACCCGGTAACTAAATACCGGCGGCCGCGTTTTGCCCCGCTAACCGGCCGAACGTCCACGCCCGGCTGTGGGTCAGTCCCGGAACGGTCGTCGGGTAGGCATTGGCAAAGAACCCGCCGGAGGTATTCCCCGCCGCGAAAAGACCGGGAATGGGCATCCGGCCGGTGTCCATGACCTGCATCCGGGTATTGATTTTGAGACCGCTCAGTATCACCATCCGGCGGACCTGCATGATGGTTGCGTAGTACAAAGGCTTTTCAAGGGTCGTCAGGCGGCTGGGGTGCTTGCCGAAATCCGCATCGTAGTTTCCGCGGGCAAGTTCATTGTAACGGTCCACGGTCGCCTGGAAGGCATCGGCGGGAACGTTCATCCTTGCTGCCAGTTCAGGAATGGAAGGGGCAGTAACCACGTTACCTTTTTCGAGAGCTTCTTCAAGCTGCCGGGGGTTCCAGAGATAGGTAGGGGGTCCCATGTTCTTGCAGCACTGGCTTTGCATTTTCGGCCATTCATCATCATACTTGGCATCCCAGACCGCCCAGGCGTGCCGCTCCGGCTGCTGGAGCATCTGGTTGCACTCGTAGCCGTAAGGGAGGTCCTCATTCATGAACCTCTCACCATTGGTGTTGACATAAAGCCAGGGCTGCCGGGCCAGGTTGAAGAGACCCGTGTCGCTGAAATGAGCGAAGTCCCAGAGCATCGCGCAGTGGGGGGCGTCGTCTATGGCGGCGCCGGCCCACAGGCCCATGAGATGGCCGTCCCCGGTGTTGACATCCGGTTCATAGACGATTCTCAGGTCGTGAGTTATTTCCGGCAGAAACCATTCGACCAGTTGCCGGTTATGCCCGTAATCTCCGGTGCAGAGAACAACGCCCCGCCGCGCGTTGAACTGCAGATAGTCCCCCGAAGCATCCCGGGCGATGATGCCGGTCACGCGGCCTTGGCCTTCCCGGAGAAGACGGACACCGGGCGTTTTCCACCACACCTCGGCCCCCCGGCTTTCCGCGTTCTGTAACAGCATTGAGACCAGCGTTTCCTGCTGCTTGGGCCGGAACACATGGATGATCGGGTAGTTGGGGAAGTACCAGGGCTTGGTGGTGGTATCGAGGATCACTTCATTACCGGCGGCTTCCGCCATATCCAGCAGCCAGTCCATGACACTATCGCAGTTGTCCGCCCAGGTTTTCACGAGCCTCTGGTCGTTGCGATAAGCGGCAAATTCCATGATCGTGTACATGACCCTGTCGCGGTCGATTTCCACGCTGTTCTGTTTCTGAAGACGGCTGCTCAGGGCGGCGTTGTGCAGACCGCGGAAATGGTATGTGTCACCTTTTTCCAGCAATATCACACGGGCGCCTGATTCGGCGGCTGATAATGCCGCGGTCAATCCCGAAACCCCGGCGCCGACCACCACAACGTCCGCTTCAATGGTTTTCTTGATGTCCCGGCCCGAGATGGAAGGCGGCGGGATATCGATAGCTATGTTCGCCGTGGTACCTTTGCCAGTGCTCATCGTACAACGTCTCCCTTCTGCCGGTTGAAAAAACTATGGCACTTTTTCCTCAGCCGGTCAAGATGATTCAGATATCCGGTTTCTTTTGCTTCCAGCCGGGCGGGAGTGATGGAAAATAGGTTGAAAAAATGTGGTTCGATTTAGAGGTTGTTATCGATTTATTAAAACAGGGTCGTTTGTATCCGAGAGAATGCGGCGGTTTCTTTGTTAACTATCGATTCGTTGTTTTCCCTAGCTTGCATCCATCCGGTCAGCCTTGTTCCAACTATAGCGGAATTCTTGACAAAATCCTCGTCGAGTATTAAGTTAACCGCAAAGGAGGGCGGCATGATTCAGAAAGAGAAACTTGGCAAAATAGTAGGGTCTGGAAATGTCAGCACTCAACAGGCTGATCTGGATGCCTACTCTCAGGATATCAGTTTCGTTAACAGCGTTAAACCGGCGTATGTGGTCAAGCCCCGCAATGCGGAAGAGGTCCGGAAGCTCGTCGCTCTCGCCAACGAAACCGGCACACCGTTAGTTCCGGTCAGTTCCGGCTCTCCTCATTTCCGGGGTGATACTGTCCCCGGTACCGGCGGAGCGGTCATCGTGGACCTGAGCGGCATGAAAAGGATCATCCGGGTTGACCGGTACCACCGGGTGGCCAATGTCGAGCCCGGTGTGACCTTCGGGGAGCTGATACCGGCAGCGGCGAAGGAAGGGATTCGCCTCAACATGCCGCTGCTGCCCAGGAAGTCCAAGTCGGTCATCGGCAGCCTCCTGGAACGGGAACCGGTCATCATGCCCAAGTACCAGTGGGACGTATCGGACCCCCTGGCCACGCTGGGGCTGGTTTTCGGGACCGGCGACGAATTCAGGACGGGGCAGGCGGCCGGACCGGGTACCATTGAAGAACAATGGGCCGCGGGAGCGGTGCAGAAAGCGCCGTACGGCCCAGGGACGGTCGGGTGGCACCGTATCATCCAGGGCGCCCAGGGAACGATGGGCATCGTCACCTGGGCTTCTTTGCGTTGTGAGTTGCTGCCTCAGCTTGAGGAGCCGTTCCTGGTAGGCGATGATAAACTCGAAAGGCTGTTTGACTTGACCCAATGGCTGGTGCGGAGAAGGCTGGTCAACGAGTGCTTCATCGTTAATGGAAGCGCTCTGGCGGCCATGATGACGAAGAAGTGGCCGGCAGAATTCAAGAACAGGGTCGGCGCGCTGCCGCCCTGGATGGTGTTCTATAACCTGGCCGGTTACGAGTACTTCCCGGAAGACCGGATACAGTACCAGATAAAGGACATCAAGGGGATCACCCAGCGGCTGGGGCTGGAATCGGTCAGGTCGCTCGGCGGTATATCCGCCAATGAACTGCTCAAGGCCGTCCAGCAGCCCTGCGACGAACCTCACTGGAAATTGCGGAACAAGGGCGCCTGTGAAGACGTCATGTTCATTACTAACTATGGCAGGCTGGAGGAACTCATCGACGCGATGGGCCGTCTCACCGAGGAAGCCGGCTACCCGGCCTCCGAACTGAGCACTTATATCCAGCCGGTGGTCCAGGGGACGAGCTGTCACTGCGAGTTCAACCTCTTCTACAGCCCGGAGGACCGCCGGGAAGCGGCGATGATTAAAGAACTGTCCGCGTCGGCGGTCAGGGACCTTTCCGGAAAGGGCGCGTTCTTCTCGCGGCCTTACGGAACCAACGTGGATGCCATCATGAACCGGGACGCCGCGACGGTGACCGCGCTGCGCAGGATGAAAACGGTATTCGACCCGAACCACATCATGAACCCCGGTAAGATTTGCTATTGACCGAGAACGGACCGAGAGAGAGGTAACGAATCATGGCATTAAGCAAAGAGATCTATAAAGAGTTTGAAGATATTACCGGGCCGGAGTACATCTGCGACGATCCGGCGATCATGCCGTCCTACTATGGCATCGAGTTCGGCGCCGTGGTCCTGCCGGAGAACACCGCGCAGGTGCAGGCCTTGATGAAGCTGTGCAACAAGCACAAGCTGGGGTTCGGGGCGGTATCGTCGGGGTGGGGCGGCATGTATCCGCCCGGAACGATACTCTTCGACCTGCGGCGGATGAACAGGATTATTGAGATAAACGAGAAGAACATGTACGCCGTGGTGGAACCTTATGTCATCGGTGCGGAACTACAGGCGGAACTGATGAAACGGGGCCTTAACTGCAGCATCAAGGGGGCCGGTTCCAACGGCTCCGCGATGCTCAAAGGCCACGGGCATATGGACCAGACCACCGGCGGCGACGACCGGAACTACCTGGCGGTGGAATGGGTGACCCCTGAAGGTGAACTGCTCAGGCTGGGATCCCTGGGGGCTTGCGATGAGTGGTTCTCCGGGGACGGTCCGGGGCCGTCGCTCCGCTGCATGATCAGCGGCACCGTGCCTCCGGGCCTGACGCCGGGCATTATGACCAGGGCCGCCCAGAAGGTGTATCCCTGGCCGGGCCCGACGGAATTCCCCCTGACAGGCGTATCGCCGAGATACCTGCTCAGCGAAATGCCCCCCAATATCTTGACCCGTTACTACAGCTTCCCGTCAGCAGAGAAGATGTACGAAGCGGAACTCAAGATAGGCGAGGCTGAAATCTCCTATGAACTGATGTGCTTCAATATGGCGATGGTCTCCGCGAATATATCCACCAGCAACGAGGAAGACATCGCGACTTTCGAGCGGCTCAGGAGGCAGGTCCAGGGTCCGGGCTTCCTGCTCATCATTATCGGCAACTCGCCGGACGAGTTCGCCTATCAACTGAAAGTTCTTGATCAGATATTGAAAGAGACCAGCGGCCAGTCCCTGAAAGAAGCGGAAGACCTGAAGGTGGCCGGGATCCTGCTCAGCCAGTGTATCCGCGTTTGCGCTTCCATCAGGGAAACGTTCCGTGTCGGTGCTACCGGCTGGGGAGGCTTCGCTATCATGGGCCAGAGGGACCTCACGATGCGGTGGCTGATGGAAGCCGGGCAGCGCAAGGGCGAACTCATCGAGAAAGGCCTGGCGATGGATGACGGCGCCGCTTTCTTCGGCTGTTTCGGATGGGGCGTAGAGCAGGGCCACCTGGGGAAATCAGAGATATTCTACCGGCCCACGTCAGCCGAGGGAGCGCCGGAAGCTGCCGCGGAATGGCGTAAGGCGACCAATATGCGTGCGCTGGAAGGAAAGTTCGCCGTGCCGATGGGGCTGGATCCGGAACTGGTCAATCCCGCGATATCGAACTATATGACCTGGCAGGCGAAGGTCAACGCCCTGTTCGATCCCAACGGCATTATCCCCAAGCCGGGACCCCGCAGGTAAAAAGCAACCGGGCAGGACACCCTGCCCGGTTTTTTATTTTCCGCTGCAACTGATTCTACTGAAGTTCGTAGAAACCGAAGACCGGCAGCGTGCGGGCGGGCTTACCGGGTTCATTAACGACGGATGTAGACTTTCCGGCGATGTATTCCGGCGGCCTGACGATGCGGTAGGTAATGGCGTCGTGCTTGCAGCCGACGATGCAGAGACCGCAGCCCTTGCATTTTTCGGGTACGATATAGGCCTTGAATTTCCGGGAACTGTCGCTTTTCCGCAGTTCGATGGCTTCGAACGGACATTTCTCCATGCAGTCCTGGCATCCCTTGCACTTGTCTTCATCGACGACGGCGAGGAAACGGTTGGGCGTCATCAGGTCGTATCGCCCGGAGCGCTTGATGGGAAACAGGTTCTCGCAGCAGTCATCGCAACAGTAGCAGTCTCCCCAGTGAACGAGGCCGGATTCTTCAGATTCCCGCACGATATCCATGGTTTCCGCCAGTGTGTAGACCTTGAGCAGGCGCCCCGGCTGGTTCAGATAGTACTCGCCGCGCGGGCGGTCGAACGTTGCAAAACAGGTCATAACGGGGTGATCGCAGGTGCCCCAGACGATGCGGCAGCCGCAGGGAGCGATGATGCGGTTTTTGGCGTTCTCGATCTTCAGTTTCCAGTTCTCTTCCGGGAGGATGTCGTCCGGGGAGATGTTGGGGCTCTTCTCAAGTGCGCCGATGGCCGGCCAGATGGGAAGGTTCCGTCCCGCAACTTCTATCATTTTTTCCGTGTGTTCCAGGAACATGTAGGACCATTCATGCCGGAAAAAGTCCGCCCAGAGTTCCTTCACGTGCTGAGGGATGGCATACGGCCCGGTGTGCGGGGCCGTATCGGCAACGGTATCGTGGTGGAAAGCAATGAGGCTGTTATGGAAACCGTACTGGGTCCGGCCGCGGGTCAGTATGCCCCGGTCGACGAGGCGGTCCAGGACTTCCGTGAGGTGTTTTTCTTCGGCTTCGAGTCTGGCCGCCAGTTCCGCGCAGGTAGCGGGTTCGAACAGTTCATGGCAGATGCGGGCTTCTTCAGGTGTGAAGGTGGCGACGAGGATCTTCAAGAAGCGTTCCGAGTCCGGGACTCCGAGCTTGGCGGCGAGGTCTTTGAAGATAGCAGTATCGTTCATGGTTCTCCTTCTTTCACGAAATACACCGTGAGACGGACATACTTCCGGGTATTTATGTTACGTTACACCAGTCGGTACCGGTAAGTCAAAGTGGAAATGCACAAATTTAGATCATGGGTTATGTGTAAAATGTAATGGTCTTGATTGGCCCGATCTGCAGTGCTTAATATTTGGTGAAACCGGGCAGGAAAGTGGCTATCTGCGGAAACGCCACGAGCAGGATTGCCGCGATCACCAGCGCCACCAGGAAAGGCAGGATGCCTTTGAATATTTTTTCCAGAGGTACGTCCTCGGCAATGCCTTTGATCACATACACGTTCACTCCAACCGGGGGCGTGATGACGCCCATCTCCGTGATCAGGACGATGATGACACCGAACCATATAGGATCGAAGTTCAATGAGACGACCAGGGGGTAAAGAATCGGAACGGTTAGCGTAATAAGGGCCAGGGCATCCATGAAACATCCTCCCACCAGGTATATCAAGATGATCAGCCCCATGATGACCATGGGAGGTAGGGCCAGCCCTGATACCCAATCTGACAGGACCAGCGGTATCCTGGCGATGGCTATGAAATGGCCGAAGACGGTGGCCCCGGCGACGATTACCATCACCATGGCGGTGATGCGGAGCGTATCCTTGACTGCGAAGAGAAACCCTTCCCAGGTGAGCTGCCGGCGGATGAGACCGATAAGTAACGCCCCTCCAGCCCCGACCGCCCCCGCCTGGGTGGGGCTGAACCAGCCGAGGAAAAGGCCGCCGATAACGACAATGAAAAGGACCATCATCTCCGCCATACCGCTGATGCCGGCCAGTTTTACCTTCCAGCTCGTTGGCGCGCCGGCAGGAGCCAGTGAGGGGTTGCGGAGGCAGAGAATGAAAACAACGGCGAGGAAAAGGACAGCGATCATCACGCCCGGTAAAACGCCGGAGATGAAAAGCTTGCCGATGGACTGCTCGGTGAGGATGCCGTAAACGATGAAGATGGTGCTGGGCGGAATCATTACCCCAAGGGTACCGGCGGCGGCCACGCAACCCGTGGCCAGGGAATCGTCATATCCATACCTCTTCATCTCAGGGATGGCCACCCTACCCATGGCGGCGGCAGTGGCGTTCGTGGAACCGCACATGGCGGCAAAACCGGCGCAGGCGGCTATCGTGGCGATGGCGAGACCTCCGCGCCGCTGGCCGAAGACGACATATCCGGCATCGTACAGTCGCCGGCTCATCCCGGATGAGTACGCTATCGCTCCCATGAAAATGAACATCGGGATGACCGTGAGAGAGTAGGAGGACAGCGTTGCAAAAACGTCCCGCGGCAGGATGCTGAATCCGGCTTGAGGCGATACAAGAAAACAATAGCCGGCGAACCCGACCAGGGCCATGGCGAACCCGACCGGCATACCGAGCAGGAATATGATGATGAGTACAACGATTCCTATGATGCCGGTAAGTTCAGGACTCACTTATGTACCACGCTCAATACGGATTTGATGAACTCCATGAGAAGTACCAGGGCGGTGACCAGCGAGCAGAAAGCCAGGGCATAAATGAACGGATAGAACGGTATTCCCTGGGTCATCGAGACCTCCCCGCTACTCTGGACCACCCAGCCGAATTCATAGCTTCTCCATGCCAGGACAACGAAGAGAGTAATACCCAGAAGGTGCATCAGGGACAGAGAGATGTTCCGCAGGCGGGCGGGCAGTTTGAACACGACGAAATCGACTTGTATATGACCGCCCAGGACGTAAGTATAGGCGATGGCGAAGGCCGTGACCACGACGCCCAGGAACCCTACTAACTCGATTGCGCCGGGAATCGGGCTGGAAAATATCTTGTTGCCAAAAATATCGGCGATGATCAAAGCGAGCATGGCCACCAGCCCGATGCCGGCAACCCAGTAGCACCAGCGGCTGAGGGTGACAATCAGCTTTTCCAGTCGTTCAATAGCGGTCCGCATGCTAACTCAACGGAGGGGATGCCGGCTTCGCTCGTTTGCGGCATCCCCTTACGGTATGGCAGTACCAACAGGAGAGCCTAGCTCTTGGGCACCAACGGTTCTACTTCCTTCTCCACCCAGGAGACGCACTCATCCGCGGAGGGGGCGTGGTCTTTCCAGTAGTCGACGCGTTCGTTGATGTAGTTCTCGTAGTCCTGGACGGACAGGCCGGCGGCGCCCTTTTCTGACATATAGGTATCTTTGACCTTTTGGGCCGCCTGGACCCAGCGCGCCGTCTCCTCGGCGGAGAGCTGTATGACCTCTCTGCCTTCAAAACTGAGGAAGTAATCCAGCGCTACCTTATCATAGTAGCTCCAGACCTTGGCGTGCTTATCGATCCATTCGGAACTGACCTCGTCAAAGACCTTCTGGTACTTGTCCGGCAGGCTTTCCCACTTGTCCTTGTTCATGACGACGAACATATCAGCGGAATAGCCGACCTCATAGCACGTAGTCAGGTATTTGACGATCTCAGCCTGTTTCCAGCCCTTGAGCACTTCCGGAGGGGTGACGCTCCCATCGATGACGCCTTTGGACATCAGTTCATAGGCTTCACCCTGGGAAGCGGCATAGCCGGTGGCCCCGAGGGCTTCGGCTATCTTGGCTCCGACACCGGTAGACCTTAAAACCAGACCTTTCATATCTTCGAGGGTACGTACCGGTTTCTTGGTCGTCAGTATAGTCCCCGGACCATGAGCGTGGAAATATAGGACATGGACACCATCGAATTCAGCGGGTTTAAATTCCTGGTAGAACTCATTCGCGATCTTGGTGGCGGTATAACCGCAGGGATAGCCGTGGGGCAGGTCGATGATCTCGGTGGCCGGGAAAGGCCCCATGGTATAGGCCAGGACCGACATGCCGATATCGGAGATGCCCTGGACGACACCGTCATAGACACTGGCTGCCGGGGTCAATGAGCCGCCGGCGTAATGGGTGATCTTGACGCCGCCGTTGGTGCGGTCTTCGATCTCCTTGCAGAACTGATCGACGAGGACGGAGTGAAGGTGCGTGGGAGGGAAGAAGTTACTGTACGTGAGTTCTATGGTTTCTTCCGGCTGCGAATCCCCGCAGCCGCTGAAAAAGGGAAGGGTCAGGACAAGGACCAGGAAAACGAGAAAGAGCTTTTTCATGGCGACAACTCCCTTCTGTTTTTAGCGCACCAATCCTGTAACCTTTGGAAAAAACCTTTATAGCTTCTTCCAGCACCTCCTGTATGTGTGACAGGTTTTCCGATTCCTGTCACATGTGATTGTTTCGATTTTCACAATTACAGCACGTTTAGCCCGGCTTGTCAACTGGTCCACGTAACGGAGGTCCGCCGGGTAGCTTACTCCATTCGTAAGGACAATACTTTTTGCGTAATCAAATAGGTCTGGAACTATCTTCTGCGTAGTTATCCCAGGCTTTACGTTCGTTTTCGAAAGGGGCTTGTTCGAGCCTTGTCGGAATGCCGAATACCATCGTCATGCGGTCGCGGCCGTAGACCGGCCAGGGGCCGGCGCTCTCACAGGACGGATCGCCGGTGTGCATGAAAGCCGCGCAGGAGTCCTGAATCCTGACGGAGATGTCTTGGGCCTGCGGACCGTCTCCGGTGAAATCGGGGTCGAGAGCGCCGAAGAGGAACGGATTGTCCAGGCCGTGCATCGCCCCGAGGACGCCGCCCATGGCCGGTGATTTATAAGTGAACAGGTAGTTGTAGGCCGGAGAGCCGTTGTCCCGCTGCGCTTCAACCAGGCGGATGGTGGGAATGCGGAACATGAGGTCCGTGTTGATGCTCCCCATGATCTCCAGCGGGGTTACCGGGCCGCCGCGTTCGGGCAGAGCTTTCCGATAGGCCTCAACAAGGCCTGGCACAAGGTGTGGAGGTAGCAGGTCGCTGAGTCTCCGGATGATGCCTGCCTCGTCGATGTTGCGCAGTGACGGGTCCATGGCATTCATACTTTTTAGCTCGTCGAGGCTGTTCCCGGCCATGAGGGTCACATTTTTCGCCGAGCCTTTCCGTATCATCGCCATGGGCATTTCCGGGAGGTCCTTGCCGTCCACGACAGGCTGGAACGGCGTGGCACGCTGTTCTGATTCACGCAGTTGGACGCTCAACAACTGTTGTCCTTCCAGGATCTGCTCGACGGTCAAGCTGTACAGCGCATCGGTATCGCTGCTTTTCACACCGAGAACGCCGAGGTACTGCTGAGAGATGGAAACGGCGCTTTCCAGCGTACTGACGATATTGGCAGCCCCGCTGCGGTTCATGGCTTTCTGGAACTTGCCGCCGGCCGCGGGCAGGGCCAGCAGGGTACCGACGCTCATGCCCCCGGCGGAAAAACCGGAAATGGTTATGTTTTCCGGGTCGCCGCCGAATGAAGCAATGTTCTCCCGTACCCAATCTAACGCGGCAACCTGGTCGAGGAGGCCTTCGTTACCGGTAGCGGGGATCCTGCCGCCGGTAATTTCCTTGAGGTTCATGAAACCCAGCGCGCCGAGACGGTAATTGATGCTGACGAGGACGATATCTCCCCGCCGTACCAGCTTGCGGCTGTCCAGAAAAGCTTCGGACCCGGAACCGATGATGAAAGCCCCGCCGTGAATCCAGAAGAGCACCGGGCGGCGAGCGTCATCCAGTCCCGGCGTCCAGACGTTGAGGAAGAGGCAGTCCTCGTCCTGGGGCTGATCGCCGAAATTGGGCACGCCGGGTGAATCGCTCGGCGCGGCCATGAGGTTCTGGGGCGAGATGGACCCGTACGTCACGGCGGGACGGATCCCGCTCCAGGGTTTCACCGGCTGCGGCGGCATCCAGCGCAATTTGCCCACCGGCGGGGCTGCGTAGGGAATGCCTTTGAAACCGTAGACACCGTCCCTGAAATCGCCTTCCAGTTTGCCGTATTTCGTGCTGGCAATCGCTTGCTTTTCCATGTTCCCTCCCAACAAACGTTTACTATGTTGACGGGTCGTTGTCCTGAAGATATATGCCTCCCGTCCCCATGGCGGTGTGAAAAATGGGACGATCGACCCGCCTGATGATGAGCGGACAATGTCTCATGCCTTTAGGGATAAAGAGAAGCGAACTCCGGGTGAGGACCTGCGGTTCATCCTCCAGCCAGATCTCGATTTCTCCTCCGAGATCGTACGGGTCTTCGACGTTGCTGCCGATGAAGGTCACCACTTCATCGAATTCATGCGTATGGGTGTTGGGTTCGGCAGTGTGGGGGAACTCGCCTCCCGGCATGATCCAGACGCATTCCGCGTACCGGGCATTCTCGATGATGGACCTATCCAGGTAAAGGAGCTGGATACGCCCGCCTTCGCCGATTTTGGGAATGCGATACATGTCCGGTCCCTGCCGGTCGGGAGACAACGCCGAGGCCCGCTTTAATTCCTGGATAACGTGATGACCGTATTTTTCTCCAAGCATAAATGCCTCCGGCATCTATCGGGAGTTGAGTAAACCTTTCTTTACCAGCCTCAGCCGCGGCACCAGCGCCGGTATCCTTTTTCTGACCTCATCATAGCCGGGCCTCCGGGCCAAGTTCCTCCTGTCCATCAGCGGAACGCTGATGAAGGTGAACAGTGCGGTGACCATGACCGGACCGATGATCGTCCACCAGTAGACGGGGGATGCCGCGAGGGCGAACAGGTAGATGCCCCACCAGAACAATACCTCTCCGAGATAGTTGGGATGCCGGCAATACTGCCAGACTCCGCGGGCAATGATGGCCCCGGTCCCGGATTTTTGCCGGTTAAAATTCTTAAGCTGCTCGTCGGCGACGGTTTCCAGGAGTATCGCACCGGCCGTGACAAGAACCGCGACGATATCGAGCAGGCCGAAAGGACCGCGCCCGGTCACCAGGGCGGGATACAGCGCCAGGCAGCCGAGGAACACGATGAAGGTGGGCATGAGCTCGATACCGGTGAGGTCTACCAGCCAGAACCATTTTCCAGTTTTCTCTCTCAAACCCCGGTAGCGCCAGTCTTCATGGTCCAGCCCCCGCCATTGCCGCGCCCAGTTAAAGGTCAATCGTGCTCCCCAGATGAATACCAGCGTTATCACGAATATCTGACGGAGCGTTACCGCGCCGGACGAAGGAAAACCGATAACCCAGTAAAACGCGATGACCAGAGGCGCCAGGCTCCAGTAGGGATCGTAGAAACTGGCATTGGCGAACAACCGGCTGAACAGGTAGATCACAAGCGTTGCGCCGATATCGGCACAGAGTACCAACAACACCGGATGGAGGTCTCCGGCGGCATGACCGATTGCCACTGCGGCGCATAAGGCAAGCAGATATGCCAGGATACACAGAGAAAAAGCCCTGACCTTTTGCCGCATGGAAGAATCTGTTGTCATTCTGGGTAGTACTATACTTGCGGGGCAGGCCGGGCGTCAAATAGAGACCGGAAGAGACCGTTTTTATTTACTCTTGGATAAGGAGTTTGTTGAAGCTAGCTATGGGCGTATTGCGGTGGTTTCGGCGTCGTTACTTGGATCCAGCGGTGCTCCGTGTGGTCCCAGGTGATGTGCCGGAAGCTGTCTTCGAACTCGACCAGGAACGTCCCGCTGTGCCTCATATCACCGTCATTTACAAGGAACAGCAGTTCCGGGGAGAACTGGTGAAGGTAGACGGGCAGATGGGTATGGCCCATCACGATGCCATGCACATCCTCACCGGTACGCCTGGCGATCTCCTGTAAATCAATAAGCGCCCGGGATTGAATGAGAAAAACGGCGGCCAGAAAGCGTGAGGAGACGGCGTCACGCCGGGCATTCCCGGGTGTGGTCGTCCCCGATATCTGGTTCCAGGCCCACAACAGCGGACGGGGCAGGTATTTGACGCTCGGATCGTATTCATGACCATGGCAATACCAGATGCCGTTAGAGAAAAAAGGGCTGACAATCTGTATCGGGCTGACGGGATTATCCGCGGCCGGGTCGAGACGGTACTTTTCCAGTTGGAAGTCGTGATTGCCGGGTAAAAGCCTGGTCGGAATCCTGGAGGCCAGTTCTCGGATCTTTGCCGCCATCGGATGGCCGATACACCTTTCAAAACCGTTTTCGTAGAGGTGAAACCAGTCACCCAGGCCCCAGAGTTCGTCACCGGTTTCATAATTGTGGTCGATATATTCGATGGCACGGTCCATGACATCGTATTGAGCGTTTTTATGACCGATGTGCAGGTCTGAAAGGATGAATTTTTTCACCTGCAACCTCAATACCACCCGGTTTGTAGAACAGGAACCTTACCATGTATTATACCAACTAAAATGCGGGACGGCGCTGTTTTTTTATTTGTTCCGTTTACATGGCAAAGGTTGTGAATACTCGACAACAGGTGTATAATCGGCCTAATAAAAATAGTTGGTTTTGTGAAAGGTTAACGGTCTTCCTGCGCGTATGACCTAGCCAATCCGATCCAAGACACTTTAGGTGGAGGATATCAGTTTATCCACTCGAATGTAGAGCTGAAGTACTTTGCCAGGAATGAAAGGGGGTAACAATGATAGCAAAGGAAAAGCTGGTGAAGATCGTCGGGGCGGGCAACGTTGTAACGGATGCTGCGGCGCTCGACGAATATTCCTCAGACATCAGTTTTGTCAACGCGGTACGACCGGCCTGTATCGTGAAGCCGAGCAAAACTGAGCAAATCCAGCAACTCGTCAAACTCGCCAATGAAACCAGGACACCGCTTGTGCCGGTGAGTTCCGGTCCTCCCCATTTTCGCGGGGACACGGTACCCGGGACCGGCGGCGCCATCATCGTCGATCTCAGCGGGATGAACAAGATCGTCTTCGTCGATTTTCCCCGCCGCGTGGCGATGGTAGAGCCGGGGGTCACCTTCGGTGAACTTATCACCGCCGCCGCCAAAGAAGGCCTCATCATCAATATGCCTCTCCTCCCGAGGAAAACGAAGACGGTGGTCGGCAGTCTCCTCGAAAGGGAACCGGTTGTCATGCCCAAGTACCAGTGGGATGTTTCCGATCCCGTTGCCTGCCTCGAGGTCGTTTTCGGCTCGGGAGAGCTGTTCCGCACCGGACAGGCGGCCGGCCCCGGGAATGTTCAGGAGCAATGGGAAGTGGGCGGTATGCAGAAAGCTCCGTACGGCCCCGGCATTGCTTCCTGGCACCGGCTCGTCCAGGGCGCCCAGGGTACCATGGGCATCGTCACCTGGGCTTCCATACGCTGTGAACTTCTCCCCAAGGTCCAGGAGCCTTTTGTGGTCGGTTCCGACAACCTCGATGTTCTCCTTGAACTGACGACCTGGCTCGTCCGTCTCAGGATGGCCAATGAATGCTTTATCCTCAACAATGCCGCTCTCTCCGCCATGTTCGCTAAGAAATGGCCGAAAGAATACCAGGACTACAAGAACGCCATGCCGCAGTGGATACTCTTCTACAACCTTCCCGGCCTGCAGTATTTCCCTGAAGAACGGGTGGCAACCTACATCGAGGATATCAACAAGATCAACCAGCGGCTCGGCATCGAGGCGAAGAAAGCTGTCGGCAGCATCTCGGCGAACGAGATACTGAAAGCGGTCCAGCAGCCGGCCGAGGAACCCTACTGGAAGATGCGCTCCAAGGGCGCTTTCGAGGATGTATTCTACCTGACGCTCCAGGAAAAGATAGGGTCTCAGGTTGAGTTGATGAACAGCCTGGCCGATAAGGCCGGTTATCCCGCATCCGATATCGCCATATACCTGCAGCCCATCGTCCAGGGTACCGGTTACCACTGTGAATTCTCGCTGTTCTACGATCCTGAAAACGCCGCCGAAGCCGCCCAGGTCAAAAACCTGAGCGCGGAAGCGACCAAGGCCCTGATGAACAACGGCGGATTCTTCTCGAGGCCCTACGGCCCGAACACGTGGGCGGTATTCAACCGGGACACCGCCAATATGGCCGTGCTGCAGAAACTCAAGGACCTTTTCGATCCCAATGGAATCATGAACCCCGGCAAAGTATGCTTCTAGTGCTTGCCGGCGATAAAAATAAACGATAAAAATAGGAGGAAGCGAAGATGGGACTGGAACAATATCGTGGCGATGCTGATATGTGCTGCCGGTGTTCGACCTGTAAATTCATCCCCATGCAGAAAATCAAGGGATCACAGTATTCCTATGTTTGCCCGAGCGTATCCAGATACAACTTCCACGCATATTCCGGCGGCGGCAGGCTGAACTATATCGGCGCCGCGCTGAAGAACGGTATCAACTACACGGACAAACTGCTCGATATCATCAAGAACTGCCAGCTGTGCGGGGCCTGCGCGGTATCATGCAACTTCGCCATGGACATGGCTGTCATCGAGCCGATCACCGAATTAAGAATACAATCGGTCAAGGACGGCAAAACCGTCCCGGCGCTGGATAAGGTCATTGCCGGGCTGAAGAAGACCGGCTCCATGGTGCCGGCGAAGGGCAAGAGAGGAGCCTGGGCCGAAGGGCTCGGCATCAAGGACGCCGCGAAGGAAAAGGTGGACGTGTTGTACCACGTCGGCTGCCTTTCCAGCTACGATCCCGAGATGCAGAAACTGGCCAAAGCGACGGCCAAGATACTCCAGAAAGCCGGCGTGAACTTCGGCATCTTCGGTGACGCCGAAAGCTGCTGCGGCGGTCGGGCCTACCAGATGGGGTACGAGGATGAATTCCTGGCCCAGGCCAAAAAGAACATGGACATGATCAAGAAAGCCGGTGTGAAGACGCTGGTCACCGGCTGTGCCGACGGCTACCAGGCTTTCAAAGTACTCTATGATAAGTACGGGCTCAAGGGAGACCTGGAAGTGCTGCACATCAGCGAGTACATCGACAAACTGGTCAAGGAAGGCAAGCTCAAGCTGAACCGCAAGGTCAACCTGAACATCACTTACCATGACCCCTGCCGGCTCGGCCGGCTGGGCGAACCGTGGATCCCCTGGGACGGCAAGAAAATACCCGGCGACCGCTTCGTCTTCGATCCGCCGAGACCGTACCGGCGCGGCACTAACGGCGTATACGAACCGCCGCGTGATGTCCTCAAGGCCATTCCCGGCGTCAAACTTACCGAGATGACCAGGATAAAGGAATATGCATGGTGCTGCGGCGCCGGCGGCGGCGTGAACGAGTCCAACCCGGACTTCGCTGCGTGGACGGCAAATGCAAGGATCGATGAAGCTATCTCCACGGGCGCCGAGGCCATTGTTTCAGCCTGCCCCTGGTGCGAAAAGACATTATCCGCGGCGGCCAAGGAATACGGTAGTCCGCTAAAGGTCTACGATATCGTTGAACTTGTCGCCAGGGCAATATAGGTAAGGGGGAATTGAATCATGGCTTTAGCTAAAGAAGTTTATCGAGAGTTCGAGGACATCCTCGGGCCGGAAAATATTTCCGATGATCCGGTTCTGTGGCCGTCCTATTACGGTACGGAATTCGCCGCGGTTACCCTGCCCAAGGACACCGCGGAAGTACAGGCGATTGTCAAACTGTGCAACAAGCACGGTTTGAAGTTCCGCGCTATCTGCACCGGCTGGACGGGCGCGTTCCCGCCCGGCATGATCCTGCTTGACCTGAGAAGGATGAACAAGATCGTCGAAATCAACGAGAAGAACGGTTACGCCGTCGTCGAGCCGTACGTCATTTCCGCTCAGTTGCAGGCGGAACTGATGAAGCGCGGCTACACCTGTAACTGCAAGGGCTCCGGCAGCCATTGTTCCGCAATGCTCCGCGGCCACGGCTCACTCGACCAGACCACCAGCGGTGACGACCGCAACCACCTGGCGATTGAATGGGTCACTCCTGAAGGCGACATCGTCCGGTCCGGTTCGCTCGGCTCCACCGACGAATGGTTCAGCGGCGACGGCCCGGGGCCGTCCATCCGGTCCATCCTGACCAGCGCCGTTCCTCCCGGTGTGACGCCCGGCGTGTTTACCAAGGCGGCGTTGAAGATCTATCACTGGGGAGGCCCGGCAGCGTTCCCGTCAGAGGGAGTGTCGCCGAACTATAAACTGAAAGAGATCCCCGAGAACATGATGGCGCGGTACTACACGTTCCCGTCCGTCGCCGAAATGTGGGAAGCCGAACTGAAGATAGGCATGGCGGAAATATCTTTCATGCTCTACGGCTTCAACATCAACATGGTCTCCTGCAACCTGACTACATCCATCGAAGCTGAAGAAGAACTCTTCAACAAACTGAGCAAGGAAGCCCAGGGTTACGGCTTCTTCGTGGTCATCATCGGCAACTCAAAGGGAGACTTCGAGTACAAGAAGAAGGTCCTGGAGACGATTGTCGAAGAGCACAAGGGCAAATCCATGAAATCGCTCGAAGCGGAAGAGATGAACGGCGTCCTTATCGCCAACCAGATCCGTGTCAGCGGCGCTATCCGTGAGACCTTCCGCGCCGGCGGCGCCTTTAACTCTATCCCCATCATGGGGCAGCGCGACCTCACCATCAAGTGGGCCATGGGCGCCGGTGAAGCTAAACTGCCGCTGATCAAGGCCGGCCACATCGTCGATGACGGCGGCCTGTTCTTCGGCTGGGGTGTCGAGCAGGGACATCTCGGCAAGACCGAGATCTTCTGTAAATATGACCCCCAGAACCCCACCGCCAAGGCGGCCGTGGAGAAATGGCAGCAGGAGCAGAGCTACCGCGCCTTCAAGGAAAGGTACTTTGCCTCCACCATGGGTGATCAGTCGGAAATCGGTCCGGCATTGATGAATTACCACATTTTCTGGGAAAAGATCACCAAGGCCATGGACCCCAACGGCGCGGCCCCCGCGGGCGGCGCTCTGGTATAACCCTGACTTTTCAAGAACAATGCAGGCCTCCGGTAAACCCGGAGGCCTGTTTTTTGACGGTACCGGCCGGAACGTTTACAATGGAACCAATCACCCCCGGCGCCCCGCGGGAGCGGCAGCATACAAAATAAGCAAGAGGTAATAGTCCATGCCCAAGTCGCATATCGAATATCAGAAAGTCATGAGTGAGATCGTTTACATCAATCTTCCGGCGGCACAGGAACCGCTGCCCGGTATGTCCGGTCCGGAGATACTGCACGGCTACCTGGCGGAGTTCTACAATACCAAGAACGAGGAAGTCAGAAAGTTCACTAACGAAATGTGCCTGAAGTGGAACATCCACTATAAGGAAGAACCGCAGGCCTGATCTCACGGTATTTTTTAGATATTTGTATCAGGGCCGGACGGCCTTTGTCTGAATGCCATCCTCCATGGTGTACTAGCGATATCAGTGTTTTTGGGTCCTCACGGGCGCAACCGCGGTCGCCGGCCGGTTCAATCTTCTGGGCCGGAGCGGCTGCCGGAAGAGGAAATCAACGGTTTTCATTGCGGGGACCTTGCGCACTTCAGCGATCGTCCGCAGCAACACGAGCACCGAGATGCCTCGTGCCACCCCGGATATGGTGAACAGCGTTTTCAGGTTATAACCCAGCAGGTCAGGCAGGTGCGGCGCGATAAAGCCGCCGATCAAGGCCCCGAAACAAACCGACAGACCGGCAACGGCATTGAACATAGCGATGTACCGCGTCCGGTATTCCGAACGGGTGGAATCGTACAGGAAATTGGTGCTGGCAAGCTGGAACCCGGACCAGGTAAAACCGCTCAAGACCTGCGCGGCAAGGATGTAGAAGAAATTACTGCTGGCCAGCCAGACGAGCGGCACTATTGGAAGCAGCCAGCAGGTTATCTGGATGACCTTGAGGTTCCCGCCGCGGTCTGCCCGGCGTCCCCAGAACGGTACGAACACCAGGCTGGAAACGGCGGCGAATGAGGTGCTGGTGATATAGGCGATGTAGCTGAACTGCAGGTCCCGCAGCATGTAGACCGAAAAGAACGGGCTGGCGATGTTGGCGGAGAAATTGATGAGGGCTACCAGCATCATGAACCGGCCAAGGTTAGACGCTGCCAGCTCGCGTAGCATGGCGGATAATTTCGGGCGAGGTCCGGGGACAGCAATAATCTGCGGCTCATACATCCGGGAAAGATAGTACAGGGATATCAGCCGGAACATCGTGGCACCGCCGAAGAGCATCGCAAAGCCCGTAAATACATCTTTGGTGTATATCTGCAGTATTGCGCCGCCGGCGAACGAGAACACCAGCGTAATAAAGCTGCAAATGCGGCTCCGGTTGGAAAAATACCGCCCCCTGATCACATCCGGTACAAGGTCCGCCATCATGCTGCCCCATGCCGGGTTGGCTACCGAACCCAACACCATGCTGAGCGTCACGAAGCCGATGAGCCAGGCAACCGGGAAGCCGTGGAACAGATACGGAACCAGCAGTATCGGGACCCACATCAGCGCGTGGAGGAAAACGACCGGTAGCATGAAACGCTTCCGGCTTCCGGCTATATCACTGAGAAACGGAGCGCTTAACTGGGACAGCGCCATGGAGAAATTGGGGACGCTGGTAAGCAGTCCGATCTGGGCAGTGGTGGCCTTGAGCGCCAGGGCAAACGGCGTGATGTAACTCTGCGTGAGACCCAGCATGGCGGCATGCGCGGAACCGTCAGCTATGCTGAAACGTAAAGACCGTTTAACGGTGCGCCGGGTGAGGTAGTTATATGCGGACATAGAGATGTTCAGGCATCCGGCGGGAAACAGGCGGTAGAAACGAACCGGTCGTTACCGTTGACGGGGAATGAAGACAGCAGGAAGGCGGGAAGCGTAAACCCTCTCCCGGACAGGCGAAGAGAGCCATATCGGTTGTACTACCTTCCTGCAAAAAGACTGGTCGCGGTCGACTTTATGCCGGCGTTAAAGAGGGTAACCGGCATTTCCAGAACATATTATTGTCCTCCGGAGAATGAAAGTCAATGAGTTTATACCTGGATTTCAGTAAATATTTTTCCCAACTTCTTTTGGGTGTAAACACGCGGGCAGACGTTCAAACGGTATATTTGCCGGCATCGAGGAATGATGCCGAGCGCCGCAGCCTGACGAACGTTTCCGCGAGCTCAGGGTCGAACTGGGTCCCGGCGGAACGCTCGATCTCTTCCATGGCTTCTTCCTCGGTCATTTTGCCGGTTTTGTAGCTGCGCTGTGAGGTCATGGCGTCATAAGCGTCCGCAATGGCGATGATACGCGCATCCAGGGGGATATCCTTGGCCTTCAGTCCGCGTGGGTAACCGGTGCCGTCCCACCGTTCGTGATGATAGAGGACAGCTTCCACACAGTCCCGCAGGCCTACGACGTATTTGAGAATGTTCAGGGCCAGCTTGGGATGGTTCTTTATCATCTCCCATTCGATATCGGTCAGTTTGCCCTGTTTGTTCAGGATGCTATCCGGCAGGCTTAATTTACCGATGTCATGGAGAAGCCCTGCGGACCGGATGCGTCTCAGGTCTTCTTTGCCGTACCCTATCTCTCTTGCCAGATCGGTGGCATAACGGCTGACCGCTTTCGAATGCCCGTAGGTGTAATGGTCGCGGGCATCCACGGTGGAAGCCAGGGCGAATACGATGCTTTCCACCGCTGCCTGGCTTTCCGCCGGCGAAGCCAAGGGGCCGGGCACGGAACCATTGTTGACACTCTCGCCGGCGACACAGACACGGTTACGGCCCGCCTGTTTGGCGGCATCCAGTGCTTCATCGGCGGCCTGGATTATGGTGCCCCGCATCACTCCGTCGGTCCGCCAGCTCGCGATGCCGATGCTGCACGTCAACAGGATGCCCTTTTCATTCATGGCCGATTCCAGGTTGACGCGGATCCTTTCCCCCACGCTCCGGGCCTGGTGAGAGTCAGAACCCCTCAAGATGACGGCAAATTCATCTCCGCCGTAACGCGCTCCGGCATCGGTCTTTCTGATACACTTTTCAATAATACGGCTGATGTCCCTGAGAATTTCATCCCCCAGGAGATGGCCGTAAATATCGTTATAAGTCTTGAAGAAATCAAGATCGATGATGAGGAGCGAAAAATCACCCCCGGACAGCGTCGTCTCTTCAATTTCACGGTTTATAAGTTCCTGGAACGTGCGGTGGTTATAAAGACCGGTCAGGCCGTCTCTCTCAGCTTCGTTCCGGGCGTTCTGGTATATCTGAGCGTTCTCGATAGCGACCGCTGATTCCCCGGCCAGGTTCGAGAGCAGATCGATCTCATCACGGGTATAACCGGCATTTCCGTCTTTACTTCCCAGCGTCAGGATGGCCACAAGCTGGCCTTTACTGATAACGGGGGCGAGAACGCGCACATGGGCCGCTTCGATGGATTCCCGGTCCCGGGAGGGGAGCATCTCCATGAACCGCTGGTATTCCGGCTCATTGTAGGATAACGTCACGCCGGCGTTTATCCACCAGTGTATGGCAGGGCTTTTTCTGGTGAAGAGGGCGGGCGCTACTTCATACTCCTTGCGGAGACGGGTCACATACCGTGTGGCGTACATATCGTTGCCCGGTAACATGAGACCGGCTACGGATGCATTCAGGGTTTTGGCAAGGGGTATCAGCAGGGCATCGGCGATCTCCTTGATATTAAGCAGGGTATTCAGTTTACCGGCGAAGGAAAGAAGCATCTGCCGGTGCTTAAAACGCTCGCCGTAAAAAAGGCGCTGGGCAAAACGGTCCAGCATGTTCTTCAACCAGTTGAAAGCGAACCCCAGCAGCAGCAGGGTCACCACCATGGCGGGAACGCCCACATTGGGGGGCAGTTCACGAAGGAAATTGCTCAATCCCAGCAGGAGGGCCAGGTACACCAGCGTCATGGAAACGGTAATGCCGCCGTAAACCACGGATTTCCGCATCAATGCATGGAAATTAAACAGGCGGTAGCGCATAAACGTGTAAAGAATAAAGCCGGCGTTGATCAGTACGCCCACTCCCGGAAAGACGAAATGACCGTGGAATGCGTATTTCAGCAGGGCCGCAATGACCATGCACCCGAGCCCGCAAACAAGGAAAGCAGCCCGGTTTTTTTCCTCGGGCTGCCTGGCGTGACGCAATACGGCTACCAGATATAAAGAAGCCGCCACCAGCAGAACATCATTGGCAATGACGAGCCAGGAGAGAACGTTGCTCCAGACCACTGCCATGCCGCCGTTGCCCAGCGCGCCGGTCCCCAGTCCGATGCCCGCGGTCGCGGCGGCCAGAACGTTCAGCCCGAGCCATGTGTAGCCGTATTTCGATAGCCTGGAGGTAGGGCGTTCCGTGTAAGCCAGGATAAAAATGGTATAAGCAACTACCGACCAGGCCGAAAAGACAGGCAAAGTGGATTTCCAGATGGTAAGCAGCTCATAAGAAAATTGCAGATTGACCAGCAGGCCGGCGGCGTTAATACCGAGCCCGGCCAGCATAAAAGAGAGAAAAAGGGTTTTCAGCCGGACACGTTTTGAATACAGGACAAACGCCACGAGAATGGCGTTAATGCCCAGGCAGATGAAAGGGACCAGTCCCTGGCCTGTCAATTGAAGCATTATGATAGGCCTCTCCGGCGGCTAATCCTCAATTTTGCCGTACCCAATAGACGAGTCCTCCGGCAACAACGATGATGAAAGTAATGACGACCCATCTCAGGACCACGGTCGAACTCTGGCCGTCCGAGTGGGCTTTGTAGTCTTCACCGGTATCGATGCCCGCGGGCTGTTTTGCCTTGGTATATGAATCTCCAGCAGACGCTTCCGATGTAGAAACCGGCTGGATGCCCGCGGCCAGTTCGCTGTAAGAAAAATACAGCACCTTCTGCCCGGTGGGGTTCACGGTGATCTCCTGTTTCTTTACAAAGGCGGACTCTCCGTCTATAAACCCTTCTATGTGCAGGTCGAAGGAACTGTCCGGGATGCCGGTAATTGTGATGGTATAATTGCCCGGCTCGGGCTCGCGCAGGTAGACCGTCCGGGTCCCATCTTCTTCGGGGGAAAGGAGCGAGCCGGTTATCTGGTTTACTGCAGAACCGTCCGCCGTGATACCGGTGCTCGTACCGGTAGGGGCGGTAATCAGCGTATTGACCGTAGCTCCGGTAGAAAACGCCAGTTCATTACAGGCGGTGGGTATGGGATACGGTTCCGCGGGCGGTTTGCCTTCTTCAACCAGCGTCATATAACCGGCCGCCAGGTCTACTGTTTTACCTTCCGCGCTGACCTGCACCATGCCGTTGGCTGAAGCCACGATGGTGGAGCCCTGGTTGTCGATCTCTGCAGAGAACGAGGTCCCCTTGACCTTCACTTCTGCTGATGTTGTCCGTAGTACGAAGTCCTGGGGAACTTCTCTCGGTTCGACCTGGTTCCACGTCTTGCCGGAACGCTGTTTGAGAATGATAATATCGCCGAGCGTGCCGTTTCCGGGCGCGATGGTATCGATGATAAGATCGGTGCCGGGTTCGAGCGTCGTCGTGGTTCCGGGGCTGAAGGAAACGAAAGCCCGTGAGTCCGGTGAGGTCCGCAAGCGACTCCCCGGTTCCAGTGCGGTTGTACCGTCATACGTGTCCCAGGTCAACCCGTCTTTCTGCATGATGCTGACTTCTCCGCTGATGGCAGCCATGCCGCACTCCGGGGAACTGGCTGCTGGGCGGTCCGGTTCATAGAGGGAAAAGGCAACGTCAGCCGAAAAAAAAGTAATGGCGCCGATCAGCACCACCGCCGGAACGAGACCTAGAATTCTTTTTTTTAATGCACGGCTCATGGATACACCTTGGTATATTTAGCATAGCCTGTCCATGATAAACGTTTTGTGAATAGAGACTGCCGGAATGTAAACAGTGTATGAAATCCGCCCGGGAGTTTTGAGGTCTGACACCCAATTCTAATGATGGCTAACACTGAAGTAAAGATAAACCCCCAATACTAAGATAGAGATAAGTTGCCGGAATGACAGGCTTGAGGCTCAATGCCCGACGGGGGACCGGATAATCTCTTGTCCGCCGGTTTCCGGGACTGAACGCGATCCAGGAGACTCACATGTCGGCATACGCAGAGACCATCTACCGTACTTTAACCAGCCGAAAGATCGGCACCTTCATGGTGGAGAGCGGTTTAGCGACCGAAGAAGACATCCAGGCCGCTCTGGGAGTGCAGAAAGAAAAGGGCGGCAGGCTTGGTGAGATCCTGGTCCAACTGGGTAAGATTACCTGGGAAAGCCTCTCTGACGTGCTGCAGGAAAGGTTCAGCATCGAGTTCGTGGACCTGCGAGAGGCGGTTATCGAACCTGAAGCTGTGAGCCTCATCCCGGAAGCCATCGCCCGCAAGTACACGCTCATGCCGATTGAGGCGAGTAGCCGCACCGTCACCGTGGCCATGGCTTACCCGGACGATATTCACGCTCTCAGTGAACTCCGGGCCATATCTCAGAAGCGGGTTATCGTCAAGCTCGCCTTGCCCAAGGAAGTCAAGCGCGCCATCGATCTCTACTATCACATCGGTGGTGAAATCACCCAGCAGATGGGTATACTGGCGGGGAAAAGAGAGCCGCGCCCGGAAGACCTCGTCAGAGACTCGGATGAATCTCCGGTCACCCAGACCATCCAGATGATTGTCCAGCAGGGAGCCAGAAACCGGGCTTCGGATATCCACTTCGAGCCTCAGGACAACCGGTTACGCGTGCGTTTCCGCGTGGACGGCACGCTCATCGATATGTTCTCCATCCCGCTCAATGCTTATCCTTCCCTGCTGACAAGGCTGAAGATTATGGCGGACATGGACATCGCCGAGCAGCGGCGGCCGCAGGACGGGCAGTTCATGGTGACGGTGGACAACCATGAGATCGACGTCCGTATGGCGACTTTGAACACTTCGAATGGGGAACGGATTACGCTGAGGCTGCTCGATAAGTCCGTCTCTCTCTATAACCTGGCCGACCTGGGGATGCTGGCGGAAACGGAGGCCGGTGTCAAAGACATACTCAAGTCTCGCGCAGGAATGCTGCTTGTGGCCGGGCCAACGGGTTCCGGCAAGACTACCACACTGTATGCCTGTATCAACGAGATGGACAAAAACGAAAACAACATTATTACTATCGAAGACCCCATTGAATACACTTTCCATAACATCAACCAGACCCAGGTGAACGTGAAAGCCGGTATTACTTACGCCAGCGGTCTGCGCGCCATCCTCCGCAGTGACCCGGACGTCGTGCTCATCGGTGAGGTCCGGGACCAGGAGACCGCCAAGACGGCCATCCAGGCGGCGTTGACGGGGCACTTGCTGCTGGCCTCCATTCACGCCAATGATACCGTCAGTACCCTCTTCCGGCTGATGGAGCTTGACATCGACGCTTATCTCATCTCCTCGACGCTCATCGGAGTGCTGTCTCAGCGTATGGTGCGCCGCATCTGTGTCTACTGCAAGACCGAAGACGAACCTGATTCCGAGGAAGCGACGATCTATGAACAACTGACCGGTGAAAAAGCGCCGGTGCTCTATCACGGTGCAGGTTGCCAGTTCTGTTCCCATACGGGATACCTTAACCGGACCGGCGTTTTCGAGCTTATGGTAATGGACGAGACCATCCGTGACGCAGTGCGGCGTCACAGTAATTATGACGAAATCAAGGAAATGGCGACAAAAAAAGGAATGAACACTCTTTTGCAGGACGGATTGCTGAAAGTAAAGAACGGCGAGACGACGGTGTCCGAGGTCATGCGGTGCCTGCATACAGTGGGTTTTTAACGGAGACGGGTCGTGAACGTATATCGGTATCAGGTCTATACCCCGCAAAAAACAATAAGGGCAGGAGAAATCTCCGCGGTCTCGGAATCCAGTGCGGAGCAGGCCATCCGCCGGATGGGGTACCAGCGCATCCTGTCCATCAAATCTAAAGAAACCCAGGCCGTAGAGAAACTCATCGGGGAACTGACGCGCCGCAAGATCACGGAAAAAGACATCATGGAGTTTTCCTATGAGCTCGCGCAATTGCTGGAATCCGGCATCGCGTTGATGAAAGCCCTGGACTTCATCAGCGAGGTTACGAAAAACAAGACCCTGAAAACCGTCATCAACGCTATCATGGACTCCATCAATAGCGGCAACTCCTTTTCCTATGCCATCAGCCAGCAGGGTATCTTTTCGGAAACGTTCATCCAGGTCATCAGCGCCAGCGAAAAATCAGGCAACCTGGAGAAAGGCCTGACGTACCTGGCGGATTACATGAACAAGAGGATAGAAACGCGGAAGCAGTTGCGGCGGGTGTTTTCCTACCCGGCGGTCATCCTGACCATGGCCTTCGGCGTGGCTTTGTTCCTGGTCCTTTATATTATTCCGTCCCTTTCTGAAGTCTTCCGTTCCACCGGTGCGGAATTACCGGCGCTGACGGCAGGCATGATGGCAATATCCGATTTCGCCTTGAACAACCTGGTAAGCATATTCGCCGCTCTCGCCGCGATCGTCCTGGCAGTGTGGCTCTATCTCAGGACGGAGAATGGGAAGAAAAGCCTGGATTACTTTTTACTGCGTCTCCCCGTGGTGCGCGGCATGGTGCAGACATCAAACATGCTGACCTATTCGTATATGTCTTCCATGCTGCTGAAGTCCGGCCTCAAGCTGCCGCAGGTACTCTTTTATGCCGGCAGTACCGTGGGGAACAGGCGCCTGCGGGACATCCTCCTGCGCGCCCGGGTACAGTTGCTCCAGGGACAAGCGCTTACCACGGTAATTCAGCAAACGGATGTTCTCACGCGGATGGAAGTGGAAAAAATCGCGATCGGTGAGCGTACCGGAGATATCGCGCTCGCGTTTGAAAATATCGCTGCCGCCCAGGAAAAGACCCTGGCGGAACGGAGGGCGGCCTTTGTCGCGACCATTGAACCGGTCATTACCATCGGCATCGGTATAGCCATCGCTCTCATCGCGCTTTCTACGATATTGCCGATGTACAGCCTCGCAGGTTCGATAGGCTAACCGCGAACGGGTACATGGAGAGGTAAACAGATGCGAAAAAGACTGATCATCGCCGGCGTTATTGTCATTTGTATCGCGGCATTCATTTACTGGGGGACGGGCTTTATCTACGATGTTGCCCGGGCCCGCTCGGCAGATGAGCGGGAAGTCCTGGCCGCTCAAATAGAAAAAACGCAAAAAGAACTGGAAAACCGCCCTCAAATCGATGATACGCTGCAATATCAATTGGAAGAACTTCAGGCGCAACTGGAGTATGAATCCACGGAACTGCCGGATGACATTTACATCCCCGGATTCATCGATACCATGCTGACCATCGCTGAAGAAAACGCCATCACCATTGTACCTCTCCGCACGACGGACTGGTCGTCCACATCCAGTGGATTTGAGGAGTACCAGGTCCAGGTCCTGGTCGCCGGGGAGATAGACGCTATCGAGAACTTTATTACCACTCTGGAAAACGGAGATATCGGGTCTGTTGTGACCGCCGGTCTCCAACTCAATGGTGACGGTATCGGGGATAAAGAGGAACCGTCCCAAGCCGAGGGTGCTCTGATAGTGTCCATGTACAGACGTTAACCGGGGGAATGAGATAATGATCAAGACAACACTGCATATTACCTCGCATGAAGTGAAACTCGTCGCGGGAAACGGTTCGGTCATCAAGTCCTGGATGAGCAAGAACCTCGACCCCGGCCTGGTCGAGGATGCTCATATCCTTGAACCGCAAAAAGTCGGCGCCATCATCCATGAAATGTTTGAGACCCAGCACTTGCCGAAGAACCGGGTCACCGTATCGGTCAGCGGACTGCCGTACGCGTATCGCATTATCGATCTGCCGGTC
Organism: uncultured Dehalococcoidaceae bacterium; assembly: GCA_964589285.1. GTDB lineage: Bacteria > Chloroflexota > Dehalococcoidia > Dehalococcoidales > RBG-16-60-22 > DAOUEG01. Next base: position 9,895 of record CAZPSP010000001.1, on the reverse strand, counting down.
CTCAAGGAAGACCATGTAGAAGAAGCGATCATGCGTTCACTGCAGGGAGAAATGGCCATCTCCGTCGAGGAACTTTACGTGTCGTGGGCGCCCCTGGAGCAAAAGAAGGAAGGCGTCGACTACTTTATCCTCGGGGCCGACCGGGAACTGGTGGATTCCGTGATTGCTACCATGAAAGCAGCCGAGATTAAAGACTGGGCGATGGACCTGGTCCCGCTGGCGGTTGCCAGGGTCGCTTCCGTACCGGATGCGATCATCGCCTGTCTCGATGACGAGCACATGGACATCGTTCTTACCAGCCAGGGGTACATCCGGGAAATGCACTCCGCGGTGATCGATTACAACCGAGAAAACTCCGTGGAATATATCGACCAGTTCGCCAATGAACTCATGAAGCTCATCTCCTTTTTACAGAACAGCATGGAAGAAGGCATCGACCTTTCCCGGTATCCGATCATTGTTACGGGCGATCTCGTGGCTCATGCCTACGGTGAAACAAAGAACGAGGATGAGGGTGAAAGTTTCATCGGCCGGGTCAGCCGGCTTACCGGACATCCCGCCGAGGTCATGGAGTTTCCGGTCGGTTTTCCGTTCGCGTTCAGTCCCCATGCATTCGCTACCAACGTCGGTTTGCTCAAGAAGGACAACAAGAAACGGTCCGAGGCTGCCCGCGATGAAATCCCCTATTACGACGTCGATGTGGACATTCTCTCCGGCAGGTTCAGAAGCCGTCCGGCCAGGGTGCCGGCCTGGCTTGCGGCGGTGCCGGTCACTGTTTTCGTCATTGCCATGGCCGGCTGGACGGTCAATTCCGCAATTTCCGACAGCACGATCGAGCGGGATGCCCTTCAGGCGGAAGCCGCCCGCTTGAATAATGAACTTATTGAGGCGAAACAAGCGGAATCCCGGCAAACCGATCTCCTGAAACAGATAGAAAGTACCAAGCGGGCGATCCAGACCGTTACCGAGGCCCGCGAAGACCTGCTCGGCGACCAGGGAAAATATGTAGCGAACATCGATAAGGTCAGGGCCGCTTTACCGGATGAGACATTCCTGACCTCGCTGAATGTACAGGGCGCCGAGATGAGACTTGTCGGCTTTACCGACAGCCCGTACAAGGTGGTGGACTATGTCCAGTCCCTGGAAAGCTCCGGTTATGAACCGAAGCTTGAGGAGATCGGCGCCCAGGACCTGAGAGGGTTCACCTTCAGAATTGCGATAGGGTATAACGACTAGCATACCCGGAACGGAAACGCCATGGTAACTATCAGTCATTTTCTGAGCCGGCTTCAGGAACTCAACGCGAGTGACATTCATTTTAAGGTGAATGCCCGGCCCCTGGTCAGGATCGACGGCCAATTGTCGAACCTGGAAGACGACGGGCCTCTCTCCGAAGATGATATACAGGAATTGTTCGCCCAGGTCACCACGCCCCAGGAACGCGAATCGTTCGCTAAAGAACTCGAACTTGATTTCAGCTATGCGGATGAAAAGCTGGGGAGGTTCCGTTTCAGCGCCTACCAGCAGCGCGGCAGTATTTGCATGGCCTGCCGGCAGGTACAGACACGGATCCCTACGATAGAAGAACTCGGTCTCCCGGAAGTCTGTAAAACACTGGCCTTGAATGAAAGCGGTCTGGTCATGATCTGCGGGCCGTCCGGCAGCGGCAAGTCGACGACCCTGGCCGCGATAATCGGGTACATGAACCAGAACACCCGGCGTAATATCATTACCATCGAAGACCCTATTGAGTACGTTCACCAGGACATACTCTGTTCCTTTTCCCAGCGGCAGGTGGGGACGGATACAAAGTCCTTCAATATCGCGCTGCGGCAGGCGCTGCGGCAGGACCCGGACGTTATCCTCATGGGAGAGATGCGGGACCTGGATACGATAGCAACGACCCTGACAGCCGCCGAGACCGGTCATCTGGTCCTGACGACGCTGCACGCATCCAATGCCATTCAGGCCCTGGACAGGATTACTGATGTATTTCCGGCCCACCAGCAGGACCAGGTACGGCTGCAGCTTGCCACAACGATGCGCGGTATCCTGTTCCAGCAGCTTATTCCACGGGTAGACTGCCCCGGCCGGGTGGCCGCCGTGGAGGTCATGCTGGAATCAGAGGCGATCAGTAACCTGATCCGTACCAGGAAAAATTACCAGATCATGAACGTAATCCAGAGTTCTTCGGAAGCGGGCATGCAAAGCCTGGATAACGCCGTCTTCGCCTTATACAAGGAAGGCGTGATCAGCCGCGAACATGCCTTGCTCTATTGCCATGATTCCGCCCACCTCGTGGATAAAATCGAGAAGGGGAAAACAGCCAAGACCCGGGTCACCAACCGGACCCTGGGCGGTCTTCGGGCAAGAGCGGACGGGGATGCCGTTCAAAAAACGGGCATAGATAGCCACGGCAACGGTTCATCCAGTTAGTGTTTCGGGAAAGGTCCAGCAGTATGAAGCACGGCATGTACCGCGCACTGAGAGGGTTTCGCCGGTCGTTGCGCCGTTATACGGGAAGCATCGGCAATAAGGCGGATAGCCGGGAGAAGGGTGTTACCCTCATTGAGACGATCATCGCTATCGCCTTGCTGGGCATCATCGGTTCCGTTCTCATGGGAGGCATGACGGGCATCTACCGGGCGGTCCCTGCCGCGGACGAGCAGGAAATCGCTAAGGAACTGGCGCGCAGCCAGATAGAGACGGTCATGAAGAAGCCGTACGCGCTGAGCTACTCGCCGGCGCCGATCCCAGCAATGTTTCCCGGCTATACGGCGGCGATCGATGTAACGCCTTACCGTCTCGGTAATATCGAAAAGATCGTGGTTACCATCAGGCACAACGGGGAACCATCCACGACCTTGGAAATCATTAAAGCGAACCGATGAAAACACGCAGATTATTGGCCCTTTTCAGCCGCCAGGCAGGATATACGCTCATTGAGTTGCTTGTCGTTATAGCAATCCTCGGGCTGCTCACCGTGGCCATCAACGCCGGCATCACGCAAACGATACGGGTCGGAGCCAACAGCTCGGAATATGTCACCGCCATCAAGCAGGTGGAGAACGCCATGCAGTGGCTGGCGAAAGATATCCCGCAAGCGCAGACCGTTAAACTGGGTGAAGATAACGGGTTCCCCATCCATCTCCAATGGATCCAATGGGACGGGACGACGTATTCCATCAATTACACCATGGCGGGCACTGACCTGGTACGGACGCTAACCAAGAACGGCGGTGAAACGATTCAGACCGTCGTTGCGATGTATGTGGATACTTCTTCAGCCTCCCAATGCCATTATATGGACAAAGGATCATTCCATCTTCCCGATGCCGGGGATTCATTTACCATCTATGCTGGTATGGCCGGGGATAACGGGCTGCTGGTCACGAATTCCGGAAACATAACGGTGGCATTGAGCGGGAATGCGACACGGGATTCCGATACATGGGCCGCAGCTGGTGACGGTAGAATACTTGTGGCGGCTGCCTCACAGAATACGCGCGGCATCTGGACGTCTTCTGAAATGAATGCGCTGGTCGGCTTGACTTCCGACGCCGATAACGATGCAACACTGACCGGCAACGCCGTGATGGTACAACTCACCACGCTCGGCGGGAACAATTCGCAAAAGAGCGAGACCAGGATCTCACTCTTTTTCCCACGGTCACGCATGTAACTATGAACGCATTGTATAATAAAGTACGAACAGTCTGGAACAGGTTCCGGAAGAACGAGGCCGGAGCTGCCATGGCGCTCGTCCTGGTTTTCATGGCGCTGGCGACTCTGGTCGTCCCGCCCGTACTTTCCTATGTGGGTACCGGTTTCAAGACCGGGATGATATTCGAAGATAATACTCGCCAGATCTACGCCGCTGAATCCGGCATCAACGACGGTATCTGGTATGCGAGGTATGACAATTTTAGCACCGTGTTCGGGTCTTCATACCAGGAGTATGATTTCCAATCGAGCTGGAACTATACCCTCGAAGCGCCGGTCAACGGCTATGAAGTTAATGTCGAAGTGGACAATGTCTGGCTCCCGAGCAACATCGCCGCTCCCGGCGATCTGGAAGCCAGGACCATCATTGAAAACGGGCTCCTGATGTTGTCCGGCGGAGCGCCGCCGGAAAGCAGCACCTATCAGTTACGGCTCAGTTTCTTCACGGACGGTATCAACGAACCTGCAATAGAGACCCTGGGAGTGTGGCTGCCGCCTGGTTTCAGTTACGTCGAGGGAAGCAGCAATTTGGAAGAGGATTCGGGCGCGTCGTACTATCCGCACTCCGTCGAGGTATTTCCTCATGCCAGCGGCGAGGCCGTGTTGTGGCATTTCTGGTCGGTCCCCATTGAGGAATTCGGGCCGGACGTGAGTTCTGAAGGCGCCTCGATCATCAGTACGATAACGTTCGATTATACGGCTCAGGAACCGGACCAGAGACCGGCCGCGGTCTCCTGGGTCACCACCAGCGGCGCCCCGGATGTTCCTTTTACCTGGGATGCCGATACACGTATCTTCCATATCACCGGCCGTGCCGGGGAAGCCTGCGTGGAAATCTACGTAGGAAAAAGCGAGGTCAGAGAACTCGATTCCGCGGTGAACGGAGACTACCTGGCTATCGGAAATACCCTCATGACCACGACCTGGAACGAACGTTACCGCGACCGCCTGTTCAGTGAGAGCAATGCCATCGTCGCTGAGAACGACCTGCCGGATACGGCTACCATTCAATCCGCGAGACTGTACTGGTCCGGCTGGATAGACAACATTCATGAGGTTGATATTTTCAGCGATGCCGTCTCCGATATCGTTATTGAGGAACAGCAGTCCATCGGCTGGATAATCGGCGCGGACTGGGACGTCCATGATGGTGAGTTCCGGGGGCATCATGACTCGGACCATGAAGAAACAGACCGGTATCTCCAGATGGACTACAGCGTCGACCTCAGCGCGTACCAGGGTACCGAAGTCAAGATATCCTGGGAACAGTCCTCAGGCGGTTGGCTCGAATTCGAAGACCGGCTGCGGTATTCGTTTTCCGCCAATGACGGCGTGACCTGGAGCAGTATGAGCACTGCCTTCCAGGGCGGCGCATCGGTCAATGACTTTAGCGGGACGATTCCGGACGGTTTCCTGACGGACGGCTTCCGGTTAAGGTTCTATCTGGATGGTTTTAATGGTTCGGACTATTTTGGTGACGAGTGCGCTTATATCGACAATATACGGATATTTAAGGAAGATTTCGGGGTCAACCGCGTCATGTTCAACGGGCAGGAAATCGTCGCGGACCGCCAGCAGGTAGACCAGAACGCAGGAAGCACCTATTCCTATTCCTGCTTCTATGACGCCACCGGCCTTATCAATACCATGATAGATAACGGCCAGCTCGGGATGAACGGCAGCGGTACCTATACTCTCGGGCATGTCCTGAGAACCAGGCCGGACGATCCCGGTTATTCCGTCAGCCTTTATCCGAGCGGCAGCACCGGTTACCCGCTGGGCATTCCCAATACGAGCACGGGCTACCGGGAATGGGCTTATGCCGGGTGGTCGCTGATACTCATCTATACGAGCCCGGAGACGGTTGGACATCAGCTCTACCTCTATGATGATTTCACGTACGTGGGCGGTGGCGATACGGTCAACCTTCCGATCACCGGCTTCCTGACCCCTCCCAATCCGGCCGGCAGCCGCCTGACCTGCTTCGTCGGAGAAGGCGACCCCTTCTACACCGGAGACTATGTCAGCCTGAACGATAATGTCCTCAGCGACGGTGTGAACCCCGCGAACAATATCTTCAACTCATATTCGAACACGCTGGACAACCCGAATATCAACGGCATCGACCTCGATACCTTTGACATCTCGGCATACGTCCAGGCCGGGGATACGTCCGCGGCCTTCGAGACAGGAACACCGCTGGACGTTTACAATATCATCTACATCATATTATCCTTCCGCCATGACGCGACCTTTGGGGGCACGGTAAGTTACCTTATCAGAAGCTGACACCAGGCTGGAAAACAGCCGCGGTTGCTACCTTCTCCGGGTTTTCTGTTCGCGCCGGACACGGTTTCATATTATAATGGAATTGGGACAGCGTTCAGAAAACCGGCGGGAAAATGAAATATACAGTATCAGGGTTGATTATCGTCCTGCTGATATCCCTCCTATCGGGGTGTTCTTCCGGACAGGGGGAGAAGCTGGAGACCGTGCGGCTGGTCGGGACCATCGGCCCGCTCTCTATTCCCCTCGCATATATGGCGGAAAATAACAGCCTTGGCGATGTGGCGGAAGAAACAACGCTGACCATCTGGTCCACGCCCACCCAGCTCCAGGCTATCATCGCCGGAGGACAGGGGGACTTCCTTTCCCTGCCCACCACCTCCGCGGCAACGTTTTACAATAAAGGTATCGGCCTGCAATTACTGGACTGTTCCATCTGGAATATCTTGTTCCTTGTCAGCACCGATCCGGACATCGGTTCAGCCGCAGACCTGGCCGGGAAAACGGTGGTGGTCCCGTACCAGGGGGCCGTTCCGGATGCTGTTTTCCAGTACGTCCTCGCCAGTGAAGGAGTCGATCCGGAAACGGACATCGATATCTACTACGCGCCGGACCCCGTCCAGGCCTCGCAGTTGCTCCTCTCCGGGCAGGAGCACTACGCATTGTTGTCCGAGCCGTCCGCAACGTCCGTGCTCAACCGGGCCGCCGCTTCCGGAATTACCCTGTACCGTAACCTGAATATGGGCGCGGAATGGCAAACTGTCTCCGGAGGGGACAGCCGTTCCGCTATCGCCGGAACGGTGGTCCTGGGGACGATGAAGGAGAATGACGAGGTCGTCCGGCGGTTCCGCGAGGAGTACGAAAGAGCCATCGAGTGGATGCTGGACCATCCCGGGGAGGCCGGCGAACTCGGCGCCAGGGTGCTGGCCGAGCAGGGTTTCACCGCCGAGGTATTGACAGAATCCATGCAGCGTATCACCTGGGATTACGTTCCTGCGGAAGATGCGCGGAATGACATCCAGGACTTTTTCACCGCCCTGATGGAGCTTTCACCGGACTATATCGGGGGCAAGCTTCCGGATGGTGCTTTCTATTATGGAAGCCAGGAATAAAGGGACCGCCGGGGATGGGAAGTCTTCCTCGTCTGTCGGCTTCATCATTCTCGGCGTTGCGGCGCTTTTTCTTATTTGGCAGGTCCTTTCCATGACCCTGCCGGATATCATCATCGCCTCCCCCGCGGGTACCGCCAGGGCACTGTGGGACCTCGTCACTACCGCCAACCTGTGGGAGCAGCTCGGCATCACCTTGAGCAGGATACTGTTGGGTGTCATCGGGGGCAGCGTCGCGGGCGGGCTGCTGGGCATTGCCGCGGGACTGAACCGGCGCTGGCAGGCTTTCCTGGAACCGTTACGCTGGGTGGTGATGACCGTGCCGTCCATCATCATCCTCGTTATCGTGCTGCTGCTTTTCGGCCTGGGCAGCACCCAGGTCATCGCCATGACCGGCTTGATCACCCTGCCGTTCACTTATGTCAGCACGGTGGAGGGAATGCAGGCCATCGACCGGCGGCTTATCGAGATGGCGCAGGTCTATCGTCTGCCGCGCAACCTGCGGTTCAGTCACATTTACCTTCCCGGCATCGGTACGGCGGTCATGGCCGGGTTGACGCTGGCAGCCGGCATCGGCGTGAGGGCAGCCATCCTCGCCGAATTCCTGGGCGCGAATAACGGCATCGGACACGGCATCTACCTGTCCTGGACCCACCTGGAGACGCCGGAACTGTTCGCCTGGATCATCCTGACGTTCGGCTTGCTGGCGCTCATCGAGTTCGGGCTGCTGCGTCCTTTAAGGCGTATTCTCCTGCGATGGCAGAGGGCGACATGATCAGCTTCGAACATGTTTCCAGGTCCTTCAACGGCAAGCCGGTCCTGGCCGATATCAGCTTTACGGTGGGGAAAAACGAGATCGTCACGCTGACCGGGCCTTCCGGCTCCGGGAAGACGACGCTGCTCAGGCTGATAGCCGGGACGCTGAAACCGGATTCAGGTGCGATACGGACGGATGGAGAACGGACGGGGTTTGTGTTCCAGGACCACCGCCTGCTCCCCTGGAATACCGCGCGGGAAAACGTGGCGCTGGTGCTGCGCGCGCTGGGCCGGAACAAGTCAGAGGCCAGGGAGAGTGCCTCCCGGTGGCTGGAACAGGTCGGGCTGGCGGACTACGCCGGATACTATCCGGGGCAGCTCAGCGGCGGCATGGTGCAGCGAGTATCGATTGCCCGGGCCTTTGCCATAGAACCGCAGGTCATCCTCATGGACGAGCCTTTCAGCAGCCTGGATACGGAGATGACGGACTCGCTGCTCGCCATGCTCGGCGAGATACTGGAGGAGCACCATACCACGGTCGTCTACGTGACGCATGACATCATGGAGGCGCTCCGGCTGGGTAACCGGCTCTTCACACTGAGTGACGGTGTTTTGCGGGAGACCGCCATCCGTGACCGGGAAGCGATGCTGCGTGAGTACTGCAGCGAAAGGCTGCAGGCTTTTACGCCGTTCCGCGCGGAACAGTAGCTTCCAGCAAAAAATCCTTTCCGCTTTCTTCTACCCTGTTACCCAGTGCTTATCTCCCAGCGGGAATTTGCAGTCAGGGACCGGGCAATCGCTGCAATTACAGAGGCGTAACGGGGGCAGCCTTGTCCCCTTGGAACGCTCGATGTATTCTATGGCGCATCTAACCTGTTCGTCGGTCCCCTTGATGACGAGCGTCGCCGCTCCTTCGGCGCCGCCCAGGCCGCCCGCAGCTATCGGTATCGCCGCCGCCCCGCTCAAGAGTTCAACCGCGTTAATCTCGGTGATGACCTTGCCTTCCGGGCAGGGGAAGAGACCGGCGGGAAGGCCCATACCGTATTCGTAGTGAGCTTTCTTTGCTTCTCTTGCCGCCTGGTCGACGGGAATGGGTATCAGTTTCTCCAGCCCCGCGGGGTAGATGAAGGTGAACCTTTTCTTTCTCCAGGCTGAGAGGACCACTCCCAGGGCGCCGCCCTGCACGGGTTCTCCAATCAAGATGCCGGCATTGCCCTGCGTATCCAGCGCGTTCACTCCCTTGATGTAGACGTCATCAGCGGTCATCTGCTCAAGTAATTCGGAGAGGGTTGCTTCAAGGATTACCTCTCCTTTCCTGATCGCCCAAAGGCCGCGAAGATCCCGCGGATTATAGTTTTCCGGCGAAGGAGAGTGGCCGCCGAACAGCATCGCCATCTCCACGCAGGTGCCTCTCGGAGCGACGACACCGCATACCCAGTAGTTGGTTTTTGGTTTCATCCCGGTCAGTTCTTCAAAAATAAAGTAGGTGCTGCTGCTGGGATGCATGATGACCATGCCGTCCCGCGCAGCCCGTTTGATAATGTCCATTCGGGCGATAGCGAGGGAAACGAGTTTTTTCGATTCCGCGGGGGTCAGGATAACCTGTGCCAGCATATACTCTCCTCAGACTGCAAAATGAGCCAAACGTTTCAAACTTAGCCAATTTTACCGCTATCATCAACGGTAATCAACAGGTTTATAGCAGGTGGCTGCAGCCGGTATTAAATTGATTTTGTGTGATTGAAATAGGAAAATCGATATGTTTAAATGAGAGAACGCCGAAAATTGAGTAAAGAAAGGAAATGGAAAATGACTGAAACGAAATACGGGAAGTACTTTAAAACCTATCGGGCAACCCCGGAAGAAATTGAACGCGGACGTGCCGATGTTGCGCGTATAGATCATGGCGCTTTTGAAGGAAGTAATTTCTATTGGGTCCATTGGAACCTGCCACAGGCAGTTAGCCCTTCCTCCGGCAAGGTAAGAGTTGGACATCCGCCGCACATACATAAGGATGCAGA